>NZ_JBITMP010000002.1:0-460631 GCF_044466425.1 Nonomuraea sp. NPDC049400
AGGGAGCCACACCAGCGGCAGACGACTGAGAGCCACACCCGCCCCTCCCGGGGCATCTGAACCCTACGAGCTCAGACGCTTCAACGGTAGGGACGGCTGACCCGCTGGCCTTCGTGATCGTGTCCCACTGTGTTTCCTTCTGAGGGGTGTTCCGTTGCTTCGGAACCTCACGGTACGGGGCGGGCCCTTGGCGTCCCCTTTGTGCTGCATGAACGTTTCATGAGTTCATCGAAAGCCTTTTCGGCGATATGAAACTGTAACTGAGCTGCTCCCTAGCTGATCAGCAAAGGTGAGCGCAAAGATCCGCAGTTCACGGTGTGTGCGCGTGGTTGCGGCGGGCGATTGACAGGCCCTGCCCGGCCGTTCTACGTTCCCGAAAACCTTTTAGGTAGACCGCTTCGATCCCTGTTAGCGCTAACACTAGCGATCGCTAGATTGTAAGGGGCGAACTCATGAGACGACGCTGGGCAGCGGCCCTCACCGCGGCACTCGTGCTCATCCTCGGCAATGCCACGCCCGCGAACGCGGGCGCGCCGATCACCACCGCGATCTACACGGCCGACCCGGCCGCGCTGGTCGTCGGCGACACCCTGTACCTCTACACCGGCCACGACGAGGCACCGCCGGGCGGCACGAACTTCGTCATGCGCGACTGGCACGTCTTCACCTCGAGCGACGCCACCAACTTCACCGACCAGGGCGCCAAGCTCTCGATCTCGAACTTCTCCTGGGCGGGCGCCGACGCCTGGGCGGGCGAGGTCGAGCGCGGCGCGGACGGCAAGTACTACTGGTACGTCCCGGTCAACGGCAACGGCGCAGGCTGGATGGACATCGGCGTGGCCGTCGGCGACAGCCCGCTCGGCCCGTTCCGCGACGCCAAGGGCGGCCCGCTGATCAGCGACAGCACCCCCAACTCCTCCCCGCTCAACATCGACCCGACCGTCTTCACCGACGACGACGGCCAGGTCTACATGTACTGGGGCTCCTACTACGGCCTGCGCGCGGTCAAGCTCAACGCCAACATGACCTCCATGCAGGGTTCGGTGATCACGCCGAGCGGCGTGTCGAACTTCTGGGAGGCCCCCTGGATGTTCAAGCGCAACGGCGTCTACTACCTCGCCTACGCGGCCAACGACTCGGCCTGCTCGGCACCGGGCTACGCCTGCATCCGCTATGCCACCGCGAGCAACCCGCTCGGTCCGTGGACGCACCGGGGCGTGGTGCTCGACCAGGTCAGCTCGACCACCAACCACCCGGCGATCATCGAGTACAAGGGCCAGTGGTACATGGTCTACCACAACGCCGCCGCCCCGGGCGGGGGCAACTTCCGCCGCTCGGTGACCATCGACAAGCTCTACTTCAACGCCGACGGCACCATGCAGAAGGTCGTACAGACCGGCGGGCCCACCACTCCGGGCAACCTGGCGGCCAGCGCCACCCCGTCCACCTCCTACGTCTCGCCGTGGGAGACGCTCGCCGCGGTCAACGACGGCTACACCCCGGCGAACTCGGCCGACCACAGCCACGGCGCCTACGGCAACTGGGACCACCAGGGCACCGAGTGGATCGAGTACCGCTGGGCCGGCGCCCAGAACATCTCCAGGATCCAGACCTACTGGTTCGACGACGACCTGGGCATCGACCTGCCGGCCTCGTGCCAGGTGCAGTACTGGAACGGCAGCGCCTACGTCAACGTGCCCGGCCAGTCGTCCTGCGGCGTGGCGGGCAACACCTTCAACACCACGACGTTCACCTCGGTCAACACGACCCGGCTGCGGCTGAACATCACCTCCAAGTCCGGATACTCGACCGGCGTGCTCGAATGGAGGGCCTTCTCATGAGGCGTGTCTTAGTCGCCCTGCTCCTCGTCATGGGTCTGGTGGCGTTACCGGCCCAGGCCGACCAGACCATCGGCTTCCCGACGTTCAACGGCCCGGCCATCCCCGCGCCGCCGGGGTCGTACACGACCGGCAACATGATGCAGGCCATCTACAACGCCGAGAGCTCCGGCACCGACTTCTGGATGGACCGGCTGCTGGCCCGCTCGGGCAACGACCCGGCCGGCACGTGGCTCATGTCGCGCGGACGTGCGCTGTTCATGAAGACCCACACGCCCGGCACGCTGGGCTTCGCCGGCCAGGCGGCGTACTGGGAGAGCATCAGCAACAACAACGCCTTCACCGTCGCCGTCACCCCCGGCACCTTCACCGAGCAGGTGAACTCGCGCTGGCAGGCGCCCAGCTACTGGAAGAGCCGGCACACCAGCGGCTCCATCACGGTCGACCAGACGAAGTTCATCACCGAGAACAACGTGGCCGTGGCCAACCTGGCCATCACCAACGGCGGCTCCGCCTCGACGACGCTGCAGCTGCGGGCCACCTCGCCGTACGCCACCACCGGCAGCGGCAGTGAGCTGACCGGCCAGGTGAACGCCTACAACAACCTCACCACGCTCTACCCGAGGCTCACCGGCGACGGGTTCACAGTCTCCAGCGGCGGCCTCAACAGGTCCGTGACGGTCGCGGCGGGAGCGACGGCCACCGTCAAGGTCGTCATGGGGTTCGTCACGAACGAGATCCCGGCCTCCCGCACCGAATACGACGCCTACGCCGGCTACACGCCCGCCACCGCGTTCGCCACGCACGTGCGCGCCTACAACAAGTGGTGGGCCGACAACGTCCCCTACATCGACGTGCCCGAGCCGGCCATCAAGAAGAACATCTACTACCGCTGGTGGCTGATGCGCTTCAACCACCTCGACGCCGACATCCCCGGGCAGACGTTCCAGTTCCCCACCTCCGTCGAGGGCGCGCTGGGCTACAACAACGCGATCGTGCTGACCCAGCCCATGCACATCGACGACCTCAAGTACCTGCGTAACCCGATCTACGGGTACGGCGACTGGCTGAGCGTCGGCCAGGTCTCCAAGAACGGCCGCTTCGTGGACAACCCGGGCGACCCGGAGAACTGGTCGAACAGCTACACGCAGTACATCGGCGAGGCAGCCTGGAAGAGCTATCAGATCCACGGCGGCCAGCCCGCCATCGCCGCGAACCTGGCCCGCTACGCCGAGCAGGACGTCAAGGGCCAGCTGTCCTACTACGACACCGACAACAACAAGCTCATCGAGTACGACTGGGGCGCCCTGACGGGCAACGACGCGGACGCCGTCTCCTTCCACTGGAGACCCAACCAGAGAATGGACCGCGCCGAGGCCGCCTACCAGTACAGCGGGGCGCTGGCCGCCGCGCAGGCGTACGAGGCGATCGGCAACACGGCCAAGGCCAACGAGATGCGCACGCTGGCCACCCAGATCCAGAACGCCATCGTGAACGTGCTGTGGAACCCGAACAGGCAGCTGTTCGAGCACCGGCTGAAGCCCACCAACGAATGGGTGCCGTGGAAGGAGATCAACAACTACTACCCGTTCGCCGTCGGCGCGATCCCCAACACCGCCACCTACAAGCAGGCACTGCGCCTCTTCGACGATCCGGCGCAGTATCCGATCTTCCCCTTCTACACCGCCAACCAGGCCGACAAGGCGGCCTCGGGCACCGGCAGCAACAACTTCTCCACGATCAACTCCACCGTGCAGTTCCGCCTGCTCTCCTCGGTGCTGCGGAACTACTCCAACGAGTGGATCGACACGACCTGGTACAAGAAGCTGCTCTACTGGAACGCCTGGGCGCAGTACATCAACGGCAACACCCAGTATCCGGACGCCAACGAGTTCTGGGCGGACTGGAACGGCTCGTCGATCACGTACCGCTCGTGGATCCACCACAACATCCTGGGCAGCAGCAACTGGACCGTGATCGAGGACGTCGCCGGGCTGCGGCCGCGCAACGACGCCAAGGTGGAGCTCTCGCCGATCAACATCGGCTGGTCCCACTTCACCGTCAACAACCTGCGCTACCGCAACGCCGACCTGACCATCGTCTGGGACGACCCCGCCGACGGCGTCGTGCGCTACCCGGGCGTGCCCGAGGGCTACTCGATCTTCATTAACGGCAGCCGGGCGGCCACGGTGTCGTCGCTGGTGCCGTTCACGTGGGACCCGGCCACCGGTAACGTCACCACCAGCGGGACCGTCACGCACCACGTGGCCGTGCCCGGGCTCCAGGCGCCCACGCAGGTCGTCCACTCCAGCGCCCGCATGGTCGACATGCTGGCCAAGGCGGGCGTCGATCTGACCGACAACCTCACCAACCTCGCCGCCGACGCCACCGCCACCGCTTCCACCACCGCCTCGGGCAGCTCCGCGGCGGGGGCGAAGGACGGGTTCCCGATCAACGAGCCGTTCTGGGGCGGCACCACCGCGGGGCAGGACTGGTACGAGCTGAACTTCGGCGCGACCCGCACGTTCAACGAGGTCCGGCTCTACTTCAAGGACAGCCGGCCGGCCAGCTCGACCTATCGGGCGCCGGCGTCGTACACGATCCAGTACCACAACGGCAGCGCCTGGGTGGACGTGCCCGGCCAGGCCAAGACCCCGGCCGCGCCACGGGCCAACTACAACGTCGTCCAGTTCACCGCGATCAACGCGCAGCGGATGCGGGTGCTGTCCACGGCGGCCTCCGGCGCCAGGACCGGGCTCACCGAGGTCAAGGTCCACAACCGGGGCGGCGTGCAACCGCCCCAGAACCCCAACCTGGCGCTGGCGGCCACGCCGTCGGCGTCGTACACCTCGTCGTGGGAGAGCGTGGCCGCGGTCAACGACGGGATCGACCCGCCGTCGTCCAACGACACCGTCAACCCGCGCTGGGGCTGCTGGCCGGAGACCGGGCAGCAGTGGGTGGACCTCACGTGGTCCTCGGCCCAGTCCCTGAAGCGGGCCGAGGTGTACTTCTTCGACGACGACCAGGGGATCGACATGCCGGCGTCGTGGAAGCTGCAGTACTGGAACGGCAGCGCGTACGTGGACGTGCCGGGCGCGTCGGCGTACACGCTGAACAAGAACGCCTACAACAGCCTCACCTTCACCGCCACGAGCACGACCCGCCTGCGGGTGCTGCTCACCGGTAACGGCAGCAACTCCGTGGGCCTCCTGGAGGTCAAGGCCTACGCCGGCTGACGCCGCGGCAGGGGGCGTGCTCCCACGGCACGCCCCCTGCCGCTCGGCGTCGCCGGGCGGGGCGGATGATCAGCTCGTTCGGTAGTCGGTGCCGAGCGTGACGTCGCGCCACACCTCGAACCCGGTCCTGAGCGCGTCGAGGCGGGCGCAGGCGATGTCGTAGGCGGCCTGGCCCAGCAGCAGGCGCAGCGGCGGCTCGCCGGCCTGGACGGCGGCGATGATCGCCTCCGCCGCGCGCCCCGGATCGCCTGGCTGGTGGCCGTAGGTGGCCAGGGTGGAGGTACGGCGCACACCCGCGGTCTCCGCGTAGTCGTCGATGCGGACGGGGGACTGGCGCATGGAAGGCCCGGGCCAGTTCGTACGGAACGCCGCCGGCTCGACGATCGTCACCTTGATGCCCAGCGCCGCGACCTCGGCCGCCAGCGATTCGGAGATGCCCTCGACGGCGAACTTGGTGGCGTGGTAGTACCCCGTCGCCCCGAACGCCGCCAGGCCGCCGAGCGAGGAGATGTTCACGACGTGGCCGCTCCTGCGGGCGCGCATGCCCGGCAGCACGGCCTTGGTGACGTCGATCAGCCCGAACACGTTGGTGTCGAACAACGCGCGGACCTCGTCGTCCTGGCCCTCCTCGACGGCCGCCAGGTAGCCGTAACCCGCGTTGTTGACCAGGACGTCGATGCGGCCGAAGGCGGAGTCCGCCTGCTTGACCGCCTCCGCGATCTGGGCCTTGTCGGTGACGTCGAGCGGGAGGGCCACGGCCCGGTCGCCGTGCTCGGCGACGAGGTCGGCCACCTGCCGGGGGTCGCGGGCGGTGACCGCCGCGCGCCAGCCGCGTTCCAGCACGGCGGTGGCCAGCGCGCGGCCCAGGCCGGTGGAGCAGCCGGTGATGAACCAAACGGACATGAGTTGTATATCTCCCAGTACATGGGCATGGCGAAACAGCGCCTCGGCCAACATTCGGCCAGGTGCGCCCGGGCCGGCGATCGGGAGTTAGCGTGGAGCCATGAGGCTCGTCGGGCTCGTCATCGCCTGCGCCGGGCTGCTGCTCGCGGCACTGACCGGCGACTTGATCGGCATCGTGGTGGGACTCGCGATGGTGGTGACCGGCTCGGTCATCTACGTCACCCACCACGACGGCACCGTCTTCTGACACCCGCCTCAGCGAAGGCGGCCCGCTCCGGCTCCCGCGGGGACGAGGGCGCGCAGCGCTCGGGGCGGGTGGACGCGGGTGAACAGCGCCGGAGTCCAGCCTGCGTCCGAACCGACGGCCGTGCCGTTCGCCGCGTTGTACGCCGCGTTGTACGCGGCCACCAGGTTGTCCTTGGCGGTGATCGCAGTGCCGTTGAGCACCGACAGGACCTTCGCCGCCGCGATGCCGTCGAAGGCGTTGCTCTCGGCGTAGACCTTGGAGCCGAGGCCCACACCGACGGCGAATTCCGGTGTCAGCTTCCGGTGCAGCCGCCGGCGCCCGCGTTCGCCGGCGTGGAGTTGAGCGCTTGCAAGGTCATGGCTGCGCCCAGAGAGGGCAATTCTAGAGCGCGTGCTCTGTTATTGTGGCAGACATGCCTCGCCCACGAGTTCACGATCTTGATTGGTTCCTGGACGTCGCCGAGCAGCTGGTGGCCGACGGCGGTCCGGAGCGGTTCGCGGTGCGCCGGGGACAAGGGTCAATCTCGTGATGCACGAGGTCGTTCAAGGATCGTCTTCTGCCTCAGCTGAGAATCGCAGAGGCAAGGCCCCGGATGAAAACAACGGATCGGAGCATGACACGTGAAGCGTAAGACCACCCTCGCCGTCGCCGCGCTATTGCTGAGCGCCACAAGCCTGATCGGCTCGAATGCGACCGCTCATGCCAGCTCGGCCGCATCCGACTGCCCTGCGTTCTGCATATACGAGCATGACGACTTCAACTTCTGGGGCGGGCGTTTGGTGGTCTTCTGGCCAGAAGGCCCCTGCCGGAACGTGCACAGCAGCAGGAACAACATGGCGAGCTCGATGATAAACAATACAAGCCGATCCGTAAGGCTGTATGACCGCAAGAATTGCGCCGGTCCGGTGGGCTACACCGCCAAGCGCAACAGCGAAGACAAGGACTTCACCAACAACGGCTTCGACAACAAGCTGAGCTCAATGAGATAGCCGTCGCGCCAGAAGGGGCGGAGTGTGCACTCAGCGGCATCGCCGCCACACTCCGCCCATGTTTCACAGGAGCTCAACGTGCCCGTTCGGCTGAGTAGCGCTGTTCTCGTTCTGGTCGTCGCAGCCAATGGTTGCTCGGCGGCGACGGCAGGTTCCCCCTCCGAGAGCGGAACGAGGACCGCTTCCGTCACGAACGTTCCGCCCGCGGGGGAAGAAGCGCGGAAGCTCGTTGTCCCGTTCGACGCGTACAACTTCTCCCCGGCCGAGATCATGACGATCGAGGCCGCGCAGGATCTCCTCATCCGTGACTGCATGCGCGGCAAGGGGGTGAAGTGGAAACTCTTGCCCCTCCCGGCCGAGGACGACATCGAACCGCAGAACCGCCGCCGTTACGGCGTCATCGAGCCGCAAATCGCCCAGTTCTTCGGCTACCACGCCCCGCTCGACCGGCCATCGGTGGCTCGGCACAACGCGGAACGGGACGCCCGGTTGAAGAAACTGTCGCCTGCGGCGCGGCGTGCCGTTTACGGCGACCCCGCCAATGACGCGGAAGGATGTTCGGACAAAGCCCAGGCGCACCTTTTGAAGGACGCTCCGGAGACCGACGCGTCCTTGTTCAACACGCTTATTCGGCAGACTTTTGACCGATCCCGGCGTGACGGAGATGTCGTGCGGGCCTTCCGTGCCTGGAGCGCATGCGTGCAGAAAAAAGGGTTTCAGTACCCAGACCCGCTCGCGGCCATCACCGATGAGCGGTGGATGAAGACCGAGAGGCCCTCCCGTCAGGAAATCATGGCGGCGGAGACGGACGTGTGGTGCAAAAAGAAGAGTGATCTTGTTTTCATCTGGGCCGCGACGGAGAAACGCATTCAGCAAGACGCCGTTCATGCTCACGCAGAGTATTTTCGGACACTCAAGACCCGCAAGGATCGGCAACTCGATGCCGCCCGCTGGGTCCTCGCCCGCGGGTGAAGTCCGGCCGTGACGCCGCCGGCGTGTTCCGTGCCGTGGCGAAACGGCGTTCACGGACGCCGATCTGTTCTCCGAGGCGGGCGGCCAAGCACAGGGCTTCGTCGATGGCCGCACCCGTTGGGAGATCGCGCCTTTCACATAGATGATCTCGGGGTGTTGTCGGCCGGGTTCCCGAGCGCCGCCACGAGCTCGGCCCCGGTCCTGACGACGTGGACGTCCTCGGGGCGGGCGGCCGAGCCGCCGGTGGTGGCCGACGCCCGGCCGTCATTGCGCGGGAGCACCTCGCGGCCGGGCTCGCGCGGGATCGGGCAGGTGCCGGCGGACCGGGTTCCAGCCGTCGCCGCCCGCCAGGTACTTCTCGGGGGTGAAGGCGGCGGCCTGATCGGGGCCGAGCTGCGGCCGGTCGTCGTTGACGGTCGCGCCCGGGCCGTAGTTGCGGTACTCGGACAGGCGGGCGTCCCGCCAGCTCAAGCCGGACATGTCGGTCCACGGCGCGTCCTTGATCTGCTGGCCCAGCCACGACTCGCGCACCAGCACCTGGCCGCGGGCCGTGGCCGAGCCGCCCGCCGGCCACGGGCGGCCCAGGTGGAAGGTGCGGGCGGGCGCGTCGCTGGTGAGGTGGCTGCGGTAGATCAGGAAGCCGTACGGGTTGCTCAGCTCGGTGCTGGCGGCCGTCACATAGCCGTTGTTGTCGGCGCTGCCGCGCGTCTTCCCCTTGATCAGGCAGTGGTCGAAGACGGCGGTGGCGCGGCCGAAGATGAAGTCGACGTCGCCCTCGACGTAGCAGCCGGTGAAGTACTGCCTGGCGACCGTCGTGGCCGAGGCGGTGTTGGCGTACAGGGTGTCCTGGTTGCCGATGAAGCGCACGTTGTCGTACACCTGCCGGTCGCCCGTCGTCCGCACGGCCACGGCCTGGCTGTTGCCATGGGCGGCCTCGTAGTAGGCGTTCTCGAAGGTGAGGTTGCGGGCGGTGAAGTCGGGGGCGCTGATCGTGTACGAGGCGCTGCCGGAGGTGCCGTACGGTCCCGAGCCGTCCGGCTTCTGCGTGGCCGCGGAGGCGTCGAACGTGAGCACCACCTCGCGGGGATCCCGCGTGTCGCCGACCAGGTGGCAACCTCGCCCGGGAATTGCGGCAATCGGTTGCATGAAATGCTGATCTAGTACCCTCACTCCGTCAATACTCTGCAGTGAAACGCACTATTGCTGCAACAATCGATTGCAAGATACCGGGCGATCTTGACCGCCGGAGCGCGCCGCCTCTACAGTCCGCCTGATATTTATCGGCGTTTCCCTGAAACTTTCATCGGGAGCATCGTGCGCACCCTTAGAGCCCTGGTGGCCGCCGCCCTGTTATGCCTCGTGCCCGCGGTGTCCGCGCACGCCGCGGCGGACGTCACGTACGACTTCGAGGACGGCACCACCCAGGGATGGGGTCCGCGCGGCGGCGGCGTCTCCGTGGCCGTGACGACGGACGCGGCCCACGGCGGGACCGGCAGCCTCCTGACCACCGGCAGGACCGCCACGTGGCACGGCGCGTCGATCAGCGCGCCGTTCGTCAGGGGCGTCGGTTACACCGTGACCGCGTACGCGCGGCTGGTGAGCGGCCTGCCGTCGAGCACGATCGCGCTGACCGTGCAGCGGACCCCGACCGGCGGCGACACGACGTACGAGCGGGTCGCGGCGGCCACCGTGACCGACGGCGGATGGGTGCGGCTCTCGGGTAACTACCTGTTCACCGCCGAGTCCGCCGGCGTGCAGCTCTACGCCGAGAGCTCCGACGCGACCAGCGATTTCTACCTGGACGACATCGTCATCACCCCGCTCGGCGACCCCACGCGCGAGCCGATCAGCAGCGACTTCGAGGACGGCACCGCGCAGGACTGGACGCCCAGGGCCGCCGCCGCGCTCGAGCCGAGTACGGCGGCCGCCCACGCGGGCAGCCGCGCGCTGGCGGTGAGCGGCCGGTCGGCCTCTTGGGACGGCCCCGCGCTGAACGTGCTCGGCCGGATGGCCAAGGGCGACAAGTACGCCCTGTCGGTGTGGGTGCGGCTCGGACCGGACACCGCCTCGGGCCGGCTCGGCCTGTCGATCGAGCGCAGGAGCGGCGGCACCACGAGCTACGAGCGCGTCGTCTCGCCGAAGGACGTGCCGGCCGGCGAGTGGGTGCGGCTGTCCGGCACGTACACGCTCGCGTACGACGTCGACTTCCTCAGCCTGTACGTCGAGTCCGACAGCGGCACTTTCCCCTTCTACCTGGACGACTTCTCCATGACCTACGTCCAGCCCAAGCCGATCCAGACCGACATCCCCGCGCTCAAGGACAAGGTGCCGTTCGTCATGGGATCGGCGTTCACCAGGCCCGACACGCTCGGCGTGCACGGCGAACTGCTGGCCAGGCACTTCAACGGCGTCACGCCCGGCAACGAGCTCAAATGGGACGCCACCGAGCCGAGGGAGGGCGAGTTCACCTTCACCGACGGCGACTACCTGGTGGACTTCGCCACCCGGCACGGCATGAAGATCCGCGGCCACACGCTCGCCTGGCACAGCCAGACCCCTGACTGGGTCTTCCAGAACGCCGGCAAGGAGCTGCTGCTCAAGCGCCTGGAAACGCACGTGCGCACGCTCGTGACCAGGTACAAGGGCAAGATCGCGGCCTGGGACGTGGTCAACGAGGTCATCGACGAGAACCAGCCCGACGGCCTGCGTCGCTCCAAGTGGTACGAGATCGCCGGACTCGACTTCATCCGCACGGCCTTCCGCGTCGCCCACGAAGCCGACCCGGACGCCAAGCTCTTCATCAACGACTACAACACCGAGTTCCCCCGCAAGCGGGAGGCCCTGTACGCGCTGGTCAAGCGGCTCAAGGATGAAGGGGTGCCGATCGACGGCGTGGGCCACCAGCTCCACCTGAACATCGAGCACCCGCCCGCCTCCTCCGTCGAGGCCACGATCGAGCGCTTCGCCACGCTCGGCGTGGACCAGCAGGTCACCGAGCTCGACGTCAGCATTTATACCGACTTCGTCTCCTCGTACGACACGATCCCGCCCGAGCTGCTCGTCCAGCAGGGGCACCGGTACAAGGAGCTGTTCGACGTCTTCCGGCGGCAGGCCGCGAAACTCAGCTCCGTGACGGTGTGGGGCGAGTCGGACGACGTGAGCTGGCTGCGGTCGTGGCCGATCCCGCGGCTGAACGCACCGCTGCTCTTCGACGACGAGCTGCAGGCCAAGGCCGCTTACTGGGGCGTCGTTGACCCGTCCCGGCTGGCGCCACTGGCACGGAGGCTGGCGGCGCCGGCCGGGACGCCCAAGGTGGACGGCAAGCGGGACCTCGAGTGGGACCTGCTGCCGGACTCGCCGGTCGCGCGCGTGGGCGACGTGTCCGCCGGGTTCCAGGCGCGCTCGTCCGCCAAGGGGCTCTACCTGCTCGCCGAGGTCACCGATCCGACCGTCGGCAAGGACGACCGGGTCACGTTCACCGTGGACGGCACGCCGTACGTTGTGGGGCGGGGCGGTGGTCCCTCTGGCGGCGCTACGGGCGGGCAGCATGGAGGGAAGGCGGCGGTGCGGCCGACCGCGACCGGGTACCGCGTCGAGGCGCTGGTCGGGACGGGCACAGACGTGAACGTCACCGTGCACGACTCCTCCGGCGAGGCCGTCTGGAACGGTAAGGTGACGCCGGCGCCCGCGGTCAAGCTCACCTCGGCCGCCCACCGCACGCCCGCGCTCGACGGCGTCGTGGACCGGGCCTGGTCGGCCGCGCCGGAGATCCGCACCGGGACCTGGATCCAGGGCACGTCCGGCGCCACCGCCAAGGTACGGTCGCTGTGGAACGGATCCACGCTGTACGTCCTCGCCCAGGTCGCCGACCCGGCTCTGAGCGAGGAATCCCCGAACCCCTGGGAGCAGGACTCCGTCGAGATCTTCGTGGACCCGGGCAACGGCAAGACCAAGGGTTACGAGGACGACGACGGGCAGTACCGCGTCAGTTTCTCGGGCCGGGTCACGGTCGGGGGGACGTTCGACGCGGGCGGCGTCAAGGACCACGTGAAGGCGGCGGCCAAGACGGTGCCCGGCGGATACGTCGTCGAGGCGGCCATCGACCTGCCCACGATCACCCTGGCGCCGGGCACGCTGCTGGGCTTCGACGTCCAGGTCAACGACGCCACCGGCACCGCCAGGACGAGCGCGGTGACCTGGAACGACAGCACGGGCCGCGCCTACCTGGACACCAGCCACTGGGGCGTCCTCCGGTTGGCCCGGGGGTAGGTGGGCCAGGGCGCATCCACCCGTTGCCCTACTGGGTGGTCGGCCTGCTGACACCCGCCCCGAGCGGTCCTCGCTGCGCTCGGGCTGTCTTCCTGGGGCGCGCCTGGCGGCGCGCAAGGTCTTCGCCAGGGGAGCGCTTCGCGCTCGGGGCTCAGGCGTTCTGATTGAGGCGCGCCTGCGGCGCGACGACACCTCCGGTGTCCAGTCGAGCCCCGCCCCTTGCCCTGTTACCGGCTGGGCCTGCTGATGCCCACCCCTGGCCGGGATGCCTTCGGGCAACCCGTTGACCGGGATGCAACGATTCAGCACTGGTCCTGACGCAAGGATTGCCAGTTCGGAGACTGACGAAATGTGTACACGATTGGGTACACTATAGCCATGCTGATCGAGACTCTGTCCGTGCGCGAGGCGCGTGAGCAACTGCCTCGCGTGCTGGAGCGGTTCCGCAAGGGCGACCGTACGCCGGTGGGCGTGGGGTCGCATCGCAAGACCGAAGCGGTCATGGTTCCGGTCGAGGTGTTTGATGAACTCACTGCGGAGCGGGCGAAGTCACTGACGGAGGCCATGGCGTCGGTGCGGGCTGAAGGATTCACAGCGGGCGCTGAAGCCGAGGCCATTACTGAACGCTGGGCGCGTGGCGAGATCAGTACGGCGCAAATGCGTGAGCTCGTTCGAAGGCTGCACGGCCTGCCGTGACCATTGATCCGTATGCCGACCCCTCCAGTGGTGTGCTGCGGAACCGCCTTGGAATTGCCGATCCCAGGCGGCTGCGCCAGGTGGAAGCGGACTTGACGCTGGTGGCATTGGCGGACCTGCACACCAGGGTCCTGCCCGGGGGCTACGACCTCATCCATCTGTGCTCATTCCATCGCGAGATCTTCGGTGATCTCTACCCGTGGGCTGGTGAGATCAGGGTGGTTGGGATCGCGCGATCGGATCTGTTCTGCCTCCCGCAGCACATCGAGACGTACTCGGCGGAGGTTTTCGGTGCCTTGGCGAAGGAGCGTTACCTGCGTGGGCTCTCGCGCGACCAATTCGTTGACCGGTTGACTCACTATTTCGCAGAGGTCAACGCGATCCACCCGTTCCGCGAGGGTAACGGCCGTACGCAGCGTGCCTTCTTCCGCCAACTCAGTCGTGAAGCGGGTTGGCCCATCGACTGGTCCGATCTGGAACCAGACGGCAATGCGCGAGCGTCAAAGGCTTCGCTGCGCGGCGACAATGAGCCGCTTCGTGTGCTGCTCGACTCATTGCTGAGCCGTGAGCCGATCAAGGATGATTGGCTCGAATCACCAGAGTCCACGCCGTGATCAAGTTCTCGCGGGACGCATGAGACTGGCGAGAAGCCGCCCAACTGAACGTTTGTAAGCTTCTTCGGCGTGTTCTCCCTTCGCGGGTTTCCGCCGCGCCCGGCAGGGCGCTACCTCAACCGCTCCGGCTGCCATGTGATCGTGACCGCGAGCCCCCGACATGTCAGAAAAAGGGACCGCCCCGCGTATCTGAGACGTCGCGCCCCGGGCTGCGTCAAGGACCATGTGAAGGCGGCGGCCAAGACGGTGCCCGGCGGATACGTCGTCGAGGCGGCCATCGACCTGCCCACGATCACCCTGGCGCCGGGCACGCTGCTGGGCTTCGACGTCCAGGTCAACGACGCCACCGGCACCGCCAGGACGAGCGCGGTGACCTGGAACGACAGCACGGGCCGCGCCTACCTGGACACCAGCCACTGGGGCGTCCTCCGGTTGGCCCGGGGGTAGGTGGGCCAGGGCGCATCCACCCGTTGCCCTACTGGGTGGTCGGCCTGCTGACACCCGCCCCGAGCGGTCCTCGCTGCGCTCGGGCTGTCCTTCCTGGGGCGCACCTGGCGGCGCGCAAGGTCTTCGCCAGGGGAGCGCTTCGCGCTCGGGGCTCAGGCGTCCTCATTGAGGCGCGCCTGCGGCGCGACGACACCTCCGGTGTCCAGTCGAGCCCCGCCCCTTGCCCTGTTACCGGCTGGCCTGCTGATGCCCACCCGGACCGGGATGCCTTCGGGCCACCTTGAGCCGACGGGCCAACCCGGTTGGCGGGCCGGCTCGTCATGCCCGCTCTGCCAAGGTCATGGCAGACAGAATGTCTCGGGCCAGAGAAAGCCCGGAGGCAGCGACGAACTTGTATCGGTGGTCCATGGCTTTCGTGACGTCGGCCACGGTGCCAAACCCGTAGTCGAGCGGAATGGGACGGCCTTCCAGATCCAGAACCGCCCCTCCGGCCGCCTGAAGGATGTAATGACCAGTAGCGAGATCCCAAGTGGCGAACCCCTTGGCGAACTCGATCATGGCGTCCCGGGGGATGCGAACGAGGATCAGGGAGCATGTCACCCGTGGAGCCGTCGAGTACGAGCACTGCATAGAGGGCGGCTCGTACCTGATCCGCCGAACGGAGCGGAACGACGTCGGAAAGCCCGTGGTCATGGAGACCGGCCGTGGCATGACACGGATCGCCGTACTTGACCTCTGGAAGCTGATCGCCGTGGGTGACGTCGGCTAGGGCCGCCTGTTCGGTGTTCCGATCGTGCGGCATACGGCCTTGGACATCTCGTCGGTGCCGACGGTCCGCGCTGTGTGCGGGCAGATCCCGCGTCCGCGCTGGACGAACCCACGGCCCCTATCTGGGTCTCAGTTGTCGGCTATGTGATCAGATTCGCGGGAAGGGCCGGTCGGCACCGCGGCGGGCGTTGGCGGCGGCGAGGCGGTCCGGCTGGCGACGGCTGCCAGGATCGCACCTGCCACGGCTGCGGCCGCGGCGGCGCCGAAGGCGGTGGCGCCGGTGTCGTGGGGGCCGGTGAGCTGGCCGGCGACGGCGGTGCCCAGGCCGTAGCCGGCCCACATGAAGGTGTTGAGCCAGGCGAAGGCCTCGGTGCGGTAGTGGGCGGTGGCGTGGTCGGCGAGCAGGGCCGGCACGACCGCGTCGCGCGGCCCGGTCACCAGCCCGACAAGAGTGATCAGTACGGCGAGCGTCACGAAGCCGGGTGCCCAGCCTCCGCCGAGCAGGATGGCCGCCTCGGCGAGCGAGAGCAGGATGAGCAGGCGCCCGCCGGTGATGGGCCAGGCCCGCCCCCCGTACCCGAGAGTGCCGAGGAGGGCACCGGCCGACAGCAGGCCCATCAGCACGCCGGCGGAGGAGGCGGAGCCGAAGGCAGTGGCCGAGGCGACCGTGGCGATGCGCAGGCAGCCGAAGGCGAAGGTGCCGAAGGCGGCGATGGTCAGCAGCAGGAGGGTACGCCGGTGGGTGAGCGGCCCGGCCAGGCGTAGCCTGCCCGGTGGGGTGGGCGCTGCCTGCCGTACCGCGGCGGAGACCAGGAGGAGCGCGGTGCCGAGCAGGACGGCGGCGCCCGCGGCGGTCACCACGCTGTGGGCCGGAACGGCCAGGGTCAGGACCGGCACGAGCAGGGGGCCGGCGATGAACGTCAGCTCGTTGACGGCGTTGTCGACCGCGTAGGCGGCGGGCAGGGAGGCAGCGGGGACGAGGCGTGGCCAGGCGCTTCTGATGACTGATCCAGCGGGCGGGGTGGTGGCGCCGAGCAGTACTGCGGCGCCGATCATCAGGGTAGGCGGGGTGAGCAGGAGGAGAGCGTAAGCGAGGGCGTGGGTGGCCAGGTAGCCGGTCAGGGCCGGGCGGGGGCCGTACCGGTCGGCGATGCGCCCGCCGAGTGGCGCACACAGGGCCAGGGCCAGCGCGTGGCCGGTGAGTACGAGCCCGGCGGGGGCGTAGGAGCCGAGGCGGTCGACGGCGGCCAGTAACAGGGCGAGGCTCAGCACGGGTGTGCCGAGCTTGACGATGAGCCCGGTGACGAGCAGGTGAGGGACGCCCGGTTGGGCGAGCAGACGGCGATAGGGCGCGAACATGGTGAACTCCGTTACCATCTAACCAAATTATGCCTATGACACACGGAGAGGTGTTACTAGTCAAGTGGAAATAGCCTGTAACGTGACCCGGCAGGCGCCGCTGATCGCCGAGCTGGTCAACCTGGCCACGGCGCAATGGCGGGGCGGCGCCTCAGTGCGGCCACTGGCGGGCGAGGAACTGGCGACAGCGTTCGCCGCCCAGCTCGGCGACCGCGCGAGTGCATCCCTGCGCGCCGTCCCGGACGCGGGGCGGCATCTGGCCGAGCTGGCCACCGAGCTGCGGCAGGTGCTGCTGGCCGAGCATCCGGCGGACCAGGCGGGCCGCATCAACGCCATGATCCGCCGGTATGGCGCCCAGCCGTACCTGGTCGAGGATGTCGGCCAGCCGTTCCACCTGCATTTCCATGGTTCGGGTGGCACCCAGGTGGGGGCCCTGGGCGGCGAGTTCGCCACGGCGCTGGCCCTCATCGTGGACGGCTACGGCCCAGACCGCTTCGGGGCGTGCGAGGCGCACCAGTGTGAGGCGGTCTACATCGACCTGACCCGCAACGCCTCGCGCCGTTACTGCAGCACGGCGTGCACGGCTCGAGCCAAGACCGCTGCCTACCGCAGCCGCCGCCAAACCTGACCAAGGCTCGCCCGGACGATGGGATGGACGGTCATGATGTCCCGCCACTGGAGCAGAGGTGGGTGCTCAGCGTCCGGGTGACCCACTGCTCCCAGCGCTCCCGCGGCCAACCCCGCTCCTGCACGAAAAGCAGGTACAGCTCGGGGCTGAGCAGGCCGTACAGCAGGTCGGCGGCCTCCTCCACCGACACCTCGGCCCGCGCCCCGGGTTTGCCGACAAGCGCCTTGGCCGCACCCTGCTGGACGACATATCGGGGATCGACGTCGTGCGGCCACAGCGCGGCCACCTCGGGGTCGCTCGCGACCGCCGCCTCCAAGACCTTGCCGATCGGCGCGACGCGCTCCAGGACCGAGGTCGTGCCGGCGACGTAGGTGCGCAGCATGTCTTGGGCGGTGTCGGCGGCAAGCGCGGCGGTGTACCACGGCCGGTCCATCGTGGCCACCGGCTCGTCATCGCCCGCGATCGTGACGTCGACCAGCTCCTTGAGCAGGGCGCGCTTGTTGCCGAAGACGAAGTAGATCGTCTGCACCGCGACCCCGGCCTTCTCGGCGACGTCCTGCAGGTTCGTCGCCCCGTATCCGTCCTGCACGAACAGCTCCGATGCCGCCGCGAGGATGCGCCGACGCGTCTCTTTCGCCTTCTGAGCCCGCTTGTTCGTCCGCTTGACATCGCTCATAGCTAGAGTCTATCTCTAGATTAAGTCGCTAGAAGTCAACTCTAGAGAGCAGGTCCAGTCATGACGGTCATCAGTGTCACCCGCTTCCAGGCCGATCCCGCGGACGCCGAGCAGGTTCAGGCCCGGCACGCCGCTCTGGTCACCGCGATCAGAGCCGCTCACCCCGGCCTCACCGAGGCACGCCTCGGCCGGCTGAACGAGGAGACGTGGGTCGGCGTCTGGCGTTGGGATTCGGCCGCCAGCCTGCAGGCGGCCCGCCAAGCCGCGCCCGGCACCCCTGCGGCCGTCGCGGCGTTCTCGGTCGCCCGCGACGTCATGGCGGAGGACATCGAGGTCCTGGCCGAGCTCTGACCGCCTGCCCCGGCACCGGAACCCCGGAGCCGGGGCTTCCCCGAATCGAGGAGATGACATGATCGAAATCGACGCGTTGACCAAGGTGTACGGCTCGGCGCAGGTCCGGGCGGTCGACCAGGTGTCGTTGCGCATCCCCGCCGGATCGGTCTTCGGCTTCCTGGGACCCAACGGCGCCGGCAAGACCACCACTATCAAGATGCTGGCCGGCCTGCTGGCCCCCACCTCGGGGCAGGTCCGGCTGGGCGGTTTCGACGTGGCCCGGCAGCGTTCGGCCGCGATGGCGCAGTTCGGCGCCGTGCTTGAAGGCTCGCGCAACGTCTACTGGAGCCTGTCGGCCTGGCAGAACCTGATGTACTTCGGCCGGCTCAAGGGCCTGCGCAAGGCGCAGGTCGCCGAGCGTGCCAACGATTTGCTGACCGATCTGGGGCTGTGGGAGCGCCGCAACGAGAAGGTGGGCGGTTTCTCACGCGGCATGCAGCAGAAGGTCGCAATTGCCGCCGCTCTCATCGCCGGCCCGCCGATAGTGCTGCTGGACGAGCCGACCCTCGGCCTCGACGTAGAGGCCACCCGTACCGTCAAGCACTGGATCGCCGAGCAGGCCCGCGAACTCGGCACCACCATCCTGCTCACCACGCACCAGCTGGATGTGGCCCAGGAGCTGTGCGACCGGGTGGCCGTCATGCGCAAAGGGCGGCTCATCGCCGACCTGCCCACGCAAGAGCTGCTGGCGAGCTTCCGCGAACGCGATCGGTACGAGATCCGCGTGGAAGGAACGGCGCCACCCGGGTTCGACGCCGTCACCCGCGACGGTGTCACCACGATCAGCGTGCGGGTGAGCGGCCCGCGCGAGGTGTACGACGTGGTCGAGCGCCTGCGCACGCAGGGGGTCGTCCTGGAGTCGCTGACTCAGGTGCAGCCCGACCTGGAGGATGTGTTCCTCGCCATGGTGAACGAGGGGTCCCATGCTGGTTGACGTTTTGGGCGCGGAGATCGGCAAGGGCCTGCGCGTGCAGCTGGCCCACCCGATCGGGCATGTCATCACGCTGCTGATCAGCACCACCATGTATCTCGGCCTGCAGTTCGTGCTGGGCGAGGGCGAGCTGCGCCAAGACCTGCTGCCGCAGACGCTCGTAGCGATCGGCGGCTACTGGTTCCTGCAGTACGCCGCTCTGGTGATGGTGGCCGACCTCATCGAGGAGAAACGCGCCGGCACCTTCGCCCAGGCGCAGATGACCCCGGCGCCGCCGTGGCTGCCGATGCTCGGCCGGCTGATCACCGCCTCGGTGTTCGGCCTGGCAGTGGCCGCCGTCGCCGCGCTCGTCCCCATGCTGGTGGCCGGGATCACCGTCCCGCTGCGCTGGGCGGCGCTGGCGCCGGCCCTGCTGCTCGGGATGAACGTGCTGGCCTTCACGTTCCTGCTGGCGGCCCTCGCGCTGGTCTCCCCGATGATCGGCGCCGTGCAGTCGCTGTTCACCGCACTGGTACTGCTCCTTAACGGCTCGTTCCTGCCGCTCGCCTTCTATCCGGACTGGCTGGCCGTACTCGCCAGGGTCCTGCCCACCACGCTGGGCATCGAGGCGCTCACCCAGACGCTGTTCCAGGGCCGGACCCTGGCCGAGGTCTGGAGCGGAGGCACCCTGCCCTGGCTGCTCGCCCACACGCTCGCGCTCATCGCCGCCAGCGGCTTGCTGTTCGTCCGCAACCACCGCCGAGCTCTGCAGGAGTTCTCATGACCTTCGGCCGCGGATTCGCCGCAGAAGTCCGCAAGGGCCTGCTCAACCTCGCCGCCGGATGGCGCCAGGTCCTCATCCAGATGATCACTTTTCCGCTGTTCTACCTGCTCATCGTGCTGTTCATGGGGCGCGGGCAACTGCGCTCTGATCTGCTGCTGCCTGTACTGCTCGGCATGGTGGCGCTGACCTTCATCCACGAGCAGGTCAACCGGGTGTTCTGGAGCTACCTGGGCGACATCCAGTCCGGCGTGCTGGAACAGACCTACCTGACCCCGCTGCCCTCGGCCGCGCTCATCCTCGGTCGCCAAGTCGCCGCCGTGATCTCCGCTCTGCCCACCGCGCTGGCCGTCCTGACCACCGGCGCGGTCGCCGTCACCCTCCAGGGCAGGCAGGTGCCCTTCGACGCGCAGGTCATCGTGCCACTGGCCGCCATCGCGCTGGGCACCTGCGGACTGGCTCTCATCTTGTGCGGGCTGACCCTGGTGTTCAAACGCATCGAGATCATCACTCAGCTGTCCGTCGCCGTCTACGCCATCGCCGGCGGCACCCTGGTCCCCTTGGCCGCCATGCCCGACCCGATCGCCTTCCTCAGCCGGCTCCTGGTTCCCATCGCGCCCGGCATCGAGGCGATGCGGGACATCCTGCTCGGCGGGCATTCCTTGGCAGCCCTGCCCACGGGCTGGGGTCTTGGGTGGCTGGTGACCCAGCCGCTGCTCATCACCACCGTCGGGGTGGTCCTGTTCAACGGGCTCGAAAACCTCGCCCGACACCGCGGCACCCTCGGCCGCTATTAGGCCACGCAACGCCTCGGCGACGTACGCCGACAGCAACGGTCGACTTGCGGTGAGATGGCCGCGATCGCGACCCGGAGCCGTTCATGACCTCCACTCTTGGGCCCGACTACCATGTGATCGTGACCGCGAGCCCCCGACATGTCAGAAAAGGGGCCGCCCCGAGTATCCGAGACGTCGCCGCCGCGGCCGGCGTCTCGCACCAGACCGTCTCGCGCGTGCTGAACGACTCACCCCGGGTGCGGCCCGACACCCGCGCCGCGGTGCTGGCCGCGATCGAGCGGCTGGGGTTCCGCCCCAACCGGGCCGCCCGCACGCTCGGCCTCGGCCGGGCCAGCGGCGTCACCGTCGTGACCTCCAACACCATGCTGTACGGCTACGCCGCCACGCTTCAGGGCATCGAGGAGGCAGCGAGGACCGAGGGCGTGGCCCTGGGGATCAGGGTCGTGGAGTCCGCCGAGGTCGAGCAGACGGTCGACTACGTCAGCGATCCGAGCGCGGGCGGGCTGGTGGTGATCGCGTTCGACCCGCTGGGCACGGCGGTGGCGGAGGCGCTGCCGCCGCACATCCCTGCCGTCCTGGCCACTGAGCCGGTCGCGCCGGACCTGGGGCGGGTGGCGATCGCGCTGGACGAGCGCCGGGCCGCCGCCGACGCCACCCAGCACCTGCTCGACCTCGGGCACCGCACCGTCCACCACGTGGCCATCCCGTCCGAGGGGCGCGCCGGGGGACGGCACGAGGGCTGGCGTGACGCGCTGCGCCGGGCGGGCGCGGAGATCCCCTCGATGCTGGCAGGCGGGTGGGACCTCGAGTCGGCGTACGCGGCGGGGGAGCGGCTGGCCCGCTCGCCGGACGTGACGGCGATCCTGTGCGGGAACGACGACATCGCGCAGGGCGTGCGGCGGGCGCTCTACGACGCCGGGAAGGACGTGCCCGGGGATGTCAGCATCGTCGGCTTCGACGACATCCCGGGCTCGGCCTTCTGGACCCCGGCGCTGACCACGGTGCGGATGGACTTCGCGGGGTTGGGCCGGGCGTGCTTCCACGCTGCGCTGGCCGAGCTGGGCGGGCACCCGCAACCGGCCATCTCGCTGGTCCCGCCGCGCCTCATCGTCCGCGAGTCCACCGCCCCTCCGCGCCCGGCCTGACCCGGAACGCTTTGCGTGAGGTGCCGGCTGATCATCAGGCGCCGGATCTGGTTGGTGCCACCCGCGCCATGGTCGCCCAGACGTCGGCCCAGGCGTGGGCGCGCCCGTCGCAGCGAGGGTGGTGGCCCGCGTCAGGATTCGTGAGGGAAGAGCGGGGCGCCGCGTCCGGACTCTCGAAAGCACTTCAGGACAGGCGCAGGTAGGTGCGTTGGATGAAGGGGCGCTCGCACAGGTGGTAGAAGAGGTAGATGCCGGCCTGGAAAAGCGCCGCGAAGGCGAGCCCCTCCAGGGACCGTGACCACAGGGCCCATCCATAGGCGGGCAGGTTGCCGACGCTGTACATGGGGTTGCGTACGTGCCGGTAGGGGCCGGAGACGACCAGTTCGCTCGCGTCGTTGAGAGGGCGGCCGAGGAACATGTCGCGGCAGTAGTAGGTGTCCAGACCGGTCGTGCTCGCGGCCCACAGCTTGTAGAACGTTCCCGTGATCATGAGGGCTGCGCCCGCGGTGCAGGTGACCCAGGTCGGGATGGCGTCGGGGATGTTGCCGCCGTAGGCGTGGATGACGACGGCCTGGGCGAAACCCTGGTTCATGAAGAGCAGACCCAGGGCGACCTCGTAGAGGGCGTAGGCGCGGTCTTCGCCGAAGCGCTTGATGAGGGCGGTGCGGCCGTGTCCGCTCAGCGTCAGGCTCAGCCCTCCGTAATACAGCAGCCACACCACCGCCGCGTAGCCGGTGGCGATGGCCGGTGGCATCAGCAGCGGGGTCATGAGGTAGCACAGGGCGGTCATCGTGCCGAACAGCAGCAGGCGCACCGGCCGGTAGCGGGTGCCGCGCTCCAGGCGCAGGCCGGAGATGCCGAGGAGAATGGTGGGCAGGCGCCAGGCGAGAGCCCGCGGGGCGGCGAGATTGAACATGCGCGGTCTTTCGGTGATGTGACGGTCAAGGCGGAACGAGATCGGGGGTTCGGCCATGTCTTCGGGGCGGGCCACGGGGGAGTGCCGGGCACGGGTGTCGTCAGGCACGGTCGTCGGGCCTTGTGCGGTTGCGGGGCTGGTCAGGACGTCGCCGGCGGGGCGGCGGGCGTTCTGCGGCGGACCGCCATGTGCGGTGGACGGTGGGTGACCACCAGTTGGCGCGTCCGGCCAGGCGCATGACGGCGGGCACGAGCAGAGCACGGATCACGGTGGCGTCCAGCAGCACGGCCAGGGCCAGGCCGACGCCGATCATTTTGAGCGGGGTGAGGCTGGAGGTGGTCAGTGCGGCCATGACGATGGCGAAGATGACGGCGGCAGAGGTGAACAGGCGCCCGGTGTGCTGTAGGCCCCGGGCCACTGCGGTGACGGTGTCGCCGGTGCGCTGGTGTTCCTCGGTGATGCGGGCCAGCAGGAAGATCTCGTAGTCCATGGACAGGCCGAAGGCGACGCAGAGGATCATGCTGGGCATCAGGATGTCGATGCTTCCTGTGGTGGTGAAGTCACCGACCAACCAGCGCAGGTGGCCGTCCTGGAAGACGTAGACCAGAACGCCGAACGTGGCGGTCAGGCTGAGCGCGTTCATCAGCAGCGCCTTGGCCGCCAGCACGACGCTGCCGGTGAGCGCGGTGACCAGGACCAGGGTGGTAAACGCGACCAGGGCCAGCGCCAGGGGCAGGACGCGGCCGATGCTCTGGCGGGTGTCGGCCAGATTCCCGCCGGGCCCGCCGATCAGGACAGGTCCGGGAGCGCGGACCCGGCGCAGCCGATCGACCAGTTCGCTGTTCTCCAGGGAGTAGGGCTCATAGGCGGTGGTGACCACCAGATGGGAGACGGCCGCCCCATCAGGAATGGCGGGTGCCGCCCGAGACGAGGCTCGGATGGCCGAGCCCCGGGTGTAGGAGCCGGTGGCCGTGTCCACGCGCACGACCCCGCTCACCGCTGATGTCCGCTGGGCGTAGTCACTCAGGATCGGGACGTTGGCGCGATTGCCGGGCAGCTCGGGCAGCACGATGGTGGTCGGGGCGATGCCGCCACCTGTGGCGAAATCCCGGCGCAACTGCTGGCCGGCCTGGGCCGCGGGCGCCTGTGGTGGTAGCACCCGGTCGTCCAGGGTGGCGAAGCGGACGCCTGCGAAGGGAACGCCGAGCGTGATCAGCAGCAGGGTGACAGGCACCGCGACGCTGATCGGGCGGCGCATGACGGCGACGGCGGCGTTGAACCACCACCGGCCAGCCGGGCGGCCGGCTCGCCAGGGGCCGGGTATCGGCAGGCTGTTGACGCGTTCGCCGAGCAGCGCCAGGGCGGCCGGCAGCACGAGGAGGCTGGTGATGGCCGCAAGGACGGTGATGGCGATGCCGCCGTAGGCGATGGAGCGGAGGATGGTGAAGGGGAACAGCAGCAGCGCGGCCAGCGACAGGGTCACGGTGGCTGCGGAGTACGCCATGGCGCGTCCGGTGGTCCTCATGGTGACGGCGATGGCCGCGGACGGTTCCCGGCCGCGCGCGAGTTCTTCCCGGAAGCGGGTGATGACGAACAGGCTGAAGTCGACGGCGAGCGCGAACCCGAGCGCGGTGGCGATGCTCAGGGCGAACACCGCGATCTCGGTGACCTCGGTGAGCAGCCGCAGCACGGCCATCGCGCCGACGACGGAGAGGGCGCCGACGAGTACGGGCAGCAGCGCGGCGACGGCGCTGCCGAACACCAGCAGCAGAATGACGAGGGTCAGTGGGGCGGCGATGAGTTCGGCTGTGCGCAGGTCGCGCTCGCTGCGTTCCTGGGTCTCGGCTCTGATCGGGGCTTCACCGGTTGCCGTGACGGACAGGGGCCCCTGGCGGCCGACGAGGCCGGCGACGAGTCTGCGGGCTGCGGTGATCCGATGGGCGTGATCGCCGTTCAGCCGGGCCGTGATGAGGGCGCTGCGGCCGTCCCGGCTGCGCATCGCCGGTGAACGCGTCTCCCAGTACGAGGTGATCCGCGTCGCCGCATGGTCATTCGCCAACGTGGCGGCGAGCCGCATGCCCGCGGCGACGTTGCCGGGGTCGTCCACGGAACCGGCGGCGCGAGCGATCAGTACGAGGTGCGGACTGCCTTGGCCGAGCGTGTTCTGCAGCAGGTCGTCGGCCTGTGCCGAAGCGCTCCCGATCGGACCGGTGTTACCGAGGACGAGCCGGTCCTGAATGTCGTGGCCGACCAGCAGCGCCAGGACGAATGCGGCAGCGGTCAGCCAGAGCACGGACCATTTGGACCGCCTCGGCGCCGCGGCGTGTGACATGCGGGTACTCCTTCTCGACGCGGCGCGTGAGGAATGCGGCGACGACCGCGACGGCAAGGCCGGCACATACGTCACTGAGGTAGTGGTAGCGGCAGTAGACGACGGACGACGTCAGGCTGCAGACGAGGACCAGGCACAGGCGGAAGACGCGTTTGGACACCAGCCGGCGCATGGTGAGCAGCGCGGCCCAGGACATGGCGACGTGGGAGGATGGAAAGCACGTTCCCCGCGGATCCAGCTCCATGATGGAGGTCTGCATCCGGGTGACGAGATAGCCGGACAAATGGGGCGTGCCGAAATCGTCGGCGAGTGCGTGTACCGGCCCTCGCAGCGGCACGAGCAGGTAGCCGGGGTAGCACAGCACATGCGCCAGCACCTGGGCGAACATGAGCCTTGCCGCGTGACGGATCCGCCCTCGGGCCACCAGCCACAACGCCGGAACCGACACGAGCAGGTAGTAGGAGAAGTAACTGGCCATCATCACTTCGGTCAGCACCGGCGTGACGTACCGATCCAGCGCAAGGTTCGGCACCCCGCCCAACGCCCACGTCTCCCATGCGATGACGTCCGCATCGACGTAACGGCCGCGCAGGGCCGTGGCGTATCGCTCGGCGGAGGTGTACAGGTAGGGCTGCAACGCCAGCGGGCAGAAGATCCACAGGCCGGCCGTCCATCGGTGCCGCGGAAACCGATCGGCCAGCACCGCGCAGGTCAGCATGAGCATGGCACAGCCACCGAAGCCCGCCAGCAGTGCCGCAGCCGTGTCCACCTGCTCGGCGAAGAGGGCCACGAAGGCACCGGCAACGGCGAGATAGCCGAGGAACAGCCAGGTCAACGGCGCCTTCCGGCAGGCCTGCCACGAGGCCGACGCCGCGGGGTCGGGCAGCACGGGCAGGGGCGCGTTGACCATCTACGCCGTGAGAACGGACGGCGGCGCGGTGCCGTCCTGCCCGGCGGGGATGAGGCCGAGACGGCGACCGGCGGCAGCACACGCGTCCACGATGCGGGCCAGGTGGGCGTCAGTGTGCGCGGCGGTGACGCTGAGGCGGATGAGCGCCTTTCCCCTGGGGACACCTGGCGGAACCATGGCGTTGGTGTAGACGCCTTCGTTCAGCAGCTCCTTCCACAGGCGCGCACACAGCAAGGTGTCTCCCACCTGTATCGCTATGGCCGGAGTGATGCCCGGGGCGGTGGCGAAGCCGAGTGCCGCCAGATCGGCGCGCAGCCTTTCGGCGGCGGCCATGACGCGCAGGCGGCGTTCGGGCTCGGTGCGGATGATGTGGAGCGCGGCTCGCGCAGCGGCGACGCAGCCTGACGGCAGGGACGCGGAGAACACCGCAGGCCGCGCGTGATGACGCAGGTAGTCGATGACGCGCCGGGAACCCGCGACAGCGCCGCCCAGGGTGCCGAAACATTTCGAGAACGTCAGCGTCTGCACATCCACCGCCGCCAGTTGGCCGAAGTGTTCAGCGGCACCCCTGCCCCCGGCACCGAGCAGGCCGACATCGTGGGCACCGTCCAGGATGAGACGGGCACCGTGGGCGCGAGCCAGCCGTACGATCCCGGGCAGGTCGCACAGATCGCCGTCGGTGGAGAACATGCCCTCGCTGAGAATGAGCCGCCCTTTGTCGGGGCCGGCCGTCTCCAGCAGCCGCTCCAAGTGGCCGATGTCGTTGTGCTGGTAGCGCGCCACGCTTGCCTGTCCCAGCTGGGCGGCGTCGACGAGCGAGGCATGGATGTACCGGTCCACGTACACCACGTCGTTGTGGGCGAACAGCGCGCCTAGGGCGAGATTCGCCTGGTAGCCGGTGGAGACCACCAGGGCCGCTTCCATCTCGAGGAAATCGGCGAGCTCGGCCTCCAGCTCCTCGTGCAGCGCCAGCGAGCCGTTGAGCAGGCGTGAGCCGGAGTTGCCGACTCCGTGCCGGCCGAGCGCGTCAACGGCGGCGGACTTGAGACGCGGATCGTTCGACAGAGCCAGATAGTCGTTGGACCCGGCCATCAGCACGGCACGGCCGCCGATCACGACCTCCCCGTTCTCCAGCCGCTCGGTGATGGGACGGTAGTAGGGGTAGGTCCCCGACTCGACGATGGACTGTTGGTCGGGGCGGGGACGGCATTTACTGAAGGCATCCAGCACAGGCTCTGCTCTCTTCTCATTGCGGCACGTCGGCGTCCACAGACGAACGCCACCCAGCGACGATCACCAAGGGTGATCGCTTGCGGTGCGGGGGCAAGTTTGGAGCAACGAACGCCGAGGAAGGACGTGCCTTGACCAAACCTTTACCCATTGATCGTCACGGAGAGTCACTGGCTCGTCATACTTGGTGCTCCGCAGGAGATCGCACAACGCCCTTCAAGGGGCCTGTGATGCCTGTGTCCACGCCGATCTCAGCATGGAAAGGACGCCTCCGCGTGAGCGACGAGGAGATCTTCGAGGAACTGCGCTCCCTCTGCGTCAGCCTTCTGGACGCCGACCCCGCGGCCCTGAGCCCGGCCACGGATCTGCGCCGCGACCTGGAGGCCGACAGCCTCGATCTGGCCGAGTTGGTGACGGCCGCCGAGGTGCGGTTCGGACACCCCTTCGACTTCGATCTCGCCTTGCGCATGCAGACGCTGGCCGACGCGGTGACACTCGTCCGGGCCACCGTCGACCGCGGCCGTTCGGCGCAGCCCGGCTGATGGCCTCCAACACTCGCGTCGCTGTCACCGGTCTCGGGGTACGCACGCCCGCCGGCCACCATGCCAAGGACCTGTGGGAAACCCTGGCCGCGGGTCGCTCCACCGCGCGCATCATCACATCCTTCGCCGCCGACGGCCTGCCGGTGAATTTCGCCTGCCAAGTGGGCGACCCCAAGTGGGAGGAGCATGTGACGGTCAGGCAAGCGCACCGCATGGACCGCACGACCCTGCTGGCCGTGTGTGCTGCCGCTGATGCCGTCACCGATGCAGGCGAGCTCCACGCACCACCCGAACGCCGCGCGGTGATGACCGGAACCGGGCAAGCCGGCAACGAGACGTACGAGCAGGCGATGCTGGGACACGGCGAGTTTGGGAATCCCACACCGCTGACCGTGCCGAAGAGCATGCACAACGCGGCCGCGGCATGGATCAGCATGCGACATCAGGTCTTGGGACCCAGTCTCACGGTCTCCAGCGCGTGCGCGTCCGGCGGCCACGCGATCGGCGAGGGCCTGCGCCTGATCCGGGACGGTTCGGCCGACGTGGTCGTGGCTGGCGGCGCGGAGGCATGTGTATCACCCTCGGTGTTGTTGGCCTTTCACCGATGCGGCGCCTTGTCCAGGCGCGTCACGGATCCCGAACGGGCCTCGCGTCCCTTCGACATCGACCGCGACGGATTCGTCATGGCCGAAGGAGCTGCCTTCGTGGTGCTCGAGCGGCTCGAGGCCGCCCGGCGGCGCGGCGCCCGCGTCTACGCCGAACTGGCCGGTTACGGCCGTACCTCCGACGCCTACCACCTGACCATGCCGGTACCCGACGGCGGCGGGGCGGAACGATGCATGCGCCAGGCGCTGACCGACGCGCGGCTTTCACCAGGCCACGTGGTACATGTCAACGCCCACGGCACCGGCACGCCTCTCAACGACCTCGCCGAGGCGCAGGCGATCTCACGGGTGTTCGGACCCGGGCAGGTTCCGGTCACCTCGACCAAGAGCGTCATCGGACACGCCCTCGGCGCGGCCGGAGCAATCGAGGCCGTCGTCAGCGCGCTCACCGTGTTCCACGGTGCGGCGCATCCCACCGCCAACCTCGACACGCTCGATCCGGGCTGCGACATCGACGTCGTACGTGCCCCTCGGGCGCTCGCGCCGGGTGCGGTCCTGTCCAACTCCTTCGCCTTCGGCGGCCACAACGCCAGCCTCGTCTTCACCCCATCCGGCACATGAGCCTTTACGCGAAGAACGGTGCCTCCAATGCGGTCCCACCCTCATGCTCCCGCACAGGCGACCCAGCCCGTGCGCTCACGCCGGGAGTTGACGCAGTTCGTCGAACTGCCCTACCACCTCCATCGCGACGACCCGCACTTCGTGCCGCCGCTGCGCAGCGAGTGCCGCCGCCTGCTCGACCGCGGGCGCAATCCCTTCTTCGCCTACGGCGAGGCCGAACTGTTCATGGCCCGCAGCGACGACGGGCGCGTGGTGGGCCGGATCGCCGCCGTGGACAACCCTCGCCACAATGACTTCCACCGTGCCCGCGACGGCTTCTTCGGCCAGTTCGAGTGCGTCGACGACCCGGCCGTGGCCCAAGACCTGTTCGAGGCGGCCGCCGCCTGGCTGCGCCGGCGCGGCCTGAACACCATGATGGGCCCGGTCAACTTCACCACCAACGACGAATGCGGCCTGCTGGTGGATGGCTTCGACGCGCCGCCTTGCGTGCTCATGCCCTACAACCCGCCTCACTACCCGGCCCTGCTGGAGGCCGGCGGGCTGACCAAGGCGAAGGATCTGCTGGCCTTCGAACGCGATGGCCGCCCCTACGACGACCGGATCGTCCGGATCGCCGACAGCGTCCAGTGGCGTCACCGGCTCCGGGTCCGCTCCCTCGACCTGCGCGACTTCAACGCCGAGACGGCCCGTATCAAACACATCTACGACCACGCATGGCAGGAGAACTGGGGCTTCACCCCGATGACCGACAAGGAGTTCACCGCGCTGGCCCGCCGGCTCCGAAAGATCGCTGATCCTTCGCTCGTGCATCTGGCCGAGGTGGGCGACGAGCCCGTCGGCGTCATCCTCGCCCTGCCGGATCTCAACCAGGCTCTGCCGGTCGCGCACGGTCGGCTGACCCGCTTCGGACTGCCGATCGGAGCGGCTCGGCTGGCCCGTGCCGCACGCCGGATCGACCGCGCCCGTTGTGTACTGCTCGGCGTCGTCGCGGAGTTCCGCGGCCGGGGAATCGAAGCGGTGTTGATGCGCCGCCTGCATGAAGCAGGCGTCACCAGAAGCTACCGCGGGATCGAACTCAGCTGGTGTCTGGAAGACAACCACGCCATCCTCCGCACCATCACAGCCGTCGGCGCCACCCACACCAAGACCTACCGGATCTACCAGCGTTCCCTATGACCCGCTACCTCCTCACCGGCGCGACCGGTTTCGTCGGCCACCGGCTGACCCGGATGATCCTTGCCCGCGGGCATTCCGTCACCGCGCTGGCCCGCCCCTCGGCGCGCGCCCAAGCCCTACGCAAGATCGGCGTCAAGGTGATCGACGGTGATCTGAGCACCGGAGCCGGTCTTGGCGAAGCCGTCGCCGACGCCGACCGGGTGATCCATCTCGCCGCCCTGGTCAAGGCACGTACCGCTGCCGACTACTGGACGGTGAATCGCCACGGCACCGCCCGGCTGGCGCGTGAGCTGGCCGCTCTGGCACGCCCGCCCCGCCTGGTGGTCTGCTCATCCCTGGCCGCCGCAGGCCCTTCGGGCGAATCACCGGACGGGCACCCCGGTGGGCCGGTCTCCCACTACGGCGCCAGCAAGCTGGCCGGTGAACAAGCAGTGCGCGAGTACGCCGACCGGCTTCAGGCCGTCGTCGTGCGACCGGGCATTGTCTACGGCCCCGGCGAGCCCGCGCTGCTGCCTGTTCTGGTGCCCATGATCAGACGCGGGCTGGTGCTCAAGGCGGGACTCGGACCGCGCCGCTACTGTCTGCTCTACGTCGATGACCTGTGCACCGCTCTGCTGGCCGCCACCGAACGAGGCACTCCGTTGTCCAGCGACAACCCCGACGCAGGCGTCTACCCGATCTGCGACGGGCTCACCTACGACTGGCCGGACATCTGCTCCGTCCTGGCCCAGGTGATGGGCTGCCGTTCTCCCGCCATCCTGCCGATGCCCATGAGCGTGGTCCACACAGCTGCCCGGCTGGCCCAGCTCATCGGCCGGGTTCGCGGCCAGATGCCGGCACTCAACTCCGACAAGGCCCGGGAGATGGGCTGCGCTCATTGGGTGTGCCCGTCCGAGGGCATCCGCGTGGCTACCCGCGAACTCGGCTACGCTCCGCTCACCCCGCTGCACCGCGGGCTGACCGCAGCGGTCAGTGGAGGCCTGGAAGACACCTGAACGCGGCTGACCTCCAGCCTCGCCCTGCGCCCCAAGCGCAAGACAGCCTTCATCGCCACGTCCGTCGCGACCAGCTTCGCGATGCTGGCCTGCTGGCTGTACGGTAGGCCGGCGTTCCGGCGGCGGGCGTCTGCCGCTCCTTCACGTACGCCACCGCCCGGCCTGACCTCCCCTTGGATACGGATTGCGCCGGGCATTCCAACCCAGAGCCATTCTGCGGAGTTATTTCGATACATGGACCGTTACGAGGGGTTCCATGAGTTCGTGCGTGCCCGGCAGCAGTCGCTGATGCGGACGGCGTACCTGCTCACGGGGAACCCCCATCTCGCCGAGGACCTGTTGCAGACGGTCCTCACCCGCGTCGCCTCTCACTGGGCGAAGTTCGCCAAGAGCGGCAACCCTGAGGCGTACGCGCGCAAGGCCCTGGTGAACCAGGCGCTCTCGTGGCGCAGGCGGAAGAAGATCGAGCTGCCCGAGGCCGAACTGTCGGAGCTGGCCGAGCCCGGGCAGCCACACGACGAGGCGACCGTGCGCCGTCTCGCTCTTCGCCACGCGCTGGCGCAGCTCACGCCGAAGCAGCGGGCGGTGATCGTGCTGCGTTTCTACGAGGACCGCTCAGAGCACGAGACCGCGCAGCTCATGGGTGTCTCGATCGGCACCGTCAAGAGCCAGACCCACTACGCGCTGTCCAAGCTGCGCGCGCTCACTCCCGAGGAGGTGTACCGATGAACACACTGCGTGATGATCTGCATGCGCTGGCCGATGAGGCGCCCGTCGTCGATCTCGCGGCCCAGGCGGTACGGGGTGCGCGCAGAAGGCGCGCGACCCGGCTGGCCGTGGTCGCCGCCGCCGTGACCTGCCTGATCGCGGCTGGTGGGGCTGTGCTGCTGCAGCAGATACGGCCCGCGCCCCCGATCGTGCTCACCCCGCCGGAGACGAAGGCGCTCCCGCTGCCGGCGAAGGGTGTCGGACCGGTGGAGCAGGCGTACCGGCCGGAGTGCCGGAGCGCGGCCAAGGATGCGTGCCGTGTCTGGCGGATCGCGACGCGTGAGGGCGACACGTACGAGCTGGGCAGGGATGTGACGGGGCCGCTGGAGGTCACGGCAGACGGCCGCAGGATCGCGTACTACAGCTCGCAGCGCCGCACGATCGTGGTGCGCGACCTGGAGAGCGGCAAGACCTGGAAATCGCCGCTGAAGCAGCCCGCGGAGGACTTCGCGGTCGAGTACGCGCTCCGCCTGTCGCCCAACGGTCTGCGGTTCATCGTGTCGGGATGGGGCGGCCGGCGCCAGCCGAACAAGCTGGTGGACGTGGAGCGCGGGACGGTGACCGACCTCAAGCGGGGATGGTGGCCGGTGAGCGTGTCGGACGGCTCCGGATCCGTCGTCCTGGCAAAGCCGTACGAGAACACCAGCCAGGTGTGGGTGCTCGGCCACGACCCGATCACCATCCAGGACTTCACGTACTACTACAGCGCTGTCGCGCCCGACGGCCGGACGCTCGCTCGGCTGGGACAGACCTTCGACCCGGATCGAGAGCCGATGGTGCAGGAGGACGGCACAATCGTCACCTTCGATGCCATACAGGCCGGCCGGGAGACCCGTACCCCCATATCCGGACTCCCGGAAGGGCTCCATCTTTCGCGGCTCGGGAGCTGGCTGAACGCCACGGAGGTGAGCGTGCTGGCCACCCCCGAGCGGCACGGCCCGGACGGGCCCCCGTCGCTCGTTTATGCGGTGGATGTGCGGACGGGCAAGAGCAGGGAGCTGTTCGCCTTGCGCAAGGGCGGGCGGAACGTGGTGCCGGGGCTGGTGCGCTGAGCGGGCCGGCTGGAGCGCCGGGCCGCCGAGCGGGATGAGGACGCGGTCAGAGGCCGTTCCAGGTGGGCGGCTGACGACATCGTCAGGCGGTCGGATCGAGGAGGATCCGCATGCGCGCGAAGTCGAACGTGAGCGCGTACGGCTTGAAGAACTCGTGCGTGGGCAGCCCGCCGATGCGGAAGCCGAAGCCGCTCTCGAACCACTCGGGGAACGCGCCGACGAGGCCGGGGATCTGGCGACGGACAGCGGTTCCCAGCGTCACCCTCCCGACGCTCACGGGATGGAGTCCGTCGCCCGGGGGGATCTCGATCCCGGCGGCGGCGAAGGTGGAGCGGGGGGCGGTGAAACCGATGTCGCCGCCCCCGGTGTCGACGAAGAACACCATGCGGTCCAGGTCGTTCACGGCGCCGTGGGACAGCAGGTAGTGGTCGCCCAGGAACCACAGGGGCGCGCTGTGCCTCGCCCGCACGTGCGCGCTCTTGTCCCTGCGCAGGACGAGCGCCTGACCTGGGTAGTCGATGGTGGACAGGAAGCGCGCCAGGACGCTCGTGCCGATCGCACCCTGGGTGACCCTGCCGTCAGGCGCGGTGATCCGGATCGCGTCCGGGATCGTGTGGACCGGCACATTGCCGACACTCAGGTCGCCGAGGGCCAGGCGGTCCACGCGTCCCTGGTACGCCTTGTGCTCGCCGTAGACGGTGCGGCCGGTGGTGTAGCCGTACATGGGGATGCGGAGCGCGTCGGCGTAGTCCTGGTTGAGCGCGAACAGGGCGCCGGTGTCGAGGAAGAACAGCGCGGGTGGAGCGCCGTTCAGCGACGCCTCGATCAGCGGGAGCGGATCGGTTGCCGCGAACGGCACCCGCACCGTCGCGGGACCGGAGATCTCGTACGGCGTGCGCCCGGCGAAGCTCCTCAACTGCCCGGCCGTCGCCGTGGGGCCGTCCTCTTTCACCGAGGGAAGCAGCGCGGCCAGCTCCGCGAACTCGTCCCCACGCCACAGCGCGTCGGCGAGGTTGCTCAGCGCGCGCGAGTGCCCAGGGTCAAGCCGCAGCACCCGCCTCAGCAGGCGTTTGGCCGCGGGCAGCCGGTTGGCCAGCAGCGCGACGTAGGCGTGCTGAGCCAGCGCGTGCACGTGATCGGGATCGCTGGTGAGGACCCGCCGGTAGAGGGCGTCCGCGGCGGCGAAGTCGCCTGATGCGAACAGTTCGTCGGCCTTTTCCAGGGCCTTTCGTGCCGGCACGGCGGCTGCGGCGGCCGGGCCGCTCCAGAGCGCGCTCCCTCCCGCTACAGCGGTGGCCTTTAAGAACGTACGGCGAGTACTCATCGCCACACTCCTTCAAATACTGGTCGGTATCTGGATACCGATCAGTATTCATATACCCTTGGGGATGTCAACCTCGAGGATCGGAGCACGTGCGGTGGGAGAACGGCTCACCCGGCAGGAGCAGCGGGAGCGTAATCGCCTCAACCTGCTGGAGGCCGCGGAGAAGGTGTTCGCGGAGCGCGGCATCCAGGGCGGCTCCATCGACGACGTCGCCGCCGAAGCCGGCCTCACCAAGGGCGCCGTCTACTCGAACTTCGCCGGAAAGGAAGACCTGTTGCTCGCGGTCATGCGCCATCGCCTTGGCCAGGAGGCGCGGGCCCAGTCGGAGCGCCTGCTCCACTCAGGCCGGGAGCCGGACGAGCTGGTGGCGGAATACGGTCAGTACTGGGTGGAGGTGGTGCGCAGCGAGGCGCAGGAGAAATTCGCCCAGATGACCGTGGAGCTCATGATCCACGCCACCCGGCATCCGGCGGTGCGCGAACAACTCGTCGCCGTGCTGTTCCCGCCCGGCGGCAGCTCGGACCGCCATCCTCTGGCGCCTCCGGGCAGCGCGCTGGCCGAGCTGCCGTACGAACAGGCCGACGCGATCCTGAAGTCGCTGGACATCGGCATGCGCCTGCTCACCCTCCTGGCTCCCGAGCACTGCCCTCCGGAGCTGTTCCCCACGGCCCTGCAGCTGCTCAGCGGCCCCAAGGCGGCCGACTGACGGAGCTCGGGCTGGTTTCAGGTTCGCAATGCTGAGGTTTGCGCAGATCAGAGGTCACTGGGCGAGGTGGCGGCTGATGACCAGGCGCTGGATCTGGTTGGTGCCCTCGAAGATCTGCATGATCTTGGCCTCGCGCATGTAACGCTCGACCCGGAACTCGCGCGTGTACCCGTACCCGCCGAACACCTGCACCGCGTCCGTCGTGACCTTCATCGCCACGTCCGTCGCGACCAGCTTCGCGATGCTGGCCTGCTTGCTGTACGGCAGGCCGGCGTCCCGGCGGCGGGCCGCGTCCAGATATGTGGCGCGGGCGCTGGCCACCCCGGCTGCCATGTCCGCCAGCAGGAACCCGAGCCCCTGGTGGTCGATGATGCGCTTGCCGAAGGTCTGCCGCTCCTTCGCGTACGCCACCGCCTCGTCGAGCGCGGCCTGGGCGAGACCGGTGGCGCAGGCGGCGATGCCGAGCCGTCCGGAGTCGAGGGCGCTGAAGGCGATCTGGAGCCCCTGCCCCTCCTCGCCGATGAGCCGGTCCTCCTCCAGGATGGCGCCGTCCCAGTGCGCGCTGGTGGTCGGGACGGCGTGCAGTCCCATCTTCTCCTCCGGCCGCCCGAACGTCAGCCCGTCGGCCGACCCCGGCGCGAGGAAGCAGGAGATGCCCCGCGAACCCTCGCCCGTACGGACGAACAGCGCGTAGAAGTCGGCGATGCCGCCATGGGTGATCCACGCCTTGTTGCCGGTGATCCGGTAGCCGGTCTCGACCCGCTCCGCTTTGCAGGTCAGGGCGCCGGCGTCGGACCCGGCCTGCGGCTCGGACAGGCTGTAGCCGCCGATCAGGCGTCCGGCCAGCATGTCGGGCAGCCACCGCTCCCGCTGGGACGGGGTGCCGTAGGCGGCGACGGGGAAGCAGGCGAGGGTGTGCACGCTGGTGGCGACCGCGACGGCCGCCCACCGCATGGCCAGCTCCTCGATCACCTGCAGGTACACCTCGTACGGCTGCCCGCCGCCGCCGAACTCCTCCGGGTACGCCAGCCCGAGCAGCCCCGCCGCGCCCAGCGTGGCGAACAGCCCTTCCGGGTAGGTCTCGGCGCGCTCGTGCTCGTCGACCCGGCGCGCGAGCTCCTTGTCGGCGATCTCGCGGGTCAGCTCGATGAGGTCCTTGGCGTCCTGGTCGGGCAGCAGCCGCTGGACGGTCACGTTCACTCCTCAGGCAGGGTGCGGGGCGGGCTCGTCGAGTCGCGCGAGCGCGGCCCCGGCACGCTCACGGAACTCAGCTACCCTGGCGAGCTTGATGTCCTCGTACCCTCGGATCAGCTCGGGCAGACCCGCGATCTCCGCGACGGCCTCGGCGGTCGAGGGGGTCAGCCGGGTCAGCGCGGTGCGCATCAGGTCGCGGTATTCGGGGACCAGCTCGCGCTCGACGCGCCGCACATGGGCGTGGCCGAAGACGTCGAACGCCGTGCCGCGCAGCACCTTGGCGGCCCGCAGCCCGCGGAACACGATTCCGGCGGAACGGCGTACCTTGATCTTGCGCTTGAGGCCCATGGCCCGCAGCAGGGGCGGGTGCAGCAGCACCGACACGACCGCGTCGGCGCCGAACTCGCGCTCCCTGCGCTCCTTCTCCGCCGGGTCGAGGTGCAGGCGGGCGACCTCGTACTCGTCCTTGTAGGCCATGAGCCTGTGCAGGGCGCGGGCGTAGGCGAGCCCGATCGCCGTGCCCGCCTCCTCGCCGGCGCGCTCGACCGCCTCGGCCGCCACCCGGCGCACGTCCTCCTCGTACGTACGGGCGTAGGCCGCGTTCTGGTAGCCGGTCAGGTCCGCGACCCGCGTGGCCACCACCTCGTCCAGCCCCTCGGCGACGACCGGCTCCGCCACCGAGGCGGAGAGGCCGGCCGAGTCGGAGAGGCCGGCCGCGGCGGCGCGGCCCCAGCGGAAGGCGGCGAGGTTCTTCTCGACGGCGGCCCCGTTGAGGGTGATGGCCCGCTCGATGGACGCGGCGGAGACCGGCAGGCAGCCGTACTGGTAGGCGGCGCCGAGGAGCAGCAGGTTCGCCGGCATGTGGTCGCCGAACAGCGACTCCGACAGCCCCTGGGCGTCCAGGCACTCGACGCGCTTGGCGGCGGAGGCGACGCGCGTGACCGCGTCGGCGTGACCGGGCACGGCCATCCGGCCGGTCACCATGGCGGCGGTCGGGACGACGGCGGTGTTGAGTACGGCGACGGTGCGTTCGGGCGCGGCGACGGCCAGGTTCGCCTCGGAGGCCGCTCCCAGCAGGTCGAACCCGATGACCACGTCGGCGCTCCCCGGCGAGGCACGCAAGGAGCCGTCCACGGGGCGCGCCGAGATCCGCACGTCGCTGAAGACCGGGCCGCCCTTCTGCGCCAGCCCGGTCTGCTCGAGCCCGGCCGCGTGGAGCCCGTCGAGGTGGGCCGCCATCTGCAGGATCTGCGAGACGGTGACGACGCCGGTGCCGCCGATGCCGGGCATCCTGATCAGGGCCTCGCTCGGCCTGCTCCCGGGCTCGGGCACTTCGGGGGCCGGCGGCGTCTCCCTCCGCGGCTTGGTGCCCGGCTCCACCAGCAGGAACGACGGGCAGTCGCCCTTGAGACAGCTCAGGTCGGTGTTGCACGAGGCCTGGTGGATGCGGGTCTTGCGGCCGTACTCGGTCTCGACCGGCTGCACGGACAGGCACGTCGACACCTCACCGCAGTCGCCGCAGCCCTCGCAGACCCGCTCGTTGATCACGACCTTCTGCGTGGGCACGGGCAGCTTGCCGCGCTTGCGCAGCCGCCGCTCCTCGGCCGCGCAGCGGTCGTCGTGGATCAGCACGGTCACGCCGTCGAGCTCGGCCAGCTCCCGCTCCACCTGGGGCAGGTCGTCGCGGTGCCGCACCGACGCGATCCCCGCCAGCCGTACGTCCCGGTACGTCTCGGGCTCCGGCGTGGTGACCACGATGCGCCGCACGCCCTCGAGGGCCAGCTCGTGCGTCAGCGCGGGCACGTCGAGCCTGCCTTCGGCGCGCTGCCCGCCGGTCATGGCCACGGCGTCGTTGTAGAGGAGCTTGTACGTCATCCGCACCCCGGCGGCGACGGCCGCCCTGATCGCCAGGGAGCCGGAGTGGTGGAAGGTGCCGTCGCCGAGGTTCTGCACGAAGTGCCGGTCACTGGTGAACGGCGCCAGCCCGATCCACTGGGCGCCCTCGCCGCCCATCTGGGTGATGCCCACCTGGGTGCCGCGCCCGTGGCCGTCCAGAGCGATCATGGCGTGGCAGCCGATGCCGACGCCGACCAGCGTGCCCTCGGCGGTGCGGGTGGAGGTGTTGTGGGGGCAGCCGGAGCAGAAGTAGGGGGTGCGCGCGGCCACCAGGGGCAGCATGACGCGGTTCCGCTTACGGGGGCGCGGGGCCGGCTCCTTGCCCAGGCAGGTGGCGATGGCCTTGGCCACGTCGTCGGCGCCCAGGGTGCTGCGGGCGGTGAGCAGCTCCCGGCCCACGACGGCCGGTGCGCGCTCGCCCCCGTACAGGGCCTGCTTGAGGTGCCCCTCCAGGAACGGCACCTTGTCCTCGACCACCAGCACCTTGTCCAGGTCGGACGTCATGGCGGCCAGGTCGTCGTACGCGAGCGGGAACGGCATCGCGAGCCTGATCAGCCGTACCCCGTGCTCGTCCAGCGCTGCGTCGTCGAGGCCGAGGTCCGCCAGCGCCCGCAGCACCACCGCGTACGTGGTGCCGGAGGCGAGGATGCCCAGCTTGGTGTTGCCTTCTCCGGACATCACCCGGTTGAGGCGGTGCGCGCGGGCGTACTCGCGGGCCAGGTCGAGGCGGCGCGTGAGCATGTCGTGCTCGGCGTCCAGCGCGGCCGCGCCGAGCAGGATGGGAGCGGGGCCGCGCTCGCGCTTGTCGGGCACCGGGATGCCGGCGCTCAGCTGCCCGAGGTCGACGGTGGAGGACGCGTCGGCGATGTCCGCGACGATCTTCAGCCCGGCCCAGAGCCCGGTGGCGCGCGACAGGGCCACCGCGTGCAGCCCGAACTCGATGATCTCCGCCACCGAGCCGGGCGCGAGCAGCGGCATGGACAGGCTCTGGCACATGGGCTCGCACGAGCTGGGCAGCGTGGACGACTTGCAGCCGGGGTCGTCGCCGATCCAGGCCACCGCGCCGCCGAGGGGCGCCGTGCCGGCCACGTTCGCGTGCCTGATGGCGTCGGCGGCCCGGTCGAGGCCGGGGTTCTTGCCGTACCAGAAGGCGGTCACGCCGTCGTGCCGCCGGCCCGGCACCTGGCCGAGCAGCTGGGTGCCGGCCACCGACGTGGCGGCCAGCTCCTCGTTCAGTCCTGCCTGGAACACCACGCCCGCCGGCTCCAGATACCGCGCCGCCCGCCCCATCTCCAGGTCCACGCCGCCCAGCGGCGAGCCCTGGTAGCCGGAGACGAACACCCGCGTGTCCAGCCCGCGCTCCTGGTCCAGGCGGCGCTGCTCCAGTGTCAAACGGATCAGGGCCTGGATGCCGGAGATGAGCACCCGGCCGTCGGCCGCCGTGTACTTGTCGTCGAGCGACACGGAAGTCTCGCTCACGCTCACGCGAACCTCCTGGCTTCGTACCTCGCACGGGGATTGCCCGCGTATTCCCAGCACAGCAACGCGGGCATGACATGCGCAAGTATTAGATGAGAAAGTGTGCCTAAGACGCAAACTATGTGGGGACTACGGCCTTGGTGGCTGATGTTCTTTGCGCCGGATGAAGGAGTTCTCGCATGGCTGATGTGGATGAGATCGATCATCGGGTCCTGAGGCTGCTGCGCGAGGACGGGCGCCGGACGTTCTCGGAGATGGCGCAGCTGGTAGGGCTGTCGGTGGCGGCGGTGAAGCGGCGGGTCGACCGGCTCAGGGATCTGGGGGTGATCACCGGGTTCACCGTGCAGATCGACTACTCCAAGCTGGGGTGGGGCATTGAGGCGTTCACGGAGCTACGCTATCCGGGCACGACTCCGGTGAGCGAGATCATCCGCACCGCCGCCGACGTGCCCGAGGTGCAGACGGTGTTCACCATCGCGGGCGATCCCGATGCCCTGATCCATGTGCGGGTACGAGATCTCGGGCATCTGCAGCAGGTCATCGACCGGTTGCGCCGCGCCGGCGACGTGACCGGGACCAAGACGCTGCTGATACTCGGCTCGTGGACCAGGGACGCGCTGGCTCCCCGCTGACCTCAGGACGCCTTGCCGGGCCGGCTGGGCTGGCCTGGCCGGGCGGGGCGGTCGGTGCGGGAGAAGTGCCACACGAGCAGGCCGATGGCGGCGAGCATGGGGATGCCCAGGCCGACCAGCCACACCGACACGCCGGTCAGCGGGAGGACGGCGCCGTCGTCGGTCCTCGTCGTCTCCGCTTCCCCTGACTCGGGCCGGGGATGGCGCCGGCCGGGAGCCACCTCGGCGGCGGGCTGTTCGTACGGGCCGCGCCCCTCGCCGGGACGGGCCCGGTGCGGCCCCTCGCTGGGCCCGCCCTTGATCACGCCACCGCCGTGAACGATGTGGAGCGCGCCTTCGCCGGGGCGGGGTGGGCTCTCGGCCGGCGGACGCCCGTTTCCGGGCCCGGTGGCGTCGGCCGACGGCGCCGCCTTCGAGGTGGCCGTCGCCGTGGGGCGGGAGGCGGGAGGCGTGGCCGCGTCGGGCGCGGGAGGCGCGGCCGGGCCGGGGCTGGGCGGCTGGGCGGTCACGGGGCCGGCGGACGCGCAGGGGCGGCCGTTTCCGCCCGCGTCGACGGCGCACTCGCCCGAGCCGCCGGTGTCAGGAGCGGCCTTGGCCCGCGCCCGTGCCGGGTTGATCATCCGGGTTGAGCGGCCGTCCGTCCCGGTGGCCGAGACCTCGACGTTGTTGGTGACGCGCGTGCCGTCGGGGACTGCCGGGTCGAGCATGACCGGGATCTCGTAGGTCACGCTCGAGCCCGGCGGGATCGCCAGCCCCGCACCGCCGCAGACGACGGTGGCGCCTCGGTTGACGAGGGCGCAGTCGTCGGACAGGAGACCGGGGGTCGTGTTCGGATCGAGGTTGTTGACGATCGTCACGTTCTCGGCGTCGCCGCGTCCGGTGTTCTCGACGGTCACCATGTAGACGGACTCCGCGCCGATGAGCATCGGGTGCGGGGTGACGGTCCCGGTGACCCGCAGCTGCGCGCCGACCGGAGCCGGAACGGTGCCCCCGCCCAACGCGGCGAGCGCGATGACCCCGACGAGCCCTCGCATGATCATCTCGTCCCCTCCGCCGCAACTTTTGCCGCACCTGTCTGACCGGGGACGATCCTGCTCTCACCCATCGAACCCATGGGGACGCCCCAACCGGAACCATGCGCCGCCATGACGAAGCCTTTACCTCTGACGCGGGTGCGCGTTTCCGCGCTCGACGAACACCGGCCACCGCCGGATCCCGGGCGCGTACTGTCGGGATCATGTCAGGTGTTGCCCGCTACGACGAGATCGCCGACTTCTACGCGGACGGCTGGACCGACGTCATCGACGACCCCGCCTCGGTCCGCCTGCTCGACCTGCTGGAACCGGTCGTGGACCTGCGGGTGCTGGACATCGCCTGCGGCCACGGCCGCATCAGCCGCGAGCTCGCCCGCCGCGGCGCCACCGTCGTCGGCGCCGACCTCTCCGAGGCGCTGATCGCCAAGGCGAGGGCCGCCGAACATGACACCCCGCTGGGCATCAGCTACCTCCACGCCGACGTGTCCCGGCCCCTCGAGGCCGGCCTTGCCCCGTTCGACGCGGTGGTCTGCAGCTTCGGCCTCTCCGACATCGACGACCTCGAAGGCGCGATCGCGGCCACCGCCGGCGCCCTCCGGCAGGGAGGCGTCTTCGCCTGCTCGATCCTGCACCCGTGCTTCCCCGGCGGCGGGGGCGTCTCCGGCTCCTGGCCAGGGGACGGGCGTTACCACACGGAGGGCTGGTGGCGCGCCGACGGCGAGCTCTCCTCGCTGCGCCGCCAGGTCGGCGCCAACCATCGCACCCTCTCGACGTACCTCGGCACGTTCCGCCGCCACGGCCTGTGGCTGGACGCACTGGACGAGCCCGAGCCGGCGCCCGCCTGGGCGGCCACGCGGCCGGATGCCGCGAAGTTCCCCGTGTTCCTCGTCATGAAATGCGTCAAGCGGTGATGGTGTGTGGTGTGGCGGCACCCGGAGCACGCCACACCACACACGTACGGGGGTCAGCCCACCCGGCAGGAGACCGAGGGCCAGTTGTGGTTGCCGTTGTGCTGGATCGTGAAGCCGAAGGTGTTCCCGTTGCCGTTGGGCCTCATGGTCATGACATTCCCGCTCGAGTCCCAGGTCGGCGTGCCGTTCCAGGTGTTGATGACCTTCTGCGGACTCTGCAGGGTCACCGTGACGATCCAGGTGTTCGTGCCGGACACCGCCACGGACAGGTTGAAGCGGTCGCTCCACTGCGAGCCCTGCGAGACGGTGGCCGTGCAGCCGCCGCCGCCCGGAGGGGGCGTGCTGGAGCCGGAGCCGCCGAGGGCGGACAGGACGGCGTCGTAGGCGGGCTTCTTGTTGTAGTTGCCGTCGAACAGCAGCGGGGTGCCGCTGCTGCGCCAGGAGTACTTGTCGGTGACGCCCCAGACCGTGATGCCGGTGCAGCGTGAGACGGCCAGGCAGGCGTTGACCACGCTGCGGTAGCTGTTGGCCTGGGCGGTGCCGGAGCCCTCGATGTCCAGCTCGGTGATCTGCACGTCCACGCCGAGGTTGGCGAACTGCTGGATGTTCTGCTGGTAGTTGCCGGGCACCGGGGACTGGCTGTTGAAGTGGGACTGCAGGCCGACGCAGTCGATCGGCACGCCGCGCTGCTTGAAGTCCGCGACCATGTTGTACACGGCGCGGGTCTTGGCGGCGTTGGCGTCGTCGATGTTGTAGTCGTTGTAGCAGAGCTTGGCGGCGGGGTCGGCGGCGCGGGCGGTCCTGAACGCCTCCTCGATGTAGCTGTTGCCGATGCGCTGCTGGAAGACGGAGTTGCGGCGGGCGCCGCTCGAGCCGTCCTGGAAGGCCTCGTTGACCACGTCCCAAGAGTGGATCTTGCCCTTGTAGTGGGCCATGACGCCGTTGATGTGGCTGTTCATGGCGTTGCGCACGTCGGTGGCCGTGGACAGGCCGCTGACCCAGCCGGGCAGCTGGGAGTGCCAGACGAGCGTGTGGCCGCGGATCTTCATGCCGCGGCTCTGGGCGTGGCTGACGATCCGGTCGGCGGGGCCGAAGTTGAACGAACCGCGCGAGGGCTCGGTCGCGTCCCACTTCATCTCGTTCTCGGGGGTGACCGAGTTGAACTCGCGGTTGAGCACGGTGGCGTACGCGGACTCGCCGAGGTGGTTGGCGGCCACGGCGGCGCCGAAGTAACGGCCCTTCTCCGCGGCGGCGGCGCCGAGCGTGCTGGCGGCGCCCGCCGCGGTGGCCATGCACATCACCAAGGTCACGCCGAGTGCCCCTGCGACGAGCGCGGGCTTGAGACTCATGTCTTCGTTCCTCCGGAACGCTGGGGCGGACAAAGCGGTACGGAGAGCTCACCTTGGAAGGTCAGTCTGAGGAGATCCCCGAAATGTGTCAACACACGTCAGAAATATTTCGGACACCTCGTTGACAAGGACCTGCTACGAGGTGCGAAGACTCATTCCGAAACATTTCAGAATCCATGAAAATAACGCATGGCGGGCCGATACGTAGATTTCCGGATGCTTTAGCTGCCGGTTGTGCCTAATGTCAGCCGCGACAAAGTGCCTTCCGAGAAGGTGGGTTCATGCGTGCGCTGACCGTGTTCCTGTCCAGCCTCCTGCTGGCCACGGCTGTCTCCGTCCCCGCCGGTGCGCAGACGAGGCCGGCCGTCGTCACACCTGACGTCGTCTTCCAGCGGGCCGACTTCGCCGCCGGCACGTCCGAGGGGACGACGTCCGGCGACGGCCTGGCGTTCGGCCAAGCCGCCGGCACCGTCCCCTACACCGACGCGCTCGGCACCAAGACCTGGGAGTACGCCCGCTGGACCGGTCCCGAGCGGGCCGTCGGCTTCCCGGCCACCGAGCTGATCGCGTCCTGGACCGCCGACGTGCCCCCGGGCAGCTGGATGCAGGTCGAGACCCGGGCCAGGAACGCCGAAGGGCTGACCAAGTGGTACTCGCTCGGCCGCTGGGCGTACGCGGAAGGCGACATCCGCCGCACCTCGGTGCCGGGACAGGGCGACGCCGACGCCAACGTCGCGGTGGACACGCTGGTCGCGGCGGCGGGCAAGCCCGTCAGCGCCTACCAGTTGCGCCTGACCCTCTACCGCGCGCCCGGCTCCTCGGTGACGCCGCGCGTGCGCACGTCCGGCGTCATGGCCTCCAACGTGCCGGAACGCAAGACCGTGCCGGTCAGCCCCGGCGGCGGCGCCTGGGGGACGGAACTGGCCGTGCCGCGCCGCTCCCAGAACGTCCACCAGGGCCACTACCCCGAGTGGGACGGCGGCGGCGAGGCGTGGTGCAGCCCGACCTCGACCACCATGATCCTCGGCTACTGGGGCAAGTGGCCGAGCTCCGCGGACACCTCCTGGGTCGATCCCGCCGACCCGAACCCCGAGGTCGACTACGCCGCCCGGTACACCTACGACCACGCGTACCAGGGGGCGGGCAACTGGCCGTTCAACACCGCTTATGCGGGGCGGTACGGTCTGGACGGGTTCGTCACGCGGCTGCGGTCGCTGACGGAGCTGGAGCTGCTGATCAAGGCGGGGATCCCGGTCATCACGTCGCAGTCGTTCAAGAAGGGCGAGCTGCCGGGCGCCGGATACGGCACCAACGGGCACCTCATGGCGATCGTCGGCTTCACCGCCTCGGGTGACGTGATCGCCAACGACCCGGCGTCGTCGAGCAACGACGCCGTGCGGCGCGTGTATCCGCGGGCCGACTTCGAGAACGTCTGGCTGCGCAGCTCGAGCAGCGGCGGCGTCACGTACGTCATCCACCCGCCCGGTCACGCGCTCCCCGCCACGACGCCTGGACTGCCCGCCAACTGGTAGCCCCGCTTCGCGTCAGCGGGTTTCCACGGTCGGGGCGTCCCTCTTGCGCGAGAGGCGTCCCGAGAGGGCGGGGAGCAGGCCGTGCGGCAGGAAGAGCACGACCAGGATGAGCACGAGCGCGTACACGGCGTACGACAGCACGCTGGGCGCGTACGACGGCATCCCCGGCAGCGCGGCCAGGCTGTTGAGCCCCTGCACGAGCAGCGTGATCGCGGTGGCCCCCACCACCGCGCCCCAGATCGTGCCCAGCCCGCCGACGACGGCCATGACGATGTACTGGATCGAGATGAGCACGGGGAACGAGCCCGGCGCCACGTACCCGGTGTAGAAGCAGTAGATCCCGCCGGCGAGTCCCGCGAACGCCGCCGACAGCGCGAACACCACCAGCTTGTACCGCCCGACCGGGATCCCCGAGGACGCGGCGGCGGTCTCGCTGGTGGCCAGCGCGCGCAGGGCGCGCCCCGGCCGGGAGTCGATGACGTTGCGGGTCACCAGCATCACCAGCGCCAGCCCCGCCCAGGTCAGGTACGCGTACGCGGCCGCGGAGCCCGCCTCGAACGACCCGACCGCGAACTGCGGGATCGCCTGCAGCCCGATGTCCCCGCCGGTGACCTCCAGCTGCCCGGCCAGCGAGAGCAGGATGAGCTGCATGGCCAGCGTGGCGAACGCCAGATGGTGCCCGCGAAGGCGCAGCAGCGGCACGCCGATCACCAGCGCCGACCCGGCCGCCGCGACGGGTGCCGCGAGCAGTCCGGCCACCGGCGGCACGCCGTGCAGCGACAGCAGCGCGGCGGTGTAGGCGCCGATGGCGTAGAAGGCGCCCTGGCCCAGGGAGACCTGCCCGGCGTACCCCATGAGCAGCGACACCCCGACCGTGACCATCGCGGCCAGCCCGAGCAGGATGTACACGGCCAGCGCGCTGTCGTCGAGCACCGCGGGCAGCGCCAGCGTCACGGCCGCGACCAGCAGCCCGGCCACCAGCCGGATCATGTCGGCTCCTGGGAGACGGCCGAGCGCCGGCTCGCCTGTACGATCATCACGACGATCATGAGACCCAGCGCCACCTCCAGCTGGTGCGACCCGTAGCCGTACCCCGCGGCCATGGTCTCGGCCACGCCCAGCAGCAGCGCGCCGGCCAGCGTGATCACGGGCCGGGTGAGCGCGCCGAAGACGGCCGCGGCGAAGGCGTTCACGATGAGCGTGACGTCGGTGTCGAACGAGATCGGCCGCAGCGGCGTCACCAGCACCCCGGCGATCCCGCCGAGCAGCCCGCCCAGCGCGAACGCCAGCAGCCCCATCAGCCGCGTGTCGATGCCCACGACTCGGGCGGCGTACGGGTTGGACGCGCAGGCCGTCAGCGCCTTGCCCAGGTAGGTGCGCCCGAAGAAGAGCGCGAGCAGGGCGAAAGCGGCCGCCGTCACGCCGATGACCAGCAGGTGCTGCGTCTGGATCCGCGCGCCCGCCACGGTCACCGAGCCTGCGAGCCCGGGCGCGGAGCGCGGCTGGTCGCCCCACAGGACGATCTCGACGGCGTACGCGAGCACGCCCACGCCGAGCGTGACGATCAGCGACGAGAGCGGCGTGGTGTCCCGCTTGCCGATGGCGGCAAGACCCGTCAGCAGGCCGGCCAGCGCCGCGACCAGGACGGCGGCCAGTTCGCTCAATCCGTGCGGGACTCCGAGGCCGAGCAGCGAGGACGTGCACAGTCCCGCCACGACCGCGAACGTCCCTTGCGCGAAGTTCACCACGCCCGTGACCCGGTGGATGACGACCAGCCCGCTGGCGATGAGCGCGATCGCACACCCGACCGCAAGGCCGTTGAGGAGGTAGGTGAGGAACGCGCTCATGTGATCGCCCCGCCCAGGTACGCGCCCGCCACGCGCGGGTCCTCGGCCAGCTCCGCGCATTCGCCCTCGGCCACCGAACGCCCGGATTCCAGCACATAAGCCCGCCGGCACAGGTCGAAGGCGAGCCGCGCGTTCTGCTCGATGAGCAGCACGGTGAGCCCCTGCGACCGGTTCAGCTCGGAGAGGTGCCCGGCCAGGTCGGCGGTCACGTTGGGCGCGAGCCCCAGGGAGAGCTCGTCCACCACCAGCACCGAAGGCCGCGACATCATGGCCCGCCCGAACGCCACCATCTGCTGCTCGCCCCCGGACAGCACCCCCGCCCGCCGCCCGGCCAGCTCGGCCAGCCGGGGGAGCAGGTCGTAGACGTACGAGGGGTCGCGCTCGCCCGAGCGCCATCCAGAGCGCCATCCCCCCAAGGCCAGGTTGTCCGCAACCGACAAATCCGGAAACAGCTGGCGGCCCTCCGGGATGAGCGCCAGCCTGCCCTCGACCTCGACCGTGCCCGAGGCCGGCCGGAGGAGGCCCGCGAGGGTGTTGGCCAGCGTCGACTTGCCCGCGCCGTTCGGGCCGAGCAGGGCGACCATCTCGCCCCGCCGCACGGTGAGCGTGACGTGGTCGAGCGCGGTCGCGGTGCCGTACGAGACGACCAGATCCCTGACGTCGATCATGAGGCCTGTCCGAGATAGGCGGCGAGCACCAGCGGATCGGCCCGCACCTCGGCGGGCGAGCCGTCCGCGATGACCTGTCCCAGGTCGAGCACCACCACGCGGTCGGCCAGCCGCGTCACGAACGCCACGTCGTGCTCGATGAGCAGGATCGTCAGGCCGTCCGCGCGCAGCTCCTCGACCAGCGCGGCGAGCCGCTCGCGCTCCTGGGCGCGCAGCCCGGCGGCGGGCTCGTCGAGCAGCAGCAGCCGGGGCCGTGCGCACAGGGCGCGGGCTAGCTGGAGCGCCCGCTGCTGCCCGATGGGCAGCAGGTCGGCGGGCCGGTCCGCCCAGTCGGCCAGCCCCACCCTCTGGAGCACGGCGTCTGTTTCTGCGCTGGTCTCCCGCTCGTCGCGCCGGTGCCGCGGCAGCCGCAGCGCCGCCGACACGAACCCGGCACCGGTACGGCTGTGCATCCCGACCATGACGTTCTCCCTGACGGTCATGCCGCGGAACACCCTGGCCGCCTGGAACACGATCGACATGCCGAGCCTGGCCCGCCTGTGCGGCGGGAGCCCGTCCACGCGGTGCCCGAGGAACGAGATGCGGCCGCGCTCGGGTGTGAGATGCCCGGTGATCAGGTTGAACAGCGTGGACTTGCCTGCCCCGTTCGGCCCGATGACGCCGCAGACCTCGCCGTCCGCGACGGCCAGCGAGACGTCGCGGACGGCGTAGACGCCGCCGAAGGAGCGGGAGAGCCCGGTGACCGTCAGCACGCGCTACCCCGCGCCGACGGTCTTGGCGAGCTGCTCCTTGGCCCATTCGGTGGGAACGAACTTCCCGTTCTGCACCGTGTTGACCGAGATGAACTCGGGGGAGAGCCCGGAGTGGTCGGTGGGGGAGTAGCGGAAGCGGCCGTTCGGCGTGACCAGGTCCATGCGCTCCAGCGCCTGCTGCACCTTGGCCTTGTCGGTGCCGCCCGCCTTCCTGATCGCCTCGAAGAGCAGCAGGCTCGCGCTGTAGCCGTCCTGCGCGAACTGCGGCGGCGGGTAGCCGTGCTTCTGCTGGTAGGGCTGGGCCATCTGCTCGATGACCTGTTTCTGCTTGCCGTCGGGGAGGTACTCGCCGACGACGCCGATGGCGCTCTGCACGGTCATGCCCTCGGCGGCGCCGCCCATCGGCTCCAGCCAGAGCTTGCTGGCCTGCGACGCGGTCAGGAACAGCGGCGTCTTGAGCCCCGAGGCCACGTACTGCTTGGCCGCCGTCACGCCCGGCGCGCCCGAGCCCCAGAACACCAGCGCCTCTGCGGCCGAGTCGCGCACATGGGTGAAGAGCGGGCTGAAGTCCGAGGTCGTGGTCTCGTACGGCTCGTCCACGGCGATCTTCACGCCGTACTTGGGCGCGAGGGCGACCATGGACTTGTGGCCGGATACCGAGTAGGCGCTCTTGGAGTCCCAGGCCACGGCGACTGTCTTGATGCCCTTGGCCTGGATGTACTGCAGGTAGCGCTCGGCGTACATGCTGGACAGGGCGGGGGTGACGAAGACGTACGACTTGATCGGCTCGACCTGCTCCTGCGCCGGGGCCAGCGACAGGTACGGCATCTTGTCGCGCTGGGCGAGCGGCTCGATCGCGAGCGCCGAGTTGGAGAAGACCGGGCCGATCAGCGCGTCGATCTCGCCCTTGATCTGGTTGTAGGCCACGATGCCCTGGTCGGGAGCGGTCTTGTCGTCGCGCGTGACCAGCTCGACCTTGCGGCCCAGCAGCCCGCCCTGCGCGTTGACCTGCTCGACCGCCAGCTCGACGGCCTTCTTGTCCTCGCTGCCCAGCGGGGTGTAGTTGCCGGTCAGGGAGACGATGAGGCCGACTTTGATCGAGCCTTCGGCGCTTGAGCCGCCGCCTCCGCACGCGGCGACGGCTAACGCGAGACAAACCAGGGACGGGAGCAACCTGCGCATTCAGGACCTCCTGGGATGTGGCCCTGAATGTAGGCAGATACATTACGGCTGTCAATACTGTGCCCAATATACGTGGAGGGCTTTCCGATGCGGCCTCAGTCGGTGATGCTGACGTTCCTCGGAGACCATGTGTACGGCCGCGGCATCTGCGTGTCGTCGGGCAGCTTCATCGAGGCGTTCGCCAAGGTCGGGATCTCCGAGGAGGCGACGCGCTCGATGCTGACCAGGATGGTCCGGCGCGGCTTGCTGCGCCGTCAGCGCTCGGGCCGCCGCATGTACTTCGGCCTCACCCCGACGAGCACGGAGGTGCTCAAGGACGGCGAGCGCCGCATCTGGCACAGCGGCGTCGTCAACGACGCGGACGAGGACCGCTGGACGCTGATCGGCTTCTCGCTGCCCGAGTCCTGGCAGCGGCAGCGGCACGAGCTGCGCTCGCGGCTGGTCTGGGCCGGGTTCGGACCGCTGCAGAACGGCCTGTGGATCGCGCCCGGCGAGGTGGACGCCGCGCGCGTGGTCGAGGACCTCGGGGCGAACATGAAGGTCTTCGCCGCCGAGCCCAGACAGCCGACCGACATGCAGGCGCTGGTCAGGGACGCGTACGACCTGGCGGGCCTGGGCGAGCGCTACCGCGAGTTCCTGCGCCGCTGGGACCGGGCCGATCCCGCGCCGGACGCGCCCGACGACCTGGCGCGCTCCCTGACGCTGCTGACCGGCTGGCTCCAGATCATCAGGACCGACCCGCGGCTGCCGCTGCGCTACCTGCCGCACGACTGGCCGGCGGAGAAGGCGCAGCGGGTCTGCCACGCGCTGCACGAGCGGTTCAGGCCGGAGGCGGCGCGAATCGCGGAGCGGCTCCTCGACGTCGTGCCGGATGTAACTTGGGCAGAACGGTGACAGCGATCGCATAGTGGCCTAACTTGAGGGCTTGAGCGTCAAGGAGCGCCGATGCGGAATCAGGGGATTGGCTCGTGGCCGGCACGCAGGGCCCGCATGACGCCCGAGCGCGTGGCTTTGACGTACCGGGGACGCGACCGCACCTACCGTGAGCTGCGCGAACGGACGTACCGGCTGGCGTCAGCGCTGGGCGTGGGGCGCGGCGAGCGGGTCGCCTTCCTCGGGGTCAACCAGCCCGCGCTGGTGGAGACGTTCTTCGCGGCGGGGCTGCTGGGGGCGGCGTTCGTCCCGCTGAACGCCCGGCTGGCCAGGCCCGAGCTGCGGTTCATCCTGGAGGACGCGCAGCACTCGGTCCTAGTACTGGGCGAGGAGCAGGACGGCGACGGGCTGCCGGGACGTCACGTCGTGGCCGCCGACTACGAGGAGCTGCTCGCGTCCGGTTCGCCCGAGCCGATCGACGAGCCGGTGCGTCAGGACGACATATGCCTGATCATGTACACGTCCGGGACGACGGGACGGCCCAAGGGCGCCATGCTGACCCACGCCAACCTGACCTGGAACACCTTCAACCTGCTGGTCGACGTGCCGCTCGCGCACGACGAGGTCACGCTGGTCAGCGCGCCGCTGTTCCACATCGCGGCGCTGGCCCAGACGCTGATCCCGACCGTGCTCAAGGGCGGCCGGGTCCTCCTGGAGCCCTCCTTCGACGTGGACAGGACGTTCGACCTGATCGAGGGGGAGCGGGTGACGGTGATGTTCGGGGTGCCGTCGATGTTCGGCTTCCTCGCGCGGTCGCCGCGCTGGGCGGGGTCGGACCTGTCGAGCCTGCGGCACCTGCTGTGCGGGGGCGCGCCGGTGCCCGAGCCGCTGATCCGGATATATCAGGATCGGGGGCTGACGTTCCTCCAGGGGTACGGCATGACCGAGACGGCCCCCGGCGCCCTTTTCCTCGGTGCGGAGCACTCGATCACCAAGGCGGGCTCGGCCGGGGTGCCGTGCTTCTTCTCCGACGTCCGGCTGGTCGCGCCGGACGGGACCACCGCGGGTCCCGGCGAGCCGGGGGAGGTGTACGTACAGGGCCCCAACGTCATGCCCGGCTACTGGCGGCGCCCGGAGGAGAGCGCGAAGGCGCTGTCGGCGGACGGCTGGTTCCGCTCGGGGGACATCGGCGTCGCCGACGAGGACGGCTACGTGCGGATCTCCGACCGCATCAAGGATGTGATCATCTCCGGCGGCGAGAACATCTATCCCGCCGAGGTGGAGAGCGTGCTGTACGAGCACCCGGCGGTCGCCGAATGCGCGGTGATCGGCGTGCCGGACGAGAAGTGGGGCGAGGTGGGCATGGCCCTGGTCGTCGTGCGGGGCGGTTCGAAGGCCGAGGCGGGGGAACTGCTGGCATATCTGGACGGCCGCCTGGCCCGCTTCAAAATCCCGAAATATCTGCAGTTCGTGCCCGAATTGCCCAAGAACGCGGCAGGCAAGCTGCTCAAAGCCCCCCTCAGAAAGCTCTACGGGTCCGACCGCCACGACCACAGGAGATGATCTTCAATGCGCACCTCGCCGCCGTTCCGCGCGGACCACGTCGGCAGCCTGCTCCGCCCGCCCGCGCTGCTCACCGCCCGCGAGACCCTCACGGGCGACGCGCTGCGCGAGGCCGAGGACGAGGCCATCAGGGAGGTGGTACGCAGGCAGGAGGAGATCGGGCTGCAGAGCGCCTCCGACGGCGAGTTCCGGCGGGCGTCGTGGCACATGGACTTCATCTACCAGCTCGGCGGCATCGGCCAGGCCGCCGACGAGCACATCACCGTCCGCTTCCACAACGAGCAGGGCGACATCGAGTTCACCCCGGCCGCGCTGCGGGTGCACGACCGGATCAGGCTGACCGAGCCCGTTTTCGCCGACGACTTCGCGTTCCTGCGTGACACGGTGACCACGACAGTGCCCAAGCTGACCATCCCCTCGCCGAGCATGGTCCACTACCGGGGCGGTCCCGCGGCCATCGACCCCGAGGTCTACCCCGACGTCGAGGAGTTCTGGCGCGACCTCAGCGCGGCCTACGCCGAGCAGGTGCGCAGGATCGGCGCGCTCGGGTGCACGTACCTGCAGTTCGACGACACGAGCCTGGCATACCTGAACGACCCGGCCCAGCGGGCGGAGCTGGCCTCCCGGGGCGACGACGCCGAGCACATGCACCTGCGTTACATCAAGCAGATCAACGCCGCTCTCGCCGCCAAGCCCGCCGGGATGACGATCACCACGCACATGTGCCGCGGGAACTTCCGGTCCTCCTGGGCCGCCTCGGGCGGTTACGACTTCGTGGCGGAGGCACTGTTCAACGAGCTGAAGGTGGACGGGTTCTTCCTGGAGTACGACGACGAGCGCTCCGGGGGCTTCGAGCCGCTGCGCTTCGTGCCGCCGGGGAAGATGGTGGTGCTGGGGCTGGTCACGACCAAGCGCGGGGAGCTGGAGTCGAAGGACACGCTCAAGCGGCGGATCGACGAGGCGGCCAAGTTCATCGACCTCGACCAGCTCTGCCTGTCGCCGCAGTGCGGCTTCTCCTCCACGGTGGAGGGCAACCAGCTCACGGCCGACCAGCAGTTCGCCAAGCTCCGCCTGATCGCGGAGACGGCGCGGGAGGTGTGGGGATAGCTGCTCGGCCGTCACGGCAGGACAAGAGCCCGGGCCGGCACCTGCCCGGGCTCTTGCGGCTCGTCAGCGGATGACGATCGTGGTGAGCGCCCGCGGCTGGAGCGTCACCGTGCGGCCCGTCACCGGGGACGGGGTGAGCGAGTTGGCGCCGTCCGTGAGGTACGCGGTCGCCCGGCCGCGCACGCCCTGCCACGTGACGGGCGCGGTGCCGGTGTTGAGCACCTCGATGACACGGGAGCCGTCGGCGTTGCGGAACGCGGAGACCTTCAGCGCCGGATCCGCCGCCTGCGCCTCCAGCCTGACCGCGCCCGGCCGGATGAACCTGCTGTACGCCGCCAGCGCCCACAGCCGCTTGGACACCCGGTACGTCTTCGCCGCGTCGTCGAGCTGCAGCAGCGCCCTGGTGGTGCCGCGGGAGCCGCCCAGCCAGTAGACGTAGCCGCTGACGTTGCCGAGCGTGAGCGCGTCGTGGACGGCCTGCGCGATCGTGAAGCCGTCGTAGCCGCTCCCGTCGTCCCAGTTCTCGTTCCAGGTGCTGCCGCTCGGGTTCCACTCCGACATCCAGGTGCGCCTGCTCGTCGGCAGCGGGGCGTCCACCGGGCTGGCGTACGTGTGCCCGGTGTGGGTCTTCACCCAGCGGCGGGCCTCGGGGTCGGCCTCGATCGCGGCCGTGTACGCCTTCGCCTGGTTCCAGCCGAAGGAGTCGCAGCAGACCACGTTCACGCCCTTGGCGACCGGCCCGAGCACCTTGACGAACTGGGCGGCCTGCTCGGGGGTGAAGCGCATCGAGGCGTACGAGGCCGTCCAGTCGGGCTCGTTCGTGAACCCGAGGTCGGTGATCTTGATGCCTTCCCTGGCGTAGAACTTCGTGTACTGCACCAGGTAGTCGGCGTAGGCCTGCTGCCACTCCGGCTTCAGCGTGCCGCCGTTCTTGTCGGTGCCGTTGTCCTTCATGTAGCCGGGCGCGCTCCAGGCGTCGGCGAAGAAACGCTTCACCCCGTACGCCTTGGCCGCCTTGGCCACCCACACCTGGCTGTTGTCGTCGCCGTCCCAGACGTACTTGGGCGGGGCCTGCGGGCCGCCCGGGTCATCGGGCTGGATCGACACCATGTGGTCGTACGGGCTGCCGGTGGGGGACGAGCCGATGCCCAGCCGCAGGATGCTGAGCCCCGCCCCCTTCTCGCGGTCGAACCACAGGTCGAGGACCTCCCGCTGCTGCGACTCCGACAGTGCCTTGAGCAACTCGTTGCGCCGGAACGCCTGGGAGATGCCGAAGCCGTCGATCTCCTGGTGCCTGACATGCTCGTTCACGGTGATGGCCGGTGGCTGGGACGGGTTCACCGCGGGGACGCCGAGCAGGGCGACCGCGACAACTCCTCTTAACATGACGCCTCCGAAAGTTTTCGGAAATGTATCGATATGTTTCATCGATATCGCCGGAACCGTAAGGCGTCGAGAGGTGCCACGTCAACAGTTCGGCAGGCGTCGCCGTGCGACAGGAGGGAGCGGGCCAGGGTCCCATGAGCCGCGGGGAGCCCTGGCCCGTGGGGTCAGCGGCCGAAGGCGATCGTCCGGCCGGCCTTGACCCGGTCCGCCTTGTACGTCACCTGGTCGATCGAAGTGCCCTTCGGGTCCACCAGGATGATGGTGTCCCCGCGGTTGCCCAGGCGCACGGCCCCGTCCAGCGTCACCCGCAGCGCCGCCCCGCCCTCGACGGTGCCGGTCAGTGCCTTGCGGCCGCCGGAGGCGTCCGACAGGGCCCAGCCCGCGAGGTCGATCGGGCCCGGCGTGAGGTTCAGCAGCGTGACCGTCTCGTGCCCGAGGTCGGCGCCGACCGGGTCGGGGAGTGCCGCCATGATCAGCAGATCCCCGGCCGCGACGAGCGGCGGCTTGACGGGGGCTCCGGGCGTGGCCGGGTCCGGGGCGATGACGAAGTCCTCGGGCCAGACCGTGAGCTGGATCCGCTGACCTGCCCCCTTGATCACGTCGTGCAGGTTGCCGCGTTCGAGCTTGCCCAGCAGGAACACCTCGTCGTCCCGGTTGACCGGGTCCGCCCGCAGCCACGCGTCGAAGCCGTCGAAGTCCGTGAACCCGGCTGCCAGGTACGGCACGATGCGGCGGAACAGCTTCGGCCATATCACCAGGCGTTCCGCGTCGCCCAGGCTGCCGATGGCGGCAGGGCCGTTCGGGTCGGCGGTGGAGCGGGACCAGATGCCGATGGCCTTGCGCCGGGCGGCCTGCGACACCTCTGCCAGGTGCGTACGCAGCTGCGCGGGCAGCGTCGCGTAGAACGCCGGATAGACCAGCCCGGCGGCCAGCAGCATGCCGTTCACGGACCCGTCCACGAGCGCCGGGTCCAGGAACACCGAGGACCCGTCGGCCCCCGGATGGTCGCCCGCGTACACGAACCCGATCAGCCGTCCGTTCGCGTCGATCCCGTTCGTGAGCACGTGACCGCGGACGGAGTCCTGGTCCGCGGAGCGCACCTTGTTCGGCAGGTCGTCCCAGTAACGCACGTTCGTGAAGCCGAGCAGGCGCAGCAGTTCGTCCCGCGCCGCGTTGGCTCCGGCGAGCTCCTGGTGTGTCTCCTCGAAGTGGGTCTCCAGCGCGTCGATGGACTCCAGGCGTATGGAGACGCCGCGGGCGTTGATCTTCGCCGGTCGGCCCGAGCGCCGCGGCAGTGCCTCCACCAGCGCGGGCGAGTCGGGCAGGAACTTCACGGTGTCGCCGTCGGGCTCAGGGCCCTGTCGCGGGAGATCCGCGTACCGGATCACGAAATTGCCGCGTAAGAGCGTGTAGGTCATGGAATTGCCCCCCATCTTGTGGCGAGCGGAGCGTAACTCGCCTTCTGGGTAGCGTCCATGCGCAATTCAGCAGCGATTTCGTGCCATGAAAAGGGGGGTGAAAGGGGGTCAGGCGAGGCGGGACTGGAGGCCGTCGAGGACCCGCTGGAGGCCGTACTCGAAGTTGTCCTCGTCGGACTCGCGGGCGTCCTGGCCGCGCTGCGCGGCGTAGCGGGCACGCAGGCGCGGGTAGTCCTGGACGGCCCGCTCGGCCGCCGGCCACAGGCGCTCCAACCACTCCTGCTCGGTCTGGCCGCTGCGGGCGATCATGGACAGCATCGCGGCCTCGCCGGTGGACACGCCCAGCACGTACGCGACGACCGTGTTCATCGCCTGGTCGGCCTCCTCGGGCGAGAAGCCGCCGGTCTCGAAGATGCCGAGCAGGTGCTCGGTCTGCCGGAGCATGTTGGGCCCGAGGTAGGCCAGGCCCACCTCGCCGAGCTTGGCGGCGATCCAGGGATGGCGCAGGATCGTGGCGCGCAGGCTGCGGGCGACCTGCTCGATGCCCGCCCGCCAGCCGGAGGCGCCGTCCTGCTCCGGCAGGGGCAGCTCGCCGTAGACCTCGTCCACGGCCAGCTCGAACAGCTCGTCCTTGTTGGCGACGTGGCGGTAGAGGGAGGTGGCTCCGGCGTTGAGCCTGCTGCCCAGGCGGCGCATGCTGAGGGCGTCGACGCCTTCCTCGTCGAGCAGCCGGACGGCCTCGGCCACGATCTGCTCACGGCTCAGCGCGGGTTGCTCCCGCTCACGGCGCGGTCTCGCCCACACCGAGGGGATGGGCTGTTCGTTCGACGGCATGACACCTACCATAGCGCACATCGTACGCAAATGCGCACGCCGAACCGTGGGCTTCTCCTCCCCGCTACGGGCGCTGGTGGCCGAAGCGGACCGGTTTCGGGCCACGCAGGCGGACCTCCGGATCGCTCATCGCCTGGTGCGGTGAGGGCCGCTCGACCGCGGGCTCGACGACCGGTTCGGTCTCACCCGCCGCCACGATCCGCCGTACGAGCCGCTCCCGCAGTCGTGCCGCCACCTCCGCGTGCGAGGGGAAGCCTGCGAGGTTGACCAGCTCGTGCGGGTCGTTCTCCAGGTCGTACAGCGCCTGCTCGCGATAGACGGGAGCGGCCGGGTCGTCCCACGGGTGGGCGTCCTCGGCCACGGCGTAGTACTTCCACCGGGACGTACGGATCCCGCGCCCCACCTCGGACTCGCTGACCTGGAAGAACACCTCTTCTGGCCACGGCGAGCGGGGATCGCGCACCAGCGGCAGGAGCGAGCGCCCCTGCATCGCGTCGGGGACCGGCAGCCCGGCGGCCTCCAGGAGCGTGGGCGGGAGGTCCAGCGTGCTGACCGGGCGGGAGACGGCGCCGCCGCCGTCGAAGCCGGGACCGCGCAGGGCCAGGGGCACGCGGAGCGAGGCGTCGTGGCAGGAGCGCTTGTACTCGCCGTTGCGGGTCTTGAAGTGGTTGCCGTGGTCCGAGGTGTACGCCACGATCGTGTCGTCCAGCAGGTCCATGCTGCGCAGCGCGTCGAGCAGCCGCCCCAGTCCCTCGTCCAGGCGCTTGACCTGTCCCAGGTAGCCGCCCATGTGCTGGTGGGCGGTGCCGCCGAGCGCGGCCAGGTCCTGGGGCATCCAGCGGCCCTGGTGGCGCTCCTCGTACCCGTCGGGCGCCGGGTAGTTGTCCACCTCGTTCTGGTGGTGCGGCTCCAGGAAGGACAGGAAGAGGAAGAACGGCTCGTCGTGGTGGTCGGCGACGAATCGGATGGCCGCGTCCACCAGCGCGTCGGAGCGGTAGCCCGGCAGCAGCACGGGGTCGTTCGCCTCGTCGTACACGATCGTGCGGTAGGCGTCCGAGGTGTGCTCGAGGGCGTTGGCCGCCAGCCACGACTGGTAGCCGCCGCGCTGGCCGGCGGGCACGGGCTCGCTGCCGCCCAGGTGCCATTTGCCGATGTAGCCGGTGGCGTAGCCGGCGGCGCCGAAGTGGTGCGCCAGCGTGCGCTCCTCGGGCGGCAGGACGCGGCCGTTGCGGTGGACGCCCGTCGTGGTCGGGTAGCGGCCCGTCTGCAGGGCGGCGCGGGCGGGCGCGCACACCGGCTGCGGGGTGAGCGCGACCGTGGCCTGCGTGCCGTGCCTGGCCATCCGGTCGAGGTTCGGGGTGAAGGGGCCGACGGTGTCCCACCGCTGCTGGTCGGTGAAGAACACGATCACGTTCGGACGCAAGAAATGACTCCTATTTGAGGCCGGTCAGCGCGATGCCGCGGACGAAATATCGCTGGGTGAGGACGAACAGGACGGCGGTGGGGACGAAGAGGATCACCGAGCCGGCCGCCGTGAGGTGCCACAGGGTGAAGTACTCCTGGTTGAACAGGGTGAGCCCGACCGGGATGGTGCGCATCTCGGGCGTCGAGGTGGCGACCAGCGGCCAGAGGAACTCGTTCCACTGGAAGACGAACGTGAACAGCCCGAGGACGGCCAGCGCGGGCCGCGTCTGCGGCAGGATGACGCTCCGGTAGACCCGCAGCTCCGAGGCGCCGTCGATGCGGGCCGCGCTGATCAGGTCGTCGGGGATGGGCTGGATGAACTGCCGCATGAGGAAGATCCCGAACGCGTCCATGAGGAACGGCGCGATCAACCCCTGGTACGTGTTGAGCCACCCCATGTTGGCCATCAGCACGTACAGCGGGATCATCCGCACGAAGAACGGCACCATGAGCGTGGCCAGCAGCGCCACGAAGAGCGTGTTGCGCAGCGGGAAGCGGAACTTGGCGAACACGTACCCGACGAGCGGGTCGAAGACGAGGTGCGCCAGCGTGATGGCCCCGGCCACGACGAGGCTGTTGACGATGAAGTTGCCGAAGGGCGCGCGGGCGAACAGCTCGGCGTAGTTGCCCCACTGCGGCGAGTCCGGCCAGAGCACGGCGTTCGCCGACAGCGTCTCGGCCTCGGTCTGGAGCGAGAGCGAGAGCATGTAGAGCAGCGGGAGCACCGTCACCAGCGAGGCCAGCCCGAGCAGCAGGTAGAGCAGCGTGCGGCGCATCAGTACACGACCTCCCCGCGCCGCCCCGCCCGGAGCTGGACCAGCGTGAACGCCACGATCACGATCAGCAGCAGCACCGACTGCGCCGAGGAGTAGCCGAAGTCCCTGGCACGGAAGGCCACGTTGAAGATGTGGAAGACGGACAGGTCGGTGGCGTCGCCCGGGCCGCCGCCCGTGATGATGTACGCCTGCCCGAACGCCTGCAGCCCCGAGATCACCGCCATGACCGAGACGAACAGCGTGGTGGGCGCGAGCAGCGGCAGCGTGATGCGCCAGAACCGGCGCCACGCGTCCGCCCCGTCGATCCTGGCGGCCTCGTGGTAGGTCTCGGGGATGCCCTGCAGCCCGGCCAGGAAGAGCACCATCGTGTACCCCACGCTCTGCCAGAGCGTCACGGCGGCGATGGTGAGCAGCGGCGCGGTGTTGAGCCACTGCTGCGCGGGCAGCCCGGCCGCGATCAGCACCCGGTTCAGCACGCCCAGCTCGGGGTCGAGGATGTTGCGCCACAGCAGGCCGACGATGGCCACGGAGGTCAGGTACGGCACCAGCAGCAGCACCCGGAACGCCACGCGGCCCTTGAGCGGCTGGTCGAGCGCCAGCGCCAGGACCAGCCCGAGCACGATCGAGCCCACGACCACGGCCACCGCGAAGGCCACGGTGACCAGGAACGAGTGCCGCACCGCCGAGTCGGCCAGCGCCTGCGTGTAGTTGCCCAGCCCGGCCCACTGGTCGGCCTGCGGCCCGGTGCGCAGGCTGGTGGCCACCACGTTGCCGATCGGCAGGTAGAAGAAGGCCGCGAAGAACAGGATGGCCGGGATGAGGAACAGGTAGGCGGTCCGCGCGTAACGGCCGGCGAGCGTGCGGGGCCTCACCGCAGGAAGCCCTCCGCCGACTTGGTGAACGCCGCGAGCGCCTCGGCGGCCGGCTGGTTCTGGATGAGCACCTGCTGGTACATGACCTTGAGCTGCTCCTCCCACTTGCCGAGCTGGCCGGTGAGCCGCACCTGCTGCGAGGAGTCCTTCGCGTACGGGAGCGCGTCGGCGAAGACCTTGGTGACCTCGTTGGAGGCCACCTCGGGCAGCTTCGTCCACGACACGCGCGGCATGAGCATGCCGGTCTCCTTGGTCGCGGCCTGCTCCACCTCGATGGCGGTGATGCGTTTGATGAAGTCCCACGACAGGTCGGGTCTGGCCGCCTTCGCGGGCACGAACATGCTGACCCCGGCCGCCTGCGTGGCCTGCACCTTGTGCTTGAGCGGCGGCGCGACGCCCAGCTCGATGTCGGGGCTGGTCTTCCTGATCGGGTCGAGGTCCCACGGGCCGGTGAGGATCATCGCGGCGCGCTTGGCCGAGAACAGCTTCTGCGGGCCCGAGTAGTCGGTGCTGGACACCGGCACGGGCGCCACCTTGTGCTTGTGGATCAGGTCGGCCTGGAACTGCAGCGCGGCCACCGCGTCCGCGACCGGCGTCATGACCTTGCCGGTCGCCGGGTCGTAGGGGGTGACGCCGGCCTGCGTCAGCCAGGGCCAGACGTAGAGGTAGTCCTGGTTGAGCGCGACGCCGTACACGCCGTCCTTGGTGAGCTTCCTGGCGGCGGCGAGGAACTCCTCCCAGGTGGCCGGCACCTCCACCCCGGCGTCCCTGAGCATGGCCTTGTTGTAGAAGAGCGTGTTGCAGGTCAGGTGGAGCTGCACGCCGTACACCTTGCCCTGGTACGAGTTGCGCTCGACGGTTACGGGCTGCCAGTCGGCGGGGAAGCCCATCGCCTTGCCGTCGCGGTCGACGTAGTCCTGCAGCGAGCGGGCGTTGCCGGAGACGGCGAACTCCTGCACCCACCCGCCGGGCTCCTCGACCAGGTCGGGCACGGTCCCGGAGGCGAAGTCCGCGAGCAGCCTGGTGCGCAGGTCGGGCCACTGGTACTTCTGCAGGTTGACCTTGACCTTGTTGGCCTGCTCGAACTCGGCGATCACCTTCCGGTAGGCCTGGTAGTCGTGGCCGGCGTTCCAGTAGACGGTGAACGTCCCGGGCGCGGCGGCCTGCGGGGCAGGGGCTCCCGCGCAGGACGACAGGACGGGCACGGTCGCGGCGGCGCCGGCGAGGCGGAGCAGGTCACGGCGGGAGAGAGGGGAGGACATCTCGGGTTTTCCCTTCTAACAAGAGCCCCGCCGCAGGAAGGTCCAGGACCGGACGATCTCGCGGGCGGGCGGCGGCTCCTCGGCCTGGAGACGGTCGAAGAGCAGGCGTACGACGTCGGTGTAGTCGTGCCTGAGCGGGCCGACGGTGCTGAGCTGCGGATTGCTGATGAGACCCTCGTCGATGTTGCCGACGCCGACGATCGCGACGTCGCCGGGCACGCTCAGCCCGGCGTCCCTGGCGGCCCAGATCGCGCTGATGGCGGCCCGGTCGGAGGCCGCGAAGATCGCGTCGGGGCGGTCGGGCGAGCGCAGCAGCTCGGCGGCGGTCTGGTAGGCCGCCACGCGGTCGTCCGCGCCCGAGATGATGATCCGCTCGCTCACGCCGTGCCGGTCCAGCGCCGTCGTGTAGCCGAGCAGCCGTCCGGCGGGCTTGTCCCGGTAGAGCTCGTGGCGGTGCGCCAGGAACGCGATGCGCCGCCTGCCCTGGGCCAGCAGGTGCTCGACCGCCTCCGCGCACGCCTCCGCCTCTGGAGTGCGTACGACGTCGCAGCCCTCGAGCCCGCTCTCGTTGCTCAGCACCACCATCGGCAGCCCGGTGGCGGCGAGCCCGGTGAGCAGCTCATGGGTGAGGTGGTCGCCGGTGAGGTTGACCAGCGCGCCGTCGGCGATCCCGCCGCGCAGCACGTCGACGGCGGCCTTCGCGCGGGCCTCGGAGTAGACGGCGAGCGTCACCACCGAGTAGCCGCGCGCGTCGGCCATCTCGTGCAGGTCGGTGGCCAGGCGCTCGTCGCTCGGCACGCCGCCGAGCGAGCTCAGCACCAGGCAGACCCGCTGGGTGCGGCGCTTGCGCAGGCTCCTGGCGGCCTGGTTGGGGGTGTAGCCGAGCTGCCTGGCGGCGTCGAGCACGCGCTGCCTCGTCTCGGCGGCCACGGGGCGGTCCCGGCCGCTGAGCACGTAGGAGACGGTCGCCACTGACACGTTCGCCAGCTCGGCCACTTGTCGCGCTGTTGGTCTCATGTTAGTCGAATAACCTAGCATTCCCTAGGGGGTTAGAGGGAAATTGTCTGCCTCTGAGGTCGGTGGAGAGGCCGAGGTGTCGATGATCCCCATCGCTCGGCTCGTGTGCGTGTTAATCGTTTAGCACGGTAATCCCAGGCGTCCGCCAGATCAACCCGTCTCCTCGGGCTTTCCCCAGCGGCGTTCCCGGAGGTAGACGGATGTTGAGATGATCAAGCGATATCAGGGTCTGGAGGAGCGCGAGGAAGGCCTTCAGCCAGGCGGCGGCCACGGTGCCGTCGATCGGGGGCTGGGCCGGGTGGACCACATCGGCTTCACAGTGCCCGATCTGGAGGAGGCCAGGACGTTCCTGGTGGACGTGCCCGGCTGCGAGTGCATGTACTCGCTAGGTCCTTTCCGGCACGACGACGGTCCCGTGGATGGAGGAGCACCTCAACGTGCACCCGCGCGCGGTGATGGAGCGGCCGCACTTCTTCGGGTGCGGCGGTCAGGCGATCTCCGAGGTGCCGCGCAACAGCGACATCAGCGGGTGTCACGTGGCCCTTGACGCTTTTGGTGTCGCCGCCGAAGACGGCGTCTGTGTACCAGACATTCTTGGAGTAGTTCTTGCAGCTGAACAGAATATCGCTGCTCGCCTGATCGCGTCCGCCGCTCACCCCACCAGCTAGACCTACCCAACAAGCCCTTCCAGGAGAAGGCCCCAGAGCCGCTTCGTACGGGCGCATGTGAGCCATGCGGTTTCATGCGTCTCGTCTCCGGCCTCCGAGCGGACGACGCGCCGGATGAACATGAGCCCACCGGCCTGGCAGAGCTCGTAGATCACGGCCATGCACTCACACGTGTGGCCGCGCACCCGTACGCCCTGTGTTCGAGGGGTCGGCGGCCACCAAGCGAGACGCTCGTGTCCATCCCGGAGGGGTGCTGCGTGAAAACGTGCCAGCTGTAGTCACCCACGACGGACTTCACCTCCTGCGAGGACCGCAGGAGAAACCGTTCGGGACTACTGGCTGTTCAAACCCCAGCAGCGTCCTCAGGCCGTCTCCAGCAGTGGAATCTCCTCCCGCGACATCGGGCCAACGGCATCAGCCCCAGCGCCGTCACTCCCGCAGGACAGGTCAGCCCACACAACTCGTCCGCCCTCATCTCCCGCGACACCCAACCGGGTACAGAGTGCGGCCACGATGGCGAGCCCTCGCCCGCCTTCAGACAGCTGTCCTTGATGACCTTCGTGCAGGACGGGCTCGTTCGATCCCCCGGCGTCCTTCACCGCGACCCAGGCGGCGGTTCCGAGCAACCAGATCCCAACCGTGAAGACACCGCCTGCCGACATTGTGTGCAAGATCGCGTTGCTGGCCAGCTCCACCACACACGAGATCGCATCGTCGCGGACAGGGCAGTCTCCCAGCAGCGCGGTGGCGAGCCGACGCACGGTAGGCAACTGCACTCGTTCGCCGGGGAAATCACAGCGCCAAGCCATACCGTTCATCGCCCCACCTTCCCTTACGTCGGTGGCGCCACTCGCCACCATCCGAACAACGTCCGATGTCACGCTGCGCAGCCGCCTCGATACTGTCATTCGCCATGCAAACTTGCACACGCTCCCATGGCCGGCCCCTGGCGCCGCGACCGCGCTGCGGCTGAGCGCCGACCGCATGACGATCGCCACCGACGGCACCGACGACGCCCTGGTCACCGTCGAACTCCTCGATGCCTCCGGCTCACCGGCCGAGCATCAGGCCAGCCCGGTCACCGACTACTCCACCGAAGACGGCTGGGGCAGCGCCGCGGACACGCCGCGTGCTCGTTGACCGTGCGGCCCAAATCATGCGACTTCGATCTGGCCTTCAACAAGCATGACCACCTGCTTGTAATACCGATACAAGGTTCGGTGGAATTTCCGTGAAACAGAAAAGAGCATCCTGCAAGAACTTGTCAGGCAGTCCCGGCCACCTGCCGCGAAGCGACGATCACACTACTTCAAGGGCCGGTGCGAGCTATGCGAGGAACCCGGCTCGTTTGCGGGCATGGCGGAGTCCGGTGGCCAGGCGAGGCATGGTGAGCACGTGCAGAAATGGTCCAGCTCACTCGATGCCGTCGTCACGCAGACCGAACCGATCCTCGAACCCGAGTCGTCGTACGCGAATCGGCCGCAACGCCTGCAGACCGTTGCGTGGTTGCCATGCACCAGGATATCATCATTACAAATGATCATATGGATATCATCGTTCCCGAGATCTGGGAACACATACTTCCGCATCCTGCTCAACAGGTTATACGGCATCCGGACCAGCTCGGTTTATCGCGTTGATGGCACGGCGCATGATCTCGGTGCTGACCTCGTCGGGGCCCGGCCTCGCCCCAGAACCATTCGTGAGATGCGAGAGTCCGCCGAGCCGTACTTCCTGAAAACACATCGTCTCCTGGATGCGGATCATCTTGATGATCGCATAATCTACTTATGCCGTGACGGCCGTGATGCGCTGGTTTCTGCTGCCCGCCTCTCATCGCTGGCTCAGCTTCAGCGCGCCTCCGAGGTGAAATCTGTAGATGTGTCCCCCGAGGCTGCCGAAATCAGCTTCGAGCATCGCCTCAGGCATCTTCTCGTATACTCGAGTCACAGAGCTTCGGGATCTTGGGCCGAGCACGTCCTGAGGTGGAACGTAAGTACTTCCTGCAGTTCGGTGGCGCTGGTGAGGTATGAGGACCTGGTGTCGGACCCCGTCGGCATCGCGGAGCAGGCCGTTGCTGCAGTGCTTCCAGGGGCCTCGAGGATCGATGGCCAAGTCCCGACTTTCGGAGAACTTCAAACGGCCGATCCTGGCTTTTTTCGCCGCGGAGTCGCGGGAAGCCACCACGACGAACTTCCCGATCGTCTGCAGGATCTCTTTTGGAGCTGCCCGCTCAATGTTGAAGCGATGAATCTGCTCGGCTATCAGCGATGAAAGATGCTTGACGGATATGTCGATTGATGAATCTCGGCAGGATATGCATCCGGCCAATCTTGTAGCCCCATTCTTCGTCGAGGCGAACCGGATCGCACGAACGATCAATCAAGCGCTGGAGAAGTTCGGCGTATCGTTGCTCGAGTTGGAGTTCCGTCGCCACGAAAGCGTCGAAGATCTTCTCCTCTATCGATTTTTGCGCTCCATGGACAGCCAAATCGAGATCTTGGGGGAACTGTCACGCATGGTCGGCGTACCAGAGGAACGAGTTGCGTCTTCTCTGCAGAGTGCGGACACTGCATCAGGTCGCTCCCAGTTCCCGCAGACGTCCCTAGAAGTGGTATTCCGTGCGCAGCACGAAATGACCGGCCTCTTGCGGGCATTGCAGTCGTCCTGCGAGCCGAAAATTCGCTCGTGGGACGCTGACGCACAGGAGATGTATTGGGATTGCAACGTGCGCTGGAACAGGGTGGCCGGCCGATCTGCTGAAGTCGCGGAAATTCTCGGTATTCTGACTGTCGACCCGATGGCAAAACAGGCTTGACGGCGACGCGCAGGGCGACCGAGGTTCATGGGACGGTCCCGTCCGGTGAGGTGATGACGGACCCCGATCCTCTCGGTGGCGCCGGACTATCCCGGCAACGTAGTGCACGACCGGAGACGACAGATCGACGGCAGCGCGATGAAACGGCACCGCCAGTTCCCGATCGTGACGATGTGAATGTGATGATCAACTCATCTATCAAGAGCTTCTTCAGGTCGCCGACCGAACACCGGCATCGCGATCGTGCTGTGACCAGGGCACCCGCCGAGGAGTATGAGAAGGTTCAACGGTAAGCAGCGCGTACACCCGATTAAGGGCTTCCTCCATCCCATCGCGGGGATATACCCCAGCGTTGTACTCGGCTGTCAGGTAAGCGCTCTCGTCGGTGGGGTGGACCCAGTCGATGAAGCAGGTGACACCGGGCCTGGTGTTGATGGGGGACGGCACGGCCCGGTTCAGGTCCACCAGGCGGACGTCGAGACCCGCCAACCGTAGGTCGTCATGTCTGGAGTGTCCGGTGCGGGCGGTGAGCACGCAGGTGGGTGGGCTCGACACATCGACCAGATCTTCCTGCCAGATGCCGTTCACGACCCGTAATGGCAGTGCGTGTTCGATGGTATCGATCAGGTGGTGTTGAACGCTCTCGGCATGACCGCGGCCGCTGGCGTCGCAGAACACCGGGATCCCATGGGCGAAGAGTCCCACGCTTCGCCAGTAGCCGGGTTGACAGCGACCGTGGCCGTTGGTCACCAGCCCGGAGTGCGACAGTCCGGTCGTCTCCTCGAAGGCCTGCAGAACAGCGCCCGCCACCAGAGCGAACTCGGTCACTCCCCGCCTGGCGGCGGCGCTGGCCAGCTCGGATGCAACGCCATCTGGCAGTCGTCGCTCGAACATCACTGTGGTGCCATCGAGATCGGTGCCTGAGGCGATGGGCCACCGCGGCGGATATTGACCATTTGTCTGCCTTGTAGCACGCCACCACTGACGCCTTTGTTCCCCCCAGGAGCCGTGCAATGCCTCGCGCTGGACCGTGGCGAACTCGGCGTAAGGCCTTGCTTGCCGAAGTGCTGCGGGCTCGGGCCCACCGCATGCCGCAGTGTAGAGAACGGTGAGATCGCGGAGTAGCCATGCCACGGATCCAGCGTCCATGACGAGCTTGTCGAACGAAAGACCGAGCAGATGACGCAGTGTGTTGTCGGATGCCAGAGCCACTCGCCATAGTGGCGGCTCGCGTCGTATGAATCGTTCGTTCAACGCCGCGTGCATCTCGACCGGGTCCAAGTCGTCCAGGACCATAAAACGGAGCTGAGTTTCCCGGGTCGTCGCCGCGGAATTCCCCGACGGGTAGTAGCGGCGCAACACGTCGTGCCGAGCGGCGAGGGTACGGAGGGCAGCAAGAAGCGCCGACCGGTTCAACTCACCGGTCAGTTCCCAGCAGACAGTGAGCGGGATCGGGCTTCCCAGCGGTTGCCCGGTGAGTGATCGCAACCAGGACTCCTCCTGCAGTGAGATGTCGTCCATCGCGCTTGCCATCCGTCCTCCTTCTGCTAGTGCGTCTTGGCCGGCGAGGCCACGATCAGCCGGAGCGATGAGCCTTGTCGATCTCGGCCAGCACCCGGTCTGCCAGCTCGTCCGGGGTCAACGCGCCAGAGTCCACGAAGTACGTCCCGACCGGCATCAGAGCACGGGCGGCGAGGCAGCGATCGACTTGGGCGAGGCGCCACTCGCGAATCTCCTCGTCTCGGGTCGGGTCCGGCGCGAGCACCTGTTGCTTGATCCGGGTCCGGAGCACTTCCTTGTCGAGATCGAGGTAGAGGTTGAGCAGGACTTCCCCCGCCTCTACTGCACCACCCTGGATCTGTTCCAGATACAGAGGATTCACGAGGGTCATCGGGACGATTATCGGTCGCTCGTACTGACGGCGAAGTTCCAGCAGTGTGGTCAATGTGAGGCGCCGCCAAATCGGCAGATCCTGGAAGTCTCCGCTCTCCGGTGCCGGTACGGTCGCGCGGAGCAGGAATCCGATCTCCTCGGGATCGAGGACGAGGCTGTCCGGCAGCCTCTCGCGGAGCTTGCCGCTCAGCGTGGTTTTGCCTGCGCCGAAAGCGCCATTGATCCAGATGATCAAATGAATTTCCTTCCCACGTCGGGTCTTTCTACCGCCGTCCCGATCGGCTGGAGTCCATGGGGCTACGGCAACACCTGCGTGAGGCTGCTTCCTGACGCCGGCCACCGTGGCTGTCGCGGGCGCGTCCGCGCTCGCGCATCAATTCGACTGCCCGCCGAGCTCATCCGTCATGGCCATCGCGTCCCAGGCCGCCCCCGCGACCAGATGCAGCCGCAGCTCTCGGGCGCCGTTCATCGCGGTGTGCACCTCCGTCGTGTCGAGGAGGTACGCGTTGCCGTCGGCGGGTACCCGGAAAACCTCGTTGCGCTCGACAAAGACAAACGGAGCATGTTCGGATGTCTTGATGGCGACGTGCAGCCGTGCCGTGTCGTCGCGGTGTACCGAGTAGCAGGTGCGTGCGTCGAGCGCCAGAAGCCTGGCCCGGAACAAAGGGAAGGGGAAGCTGTCGAACGCTTCCTCGAAGTAAGTCCCCCGCAACTCCGGATTGAGCTCGGAATACTCAGTCTCGGGTGCGATGTCCTTCTCCTGATAGCACGATTCGTACCACGGATCGTGCGATCCAGGCCGTACCTGCAGCGCCAGCTGCCGGGTCTGGTCGAAAATGAGCGGATGGCGCATGAGTAGCGCATCCGCCGCTGTGGCGAGCAGGTCAGGATCCAGCCCGAGGTCGATTCGTCCGACCAGTCCGTTGGTCGGGCCGCCGACGGCCGACGTGGGAACAATCCACTTCACATCGATCACGTCACTCTCTTGTACGTGTTGTTGCCGAAGAGGTACTGAGGCGGAAGGGGGATCTGTCCGAATGTGCGCCCGTGTACCAAGGTGTAGGCGCCGAACGAACTGATGGCGATACGATCTCCCACGTTTGGTAGTCGGCCACGCTGTCGGTAGCGCTCCGTCCGCCGCAACCGGTCGTTTTCGTAGAGCGCCGGCCCGTACACATCTCCTCGGAACTCCCAGTGCTCCGTACCGGAGAGAACGAAGACCGTCGAGAAGGCCCAGGGGGCGAGGTTCCAGGGGGAAGCCGCGATCGTCACCGCGTGGTTCGCCCGATCGACGTCGAGGACCTCGCTGATCAGGTACGCGCTGTCCAGCAAAAGCGCGGAGCCGGGCTCGACCCAGCGATGCAGCGGCCGGTCCAGGCAGCGTTCGGCGTCCTCGAACACGGCGCCTACACGTTCCATGGCCTTCCGCAAGGCAGGCAGATCGCGCGACAAAGCGAGGAATCCGCCTCCCAGGTTGATCTCATTGACGCTGCCGAATAGGCCGGCCAGCGCGACCCCGAGAAGCGCCCTGTACTCGAGTGTGCGTGCCACGTCCGCAGAGAGCGCTTCGCCGGTGTGCACGCGCAGTCTGCCGATATCGAGGCCCGACGCTCCTACCTGGGCGATGCTGTCCTCTGAGAGCTCGATGCCGAAGCGGCTCACGCTGTGCCGCATATCGGGATGGCGTAGCGGATCCGGGAGTCGCACCCGGATCCTGAGACCGACAGGTGAGCGCACATTCAGAGCGCGGAGCTGGTCGATCTGTGTCACTGACTGCGCGTCGAAGAGCACATTTCTGCTCAACAGCTCCCGAACGTCGGCTGGCCGGAACGCTGGTCCGGTCGCGGTGAGAACGCCGAATCCTGCGGCCTCGGCCAAATCGCACTCGCCCATCGATTGCGCGTCGGCGTAAATACCGCAGCGTGCCAGTAGACGGAGCACGTCGACATTCGCACATGCCTTCAGCCCGACGCTCAACGCGATGCCACTGTCCACCAGAATTTGTTGTAGCTGTCGCACGTGTGCTTCGAGCCGGGCCCCGTCCCAGAGCACGAACGAAGTGTCGGGGATCGATCCGGCCGCCGCGACGAAATCCGGCGAGGGCCGCTCCACCGGAGATCTGAAGCCGCCCGGCGCGGGTTGCGCGATCGACCAGCCGTCGACTTCGCCGGCCAGATCATGTAACAGGCCCTCGACCTGGCGCCAAGCGGATCTCACGTCGGTGCCTCCCCTCGCACTCGGACAGGTCCGAACGTAGGTCACCGGCCCGGCCGACGAACCTGATAGTTGTCAGGGCAGCCGCTTGCCGAGTCCTGATTACCTTGTGCGAAAACCGAGGCGCCGTCGCATGCGAGGTACCGGCAGATGTCCGTAAATGGGTCGTTCGATCTCTCGCCTTCGCAGCAAATCGTGTGGCTGCATGAACGGCTGTCACCGGGGAGTCGAGCCTACAACTTCACCGCGTACGTGACGTTCCGCGGTGCCCTGGATACGGCTGCCCTTCGGGCAGCGCTGGCCAGGGTGCTGCTCCATCACCCAGGTTTGCGATTGGAACTCGTCGAGACCGAGGACGGCCGACCGGCACAGCGGATCAGCGAATCTTGCGAACCGCGGTACACGGTTGACGACATCTCCGACGAGTCCGATGTCGAAGCGGCCTTCGAAGAGATTCTTGCGGAGGAGTCGAAGAAGGCGTCTTTCGACACCCATCAAGCTCCGCTGGTCCGCTGGCGACTGGTCCAGCTGAGCCGGGACGAACACCGGCTGATCCACGTCGAGCATCACTTGATCCACGACGGGAGGTCCTTCCTGATCCTGATCCGCGATCTTGTTCTCGCTTATCAAGGGTGTGAGCTTCCCAAGGCGACGTCCTACGCGGATCACGTCGCCCAGCTCCCTTCGGAGCGAGATCTGAGCGACGGGTTGAGGTTCTGGGAACATCAGCTGAGCGACGCCGCCTTGGGCGTTCCCCTGTCCGGCCTGACGCGGCCAGGGGGAGTCCGGAGGAACCGCGGCGCCCAGTTCATGCAGGTCTTCGATGCCGAGCTGGCGGGTGGGATCCGTGCACTCGCCACGCGAAGCGGGAGCACCTTGTACACAACGATGCTGGCGTTGTTCGCGGAATTGATGCGGCGACACAGCGGCCAGGACGAGCTGGTACTCGGCTCAGCCGTCGCCAACAGGCCGGCCGAGCACATGAACTCTGTGGGCATGTTCATCAACACCATCCCACTTCGCCTGCGTCTGTCTCCGCGGCTTTCCCTGGAGGAACTGCTCGCCGAGGCAACCGAGACCTTGATCTGTGCCCTGCCACATCAGAACGTTCCCATTCAGCGGATCACCGCGGCTGTGGGGCGACACACCAGCGGTGTGGAAAACCCGCTGTTCAACGTGGCCTTCAGCGCCGTCGACGACGATCTCCCGGACCTTGACACGGCCGGTTTGGATATCGCCCTGACCGAAGGACTCAACAGCGGGACCACCAGGTTTGATCTGGATCTTGTTCTTCGCCCGGACTCGCGGCGGGTGGTAGGACCTAGGTCCGGTCCGGTCGAGATGGAGATCCAATGGGATTACGACGCCGACCTCTTTGACGAATCCATCATCGAACTGCTGGCTGGCCGCTACCTTGATCTCGTTCGTGCCGCGGTGCAAGCCGACCTGCGGACCCCGATCGGCGCGCTCGCCGCACACGAATGGGACAACGCGCCCACCGCGCCGAAGGTGAGCTGGTCTCTGGGCGGTCGGCCCGACGATATGGCCGTGGTCACCGCCTCCGAACGGCTGAACTATGCCGAGATGGACCGCCGGGTCGAGCGGTTGGCCGGGATCCTTCGCAGAGCCGGCGTGACGGCCGGACAGCCGGTGGCCCTTCTGCTGCCTCGTGGCCTCGACTGTGTGATCGGCCTGCTGGCGTGCCTCCGTGCCGGTGCCGTCTATTGCCCGCTGTCGCCGGCTGATCCTCCCGAACGCCGCCGTCGGCTTCTCGACCGTCTGACACCAGCCCTCGTGCTGACCACCCTGGCACAGGGCCGCGGACCGTTACCCACCGTCTTCGTCGACGGTGCGCAGGACGACGTCCAAGTGGTCGCCCGCGATGTGGCCGCCGTCGAAGGTGCCGCCTATGTCATGCATACTTCGGGATCGACCGGGTCCCCGAAGGCTGTCATCGTCAGCCGCGACGCCCTGTTCAGGCAGACCGCTGCCATCGCCGATCGTTACGGGCTGACTGCGGACGATCGTGTCCTTCTCTTCACCCAACCGCACTTCGACGTCTCGCTCGAGGAAATTCTTCCGACGCTCGGCGCTGGAGGGTGCCTGGTTCTTGCGCCGGACGGTGTGCCGAGTGGCCAGGATCTGATCAGGGTGGTCGCCTCCGAGAAGGTATCAGTGGTCAACCTTCCGACCAGCTATGTCTTGGCGGTCGAGGACGAGTTGATCGCCGCGCTCCGCGAGGGACGCTGGTCGCCGCGATTGATCGTGATGGGAGGAGAGCGCCTGCGCGTCGACGCTGTAGACCAGCTGCTCACGGCCACGTCGGCAACGGTGCTCAATGGATACGGGGTGACCGAGGCCACTATCACGTCGACCGTTCACGAGCTCGATGCGAGAAGCGGCGCGGCAGGATCGACCGTCCCGCTGGGACAGGATGTCGACACGGTGATCACCCACATCCTGGATCGCGACCGCCGACCTCTGCCTGACGGGGCCGTTGGAGAGCTCGCCATCGCCGGTTCGACACTCTCCGACGGCTACTTGGGCGACGAGACGACGACAGCCGCCCGGTTCATCCGGCTCGAGCACGTGGGCGGCGGGCAGCGGGTATACCTCACAGGTGACCGGGGTTATCGCGATCTCTCGGGCACATTGCACTTTCTCGGGCGCATCGATGATCAGATCAAATTTCGTGGCTATCGCATCGAGCCGGACGAGATCAAAAGCGTTCTGTTGGACCATCCGGCGGTCGTTGACGCCCATGTCGCCCTGATCAACGGGGAGGCCGAGGGCCAGCTGGTGGCGTACGTCCAGGCGGACACGGACGCGCGTGAGTTGAGGTCGTTCCTCGGCTCCCATCTGTCGGCTCACATGATTCCGTCGAGCTTCGTACTGACGGATGCTCTACCGCGCACCGGGACCGGGAAGGTGGACCGTGCGGCGCTTCCCGTCCATCGTCGCCCGGTGGACGAGTCAGGCCCGGCCCTCAGCGAGCACGAGAAGCGCATCGCCGCAATCTGGGGCGAGGTGCTCGGACTGCAACGGGTGGGCCGGGATGACAACTTTTTCGACCTGGGAGGTCACTCGCTCCTGCTGCTTCGCGTCCATTCCCGGCTTGTCCGAGAGTTCGGCTGGGAGGTGGCGTTGATGACGCTGTTCCGCTTTCCAACGGTGGCAGCACTAGCCGGCCACTTGGCTGGCTCCACCGACGCGGGGGTCGACTCCTTAGCCGGCACAGCGCGGCTCCCCGGACGCGATCGACTTTCCACTGTTAGAAGACGACGTGCCGGGCTTGGGCGACGCCAGAGAGAGCACGAGGAGGACAAGTGAGCCAGGACGAGAGTTTCATCGCTGTTGTGGGCATGGCCGGCCGCTTCGCGGGCGCGGCCGACCTTGACGAGTACTGGGCCAACCTGAGTGGCGGCGTGTCCTCTATCGCCCGCTATGCGCCGCAGCGGATCGGCGCTGAGACATACGTTCCTGCGCGAGCTGCGATCGACGACGTCTGGGATTTCGATGCCGAGTTCTTCGGCTACTCCCCGCGCGAGGCGACCATACTGGACCCCCAACATCGGATCTTCCTGGAGATCTCGTGGGCAGCGCTGGAGGATGCCGGCTATGACCCGCATAACTGCCCGTGGCCGGTAGGGATATACGCGGGCAGCAGCCAGACGGAGTTCGACCGGCTCGTCCGCCAGCACACCACCGTGGATGAATGGACGTTGCGGCTGGCCACCGCGATGGACCTGCTGACCGCGCGTACGGCCTACAAACTCGGCCTTACCGGGCCGGCTGTCACCGTGCAGACGGCTTGCTCGACCTCCCTCGTCGCCGTGCACGTCGCCGCGCAGGCCCTGCTGGCAGGGGAGTGCGACGCCGCGCTCGCAGGTGGCGTCTCCGTGGCCGTTCCCCCCGCTGTGTCGCAGTTCCGAAAAGGCGGACCCGCGTCACAGGACGGTCACGTACGTGCCTTCGACGCCACGGCCAGCGGCTTCGTGCCCGGTGATGGGGCCGGGGTGGTGGTGCTGCGCCGGCTGGCGGATGCAGTGAGAGACGGCGATCACGTGCGTGCCGTGATCCGGGGCTCCGCCCTCAACAACGACGGCCAGTTGAAGATCGGTTTCACTGCTCCTAGCGTGCACGGTCAGTCGGAGGTCATTCGCGCGGCTCACGTCGTCGCAGGAGTCGATGCCGGAGACATCGGCTACGTCGAGGCCCATGGAACCGGCACGCCGCTCGGCGATCCGATCGAAGTCGACGCGCTTACGGCCGCCTTTCGTGCCTCGACCGATGCGTCTGGCTTCTGCTGGATCGGATCGGTCAAGACGAACATCGGCCACACCGATGCGGCCGCCGGAATAGCGGGCTTCATCAAGACGGTCCTGTCTCTTGAGCATCAACAGATTCCGGCGAGCCTCGGCTTCGGGCGGCCTAATCCACAGATCGACTTCGCCAGGAGCCCTTTCAGCGTCAACACTGAGCTGCGGCCTTGGACCCCACGATCTGGCACGAGACTGGCGGGCGTCAGCAGCCTCGGGATCGGTGGTACCAACGCTCATGCCATCCTCGAAGAGGCGCCAAGTCTCCGTTCGACACCCAGCTCGAGGCGATGGCACCTTCTCACGCTGTCGGCCAAGACCCCGTCGGCCCTCACAGCCCTATCCAGCGCAGTGTCCCAGGCGCTTCGTCGCCGACCGAGCGTCGCGCTCAGTGACGTCGCGTGGACGTTGCAACAGAGCCGTAGCAGTCACCCGTTCCGGCGCTTCGTGGTTTGCTCTTCGGCTGTGGAGGCCGCCGAAGAGCTGGCACGTCCCGCTGAGGATGGCACGGACCAGGCCGGCAGTGTCTCGTTCAACCCCGTCATGCTCCTGCCCGGTGCTCTCGCCGGCGATTACGAAAGCGAGCCGGTCTATCGGCAGACCTTGGAACGATGCCTCGGCATCGCCGGTAGCTCGACCGGGCCGGTTCAGACTTTCGCGCGAAATTACGCGCTGTGCCGGCTCTGGCAAGGTTGGGGAATCGAACCAGTCGCTCTGATAGGCCTGGGTACAGGCACCGTCGCGGCCGCGTGTGCCGCCGGTGCCGTGACCGAGGAAGAAGCTGTTGCCTTGATCACCAGGTCTGAGGCGCCACGAGCGGCGAAGGCGCCCGAGATCCCCTGGCTATCAGGTGTCACCGGTGGATGGGTGACGGCTGACGACATCGACGACCCGACTTTCTGGTCGGCACAACTCGGTGAACAGATCCGGTTCGACGCCGCTCTCGCGACCCTCCTCGAGTGGAGGAATCTGACGCTGATCGACCTCGGCTCGTCGCAGACAGCTGCTGCCGAGTTGCGCGGCCGCCTCGATGGCACAGGCCGCCACCGACTGCTGCCCTCGTCCGGTGCCGAAGCAGACATGCGGACGATGCTCACCGTCCTTGGTGAACTCTGGTCAGCCGGCGCTGCCCCTCACTGGCATCGACTGTACAGCGGTGACCGTCCGGTTCGTGTCTCGCTTCCGGGGTATCCGTTCGAGCGCAGGACCTACCGGCCCGGACCAGCGCCCGTCGTGCCCGTCATCCAGGAGACTCCGCAAGATTCGGAGGGCGACGGGCGCGCGTCGACCCCCGCAGATAGCCCCAGCGTCCTGGAGTGGGTCCTGCTTGTTTTCGAAGAGTTGTTCGGTATCACCGGTATCAAGCCCGAGGACAACTTCCTGGCGCTGGGTGGCGACTCGCTTCTGGCCGTTGAGCTGTCCACGCGCGCAAACGAGGAGTTCAATGTCGCCTTGCCGCTCCGGGCTGTCTACACCACACCCGTGGCCAAGGATTTCGCCGGTGTCCTGGAGACGGAGATCGGGTCGAGCCGGACGTGAAACTCCTTGTCCTGGGCGGTACATCGTTCGTCGGTCGTGCCATCGTGAACGCGGCGCTGTCGCGTGGGCATGCTGTCACGACCTTTAACCGCGGCCGCACGGGGTCGGATGTCCCTGGTGTGGCAGTGCTCAGGGGCGATCGCGACCGTGACGACGGTCTGAACGCTCTGCAAGGCAGGACCTTCGACGCTGCGATCGACACCTCAGGGCTGGTGCCTGCGCAGACGCTCCGGACGGTGCATGCTCTCAGCCGATCCGTGGGGTTCTACGCATATGTGTCGAGCGTTTCCGTTTACGCGGACTGGGAGCGGACCAGAGTCGATGAGGAATCGCGGGTGCTCGACGCGGACCCTTATGAGGACGGCGATCCAGGCAATCCTCGTCGGTACGCAGTGCGCAAGGCCGGTTCCGAACGAGCGGTCGCCCTCGGCTATCCGGCTGACCGTTCGCTGATCTTGCGGCCCGGCACGATCGTCGGTCCATACGACAACGTCGGACATCTGCTCTGGTGGCTCCAGCGCATCGCGCAGGGTGGAGAGGTTCTCGCACCCGGCTCACCGGACCGTGGACTCCAGCTGCTGGATGTACGTGACATGGCCGATTTCCTCGTCGCCCGGGTCGAGAACTGGGCGCCGGGGGTCTTGAACATGGTTCCCTGCCGGGCGAACACGACAATGGGCGGTCTTCTCCGCGCCATGGCAAGCGTGACGGGCTCCGATCCCGAATTCGTATGGGCAAGCGATCAGGAACTACTTGAGGCAGAGGTTCTTCCGTGGCTGGAGATGCCTTTCTGGCTTCCCGACCAACCGCGTTATCGGGCGGCATGGGCCGTCTCCGGTGACCGTGCCGCAGCGTCAGGGCTCGACCCCCGGCCTATCGAGGACACACTCGGTGATACCTGGCAGTGGCTGGCGGCCGGAGGTGCCGTGTCACGGATGCCTGGATCTTTTCCGCCCGGTATGACGCGGCTCCGCGAACAGAAACTGCTCCAGGCATTGCGCGTCTGGAAGGAAAAGCCGTGGGACGCGCCGTCTGGAGCGCATGAATCGCGTTGACAACAGCAAAGGGGTCTACCGACACATGACAGAGTTGAGCGTCGCCCGCGGTGGTGAGATGCCTCCGGCACCTGCTGCAGGAACATCTTTGCTGGATTGGTACTCGCACTGGTGCACCTCTGGAGGCGGACCCGCGCTTGAGCAGGCCGGCCGGGTCTGGTCGTACAGCGAGCTGGATGCACTCGCCGAGGAAACCGCCGACGGCCTGCGTCCACACATCGGTCGCGGATCCGTCGTCGCCGTGTGTCTCGATCGCGGTCTGCCGCTCGTCGTCACCGCCGTCGCGCTCGCCAAGCTACAGGCTGTCTACCTGCCGCTCGGCCCACGTCCCCCGCAGGGCCGGCTGACGTCCGTGCAGCGGTCCGTACGGATCTCGGCCGTGATCGAGGGCGACAGGTCCGCGCTCGCGTCCCCGCTTCCCGCCGGAGCCTTCGCCGTGTTCGCGGATCGGCCAGGTGGCCGAACGCAAGTCCACGAGGGATCGTTCTACAGCGTCCTGACGTCCGGTAGCACCGGATCCCCGAAGCTCGTGGCAGTCAGCGAGGACTCCCTGACGAATGTCGTCCGCTGGTATGTCGACTTGGTCGAACTGGCTCCGGGGCAGCGACACAGCTTGGCCCTGCATCCCCCCTTCGACCCTCACCTGATGGAGACATGGTCCACGCTCTGCTCCGGAGCGACACTTGTAGTCGCCCCGGAAGCGGTTCGTTCGGATCCCGGTGCCTTGGTCGACTGGTGGGCAGACGCGAGGATCACCGTCAGCAATCTGCCGACGCCTCTGGCCGAACTCAGCCTGGCACGGCCGTGGCGGAGGGCACTGCCCTTGCGCCATCTCGTCATCGGTGGCGACCGTCTGCGTCGCGGACCGAGTGCTGGGCTGTCCACACAGGTCCACAATCTCTATGGGCCGGCCGAAGCGGCCGTGGTCAGCACAGCGCAGACGCTCTCGGACCTCGTAAGCGACCAAGGTGACCCCTCTATCGGGGCTCCGATTCCAGGCGTGGCCGTGTGTGTCGTGAACCAGGACGGAGAGATCGTTCCGCGAGGCGAAAAGGGCGAGCTCCTCATCGGCGGTGTCGGCCTGGCACTCGCGTGCTATGACGATCAGGGCGAGCTGCCGGTGTTCTCCGCACCGCCCGCGCTGCTCGATGATCAAGCCAACGTCTATGCGAGCGGTGACCTGGTCCGGATGCGCCACGACGGCACGCTCGACTTCTGCGGCCGTCTCGACGACCAGCTCAAGGTCCGGGGCGTTCGCATCGAGCCGGCTGAGGTCGAACGCGCCCTGGAGAGGTTCCCTGGAGTTCGACGCGCGGCAGTGGTCCGGACCTCCGGCGAGGTCGAGGAACTGACCGCCTTCCTCGAGATGGGGCCTGGGACGCTGCCTGATCTGGCAAGCCTGAGAAACCACGCGCGTGAGTGGCTGCCTGCGGCCGCCGTACCCACTGCATTCGAGGCAGTCGAGAGCCTTCCGCTCACCGCTAGCGGAAAGATTGATCGCAGCGGCCTGACTGCCTTGCACCAGCCGGTGACGCCCATGCCTCTTCCTCCGGAAGAGGCGAACCCTGCAGAGGCGATGATCCTGGAACTCTGCAGTGACCTCCTCGGTTGCCGCGTGTCCCTTGCCGAACGGTTCACGGACATCGGTGGTAACTCACTTATGACGGCGCGACTTCTGAACGCGGTACTGCGACGCACCGGCGTGAGACTTCGCGCGACGGACATCCTGCGGCAGGAGGACCTTCGCGGGATCGCCGCGCTGATTGACCTCAACGGCATGCGAGGGGCGGGAGAAGGTTGAGGTGTTCCTCCCGGACCAGGTCGTAGCGCAGTGCACAGAAGACGAGAGCCTCACGCTTCGAGTGCATGCGACCACCGCAGGACGAAGCCCACTCGCTCACCAGCAGTTTGTGCGTCAGAAGATAGTCGATATGGTAGTTGATACTGCCTCGGTTAGCTTTGCGGAAGCCCTCGGCAGGGCGTAACCGTTCAGCGACCTCCTGGACGGAAGGAATGGCCGCCATCGGAGACACCCGCAGTCTGGGTTCACACAGTGCTACCAGGACCAGAAAGTGCTTGGTGTTCGTGTCGATGAGCGGCCGATCGAAATCGGGTGGCGCACCGACATGGCTCTGGTCGAGCAATCGCGGCTCATTGGCGAAGACTTTTAATTCCAACAGTCCAAAAGCTGCTGGAATGAGCACCCGTGATAGCTCGAACGGCACGACCATGTCCAGGCGTCTGGGCGCCACCTTGATCAACTCTGTGCCGCCCTCGAGGTTCTCGACGACAAACGGAGTCGAAGGCGTGTAGTTGGACATTGTCCAGAAGTCGTCGCGAACGGAGATACGGCCGATTCCCTTGTTCGCGTTCCGCTTCAGTGAGCGTGATCGAGGTGAGATGCCGAAGTCGAGCCGGCGCCCGACGGGTATCTCCATCTGTATCTCACGATCGGCGCCCGCCGTGGCCGCCCAACTGACGACGACGCTCCCTGCACCGCGTCCGCTCTGAGCATGCCCCATGATGTGGGTGCCCTCGGGACCGCCCCCGCGACCCGAGACCGCCCGGACCTGCTCATCGGGCCGGCGGGAGCCAGTCGTCACATTCTGGCGATTCCTCTTGTCCGCACCGATCACCAGGCTGTTCAAATGCGCATTCACTGGCATCACTCTCAATTCATCCGCCCCAGTCGGCCGATCGAGTCCGGGCGTCACTCGCGGCGCGATCGATCGGCGGCCCTACCGCGCGCGACCGGGGGTCTGTTCTTGGAGGCGAGTCGGCCGATGTTCAGCCGGTCGCACAGCGCTTTTCGTCGCAACTGCGCAGATGGTCGTGTATCTCGCTGCGATGAGATGTTGCGCTCGCCCGGCTGCAGATGCCCGCTGACGTCCTGGCCGGAGGGGCGGGACCGCTCACAGATCATCGGCAAGTGTCTACCGCGCCGGCCCCTCGGAGGCGACGGTGACGTGCGGAGCGTTCCGCAGCGCGCGGACAGACGTCCGAAAACCCGTTCTCGATCAGGGACTTCGTGGGGATGGGGGATACCGCGGAGTCGATCCGGCCGGCGATATCGCGATGCTGTCCCACTTCGTAGCCGACATCCTGTGTCAGGGGGATGGCTGTGTCGATCTCCACGATTGAGTCACCCGGGGGTGCGCCTATCTGGATATGTCGTCCTTGTGCCCTAATCAATCCCTCTGTCGAACGTAGATAAGAATTGATCCGCATCAGGGTGCCGCAATCCGGCAACGGTCGGCGAAGGGCGTTCGATGCGACCGGAGCGGCTATGTCGTTCACCCGGCGAGGACGTCCGTTCATCATCCTACGTAAAGCGACAGCGCCGAGATGCTCGCCGCACCAGCTGGCCGACGAACCGCAGCATGGGAGGAAGCTATACATGGTCAAGCATTCGTATGGCGTTATGTGTCACTCGTTGCCCTCGATTACATTGTCCATCCGACCTCCCCGCCGTGAACGTTCCCGCTACTTTGTCAAAAATTTAGGGTAGAGGTCGCACACCGGCCTGTCAACGGCGTGTGGCGAATACCGGGCTTGAAAAGCTTGCAGCCACAACCCGTGAATGCCATTCCTTGCTGCTGGTCAGCAACTCTGCCGGTAGGATCCGGTTCCCGGATGGCAATGGTCCGACTCGCCTTGATCGGCCACGGCCGACTCGTGGATGATCGTCCGGCTGGGTTGGGCCGGAGTACGCCATCGTCTCGATCTTGTTGTCATGCTGTCGGGCAGCGTGCCTACCCGGCTGTCTGACGACGGCGACAATGCTGGCCATCCTGCCCGACGACACCCTCGACGGCATGATCCCGGACATGCCGCCCTGCCGGTCCGCCGCCACGGCTACACCGGCCAGACCTCCTACCGCTGCTGGAGCCCGCGCCTGGTGCCGCTGGCCCGCCTCATCCGCGTCGCCACGCTCAGATGGAGCATCGAAGAAGGTCATCAACTCGCCAAGCAGGCCTGCGGCCTGGACGCCGGACAGGTCGTACGCTGGCGCTCCTGGCACCGCCGGAGCACCATGGCCCTGCTCGCCTACACCTTCATCGCGGTGGTCACCGCTCATCAGCGCCAGCCCGGCGGGCCCCCTCGTCGAACACCTCGGCCTGGTCGCCATCGCCATCCTCGAACTGCTCCGGCAACTCCGCGGCCTGGTCATCCTCGACCCGCGCCGAGACCAGGAACACCGCCAGACCTGGTCCATATGGCGGCGACGGCACCAATACCGCGCCCGCCGCTGCCACCAGCGATGGCACGCCCACGCCGAGACAGCATCGTGATCACAACGATCCACGGCTGCCGTAACCGACGATTGTGCCAGGCTGGGTTACGTCGCTCTGTCGACGATCTCGAGGAGGCTGCGGTAGTGAGCTAGTTCGGCGCATGCGATCATGGACGTCTCGTTGAGATGCGGGTAATGCCCCGACCAATGGCTGACGAACCCACGAGCCTCCGCTATGAGGAGCGCCGTGGCGAGGCGTGTCGCAGGCTCGACATCGTGACCAAGAAAGCCCGCCGACTCCCCATCGAGCACACTCAGCAGCCCTTGCAGAGCCGAGCAATCCGAGAGGGGAACATAGCCGGCTTGCCGTGCACGTGTTTCGATATCGCCGCCATTCGTTACTGGTGCGGGAACAAGACGCACGTCGTATAGCGGAGGGTGCTCGACATCCAGGTGGATCTGCTCGTCCCAAGTGAAGCACCCATCCCCCAACGATGCCCAATAAGGGCCTTCATCAGCAGAGCGATAGACAACTGCGTGTGTGGTGACTCCAGCCGTCATGTGAACCAGGGACACGCCGTACGTGGCCTCTGACGCGTGCGGCTGCCGTTCGGCCAATGGCATCGAAGCCGCCAGCCAGTAACCGCCGCCGTTCGGCTGGCCGCAAGAGGGCGCCGGCGGATGCTTCAGGAGAGGATCGGAGTCCGGCGCCATGTGTTCGCCGAGAATCTGCACCGCTTCGGCGTGATTCTTTGCCGCAGACGCGTGGGAAATCGCCCTCAACGCAAATTCTAGTCGGCTCCTCGGCCTGGGCATGTGCATATGGGGCTTCCCCTTCAAGGACAAGAAGGATGCGGTCAGCAGTCAGGCTGCCAGGAACTCGGAGTCAGGTACTCGGAGCGGAGGTGGGCGTACTCGGGGGTGTACCAGTCTCTCGGATACTTCACTTCGTCGGATCCGGAAAGAAACGCTCCCCACCAGGAGAACGAGGAGTTCGCAATGACGTGGCGATGGCATCGGGTCATGCAGGCCAGATCGACAATATTTGGTTGATCAACCGATAGTTGTGCACCACGTAGAAATCTCATCTCGGTCAAGACCCAGTCGGGATCATCAGTGAGGACGATGACGTCCTCGGGGTCGGTGTCGCCGAGCGCCCGACGGTAGTAATCTGCCGACGGCAACAGATAGTATCGTTGGAAGCGCAGATAGTCGCCGCGTCGTACGTGGATCGCCGTGACCGGGCCGTTCTCCAGCAGACGTGGATAGACGCGATAGCATTCGCTCAGCACGTCGTCGGTTGGACTGAGGCAAGTGCGTACGGCCTCTCGGTGATTCCACCAGAGGCGTGTGTCCTGAAGCCATCGCTCGTCCCTGGGCTTCAGGTAGTCGACGGTCGCGAAGACGTCCACGTCCGTCGGCTTGAGCGGACGGAACCATTCCCTGGGTATATTGAAGGCGGCCGAGTAGGACCAAGGGGGAAGACGAATCGGCAGGTTGAGGTCGATGGCCCGTCCTATAACAGCGGCGATCTGCCACAAGTTGTTGCCCAACCGGCCGTACAACCCGAGTTGGGAGAATGTCAGGGCCACATCATCGGACGTCGCCGCCTCGTCCCTTCTGTCGAGCCGGACATCCTCAGTCACTTCACGGCTTCCATGTTCAGACTCATCAATCGGCCCCGTTCTTTGTCCATGTGAGGCAGGTATGCCTGGGTATAGTCATCTATATGGGCATGCCTTGTGCTGCGCCAGTCCCAGCGACGGACAGCTGAGAATCCGACGTGAGCCAGTGCTTCTTCCAGCGTGTCCTCGTCAAATATCATCTTGTGATAGTCGTGACGATCATGTTGTCCGCCGACGCACAGCCCGACCAGGTCGCGCAGGCCGTTCGTGAGGCGACCGAATACATACTCCTCTGCGATCGCTTGAAAGTCGGGCACTCCGATCCGCAGGATGCCGCCTGGGCGGAGTACGCGGAACCACTCTGCTAGAACGTCCAAGTAGTCGTGCCGCCCGAAGTGTTCTAGGACGTGACTCGCGTAGATCGAGTCCACCGACCCCGTGTCGAAGCACGATAGGTCTTCCACAGGTCCGACCCGGTCGACATGCGGATAAGCGATCGCATCGATGTGCAGGAAGCCTGGAATGTGCCTTGGCCCGCAACCCAGGTGGAGTTCCAATGCGCTCACGACCTCGCGCCGAACCGATCAGCGGGGACGTAGCCGGCCGGTTCGCGGCGATGAGTAGTTACAGTGGCCATCACCCGCGGGTCTCCAGGCTCTGCGTGCTGGTGTGGTCTCCGCGCCCGAAATCCCTTCTGGACCGACACCCCATCCGTCGCCTCGATGTCAACGATTCGATTGGCTCCAGGAGTCGGATGGTCCACAAACGACAGGTTCACGCACGGCCCCTTCGACGCCCTCGGTAAAGACCCATGGTGCCGACATCGAGGGGCGGACCGGTCCTGACAGGTGTCAGGCACATGGAGGTGTGAAGCGCACCCGATGGCTCAGTCCCAGGACCGCGGAGCGGTCTCAGCCCGTGAGACCAGGCGTCCGTCGACCTGCTGGGCGCTGGTCAGTTCTATGACCGCACGCCCGCCGCTGTGCTTCCTGTCGTGGCTCTCGGGGCGGTTGCTCATGGGTTGGCCATCGTCTGGTACGTCCGCTATGGTCGCAGCGCCGCCGTCGAGGCGTCTGGCGCCGCACCGGGGCCCGGCTCGGCATCGAGGACCTGCTCGCCCTGCTCCGCGGCATGGTCACCGCTCCACGATTTATGCCCTCGGACTCAGCATTCCGGCCTAAAATAATTGTCGCAACGAGTGGGCCTCGGCCTCGGCCGAACTCAAGATTCAAAGGGCGGCCCGGGGAGGACCAAATGAGGCCTTGCAGTTGTGTAGGCTTGTGGATAAGGTAATGTGGCTATGATCATCTGGCTGAATGGGCCGCACGGGATTGGTAAGACGACAACGGCCGCAGCCCTTGCCCGTCGCATCCCGGGGTCATGTGTCTTTGACCCGGAGACAGTCGGCTTCATATTGCGGCGAACGCTCGAAGGTGTTCGGCCGGTGTCCGACTTCCGGCATTGGCCGCCATGGCGTAGAATGGTGGCGACTGCAGCGGTCTCTATTTCTGAGTATGTGGAGTCGACTCTGATCCTGCCGCAGACCGTGGCTGAACGTGAATATTGGGCTGAAATACGTACGGCCATCGAGACGGCTGGTATCCCCCTGAAGCACTTCACTCTCATCGCGGATCACGAGGAACATCTGCTGCGCATAGACAGGGACGAGGTTGAAATAGGAGCAAGGGGCGGTCGGCGTTCGAAAGCCGACGGCTTCAGGAGCAACCTGGGCTGGCTCGCGAACGAGTCTATTATTCTGGACACGACCGGGCGCTCCGTGGATGACGTCGTGACAGAGATAATCAGGTCGATCGGCCTGCCGGCGGCGGACAGCATGAACCTCTCCAAGTAGTCAATCGCGACGCTGCGCCGGCGTGGCGGCACGGGTCGCTGCATTTCGGGCCATGCCCTGCGACCTTTCGGCACCCCGGCCACGATCATAAGTTTCGGGGGGATGCCGCATGAAATGATTGATCCAATTCATGCGGCATGCCAAAATGCTAATATGACGAATGTCTTAGTCACGAGTGCCCCAGCCATCGGGCATGTCAATCTGGTGCTTCCCGTGGCCCGGTCATTGAGGCGGCTTGGCCATTCGGTCACCGTAGCCGCCAGTCCTGAGATCCACTGGCATGTCGGCAAGTGGCAACTTCCACATGTGCGGAAGGCGCCGTTGCGCTACCCGGTGGTGACAGAGCGGAGCGCCTGGAAGCATATCCCAGTCGATATGGCAATCACGAGTGCCCAAGAGATTCTCAGACTCGCCGAAGACGTCAATCCGACTCACATCGTCTTCGACCGGTCGGATCTCGGTGCCGCTTTGGCCGCAAGTCATCTGCAACTAAAGGCCGTTTGCGTTGCATCCACCGGTTTCGGGACGTTCAATTGGATGCGTGCGGAATCTCAGGCGATCATCGAGGAGGCGAACGAGACTCTTCGCCTCTCTCGTGCGGATATGGCTTTGTCCCGCCCGACATGGCTGACGTACCTACCGCACTCGTTTCACGGATCATCGGTTTCCGACATCGCCTCTGATGTCATCGCATGCGACCCCCGAGAGAGCAGTCTCGTGCGAAGTGCTGGATCCGGTCGGCGGATACTGTTGAGCTATGGGACGACACCCCGGGTTCCTAGGGAGGTGTTGCTGAAGGGCTTGATCGAACGCTTGTCTCCCGCGTTCGAGATCGGCGTGGTCGCCCCGCCTGGCGCGACCGGCCTTGACAGTGTGCCAAGTAATGTTGAGATTCTTGATGTGCCCTCGCTGGAGGGAGTTGCCTTCGAGTATTCTGTCGTTGGATGCCATGGGGGGATGAGCACTGTCACGGAGGCATTGTCGTCGGGAGTTCCGGTGCACAGTGTGCCGTTCAGCCGGGATCAGCAGTACATCGCCTCCCTCTGCTCGAATCTTGGAGCCGGCGACATGATGCGTTTCGATGAGGAATCAGTCATGCATTCGCTGGATGAGATCTCGGAGGCCATTGCCCGAGTGGCGTCGGAGGAAGCATACGCGATCGGTGCTCTCTCTTTTGCACGAGAATATGCAGAGCTTCCACGACTGGATGAGATCCTGAGTCGATGGTGATGGCAACGCCGTTGCGTTTGACTGAGCGACCACTCGTCAAGCCCCCCGTGACAGCACAACGGGACCTCTGAAGATCTCGCGACCAAGCCAGAAGATCATCAGGAGTCCCGTTGCGGGAGGGACGATCGAGGTAGCCCTGGGCGTGCACGCGCCGGGCCATCTGGGTGAGCTCGCAGTGGAACAAGATCGAGCACCGGGAGTATGCGCGCTCGCCGTTGATCAGAGGCCCACGAGCAGCACGGGACCGCCGACTGCTCAGCAGAAGCGCATTTTCCGTCAGACCCACTCATGTCCGTGGCCATCCTGATCAGCGATAGGCGGCTGCTTGCGTGGTGTACAGCTTGGCGTAGCCGGCTCCTGATGCCATAAGTTCGTCGTGGGTGCCCTGTTCGGCGATGCGGCCGTTCTCCAGAACAACGATGTGATCGGCGTTGCGTACCGTCGAGAACCGGTGGGACACCAACACGGTGATCCTTTCCTCTCCGTCGGCCTGCTGCATGAATCGTTCGTAGAGATCGTGCTCGGCCACCGGATCGAGCGCTGCGGTCGGTTCGTCGAGGAACAACATCAGAGGCTTACGCCGCATCAGGGCCCGAGCGAGCGCGAGACCCTGCCACTGGCCCTGTGACAGTTCGCGGCCCCCGTAGAGGTGACCGAGCTGAGTGTCCAGACCGTCCGGCAGCTTGTCGACGAAGGAGGACGCGCCGGCTTCGGCGACAGCCCGGGACACCGCCGCGTGGGAGTCCATGTCCGGCAGGTGCCCGATACCGACGGTCTGGCGGACCGGTAGCTGGAAGCAGACGAAATCCTGGAAGACCGCGGTGAGTCGGCAGCGCCAGGCAGTGATCTCCAGGTCGGCCAGAGGGACGCCGTCGACGGTCATCGTCCCCGAGGTCGGCCGGTACATCCCGCTCAAGAGCTTCACCAGCGTGGTCTTGCCGGCTCCGTTGGTGCCCACGACAGCGACGACGGATCCCGGACGCAGCGTGAGATCGATTCCGGACAGTACGGGCTCGACCGTACCCGGGTAGGTGAACTCGACACCTCGCAACTCGATGCCGACCTTCAGGCGATCGGGTACGGGTCGGGTACCGGCGGGCCGCTGTTGCTCGGCGTAGGAGCGCAACCAGAGGTAGTGGCCGACGGCGTGCCCGGCGTCGGCGATACGGCGAAAACCACCGACGGTATCGCGTATCTGTGCGCGTAGCCGGACGCCGAGTGTGATGACCAACATAAGGTCGCCGAGCGACGCCTGTCCGGTGCTCGCCAGATGGGCGGTGAGCACCAGCGCGGCGATGAACCCCACCGCGTAGCACATCCAACCAGATAGCTGCCAACCGATCGCACCAAGGTCGGCGCGGAGAACGGCGGAGAGGACCCGGTGACGCGCCGCGTCAGCGATCTGGTCCAGCACAGCCCCCGCTCCGGAGACATAGATCTCCTTGCCACTCTTGGGTTCGATGCACATCTTGTGCAGCCGTTCCTCCAACCGCTGGTCACCTGCCGTGGTGACGCGGGCGCGGGCGAGGTGGCGCTGACCTCGCTGGGCACCCCACAACGGCGGCAGCGCGAGCAGCGCCAGGACGATCAGCCCCGGATGAACATCAGCCAATAGCCACAGCGAGAGGCCCGCGCTGATCACCGAGATCACTGAGTCGCTCATCGCCCAGCAGGAGCCAGCCAGCGTTTCGGTGTGCCGCCGCAGCAAGCTGAGCCGATCGAGGTAGTCGACGCGTTCGAGGTGTTCGAGGGTGGGGATGACCGCGGTGTTGGTCAGCACCTCCTGGTTGACGGTGAGATGAACGCGATCGGTCAGCGCGAACTGGTAGTTACTCCGGGTTCGGCCGCCGGCGGCTGAGATGATGTGGGCGATGACCCCGATGGCAACGGCGAGCAGAAGCCCGGCGCCTGCCGAGTGCGCCGAGTCCACCACCCACCGCTGGCTCAGACCGGTGGCGGCGACGGCTATGGTCTTCGCCGCGGAGAGCAGGATGACGAGTATGACCACGGCGCGATCCGCTCGCCAGGCGAGGTGTAACATGTGCCAGGCTATGCGGATCACCGTTCTGCCTCCGTGTTTCTGAATCGAGCCGCCTGCAGGTGGAAGTCGCGCGCGTATGCCTGACCGTTAGCGATTAGCGTTTCGTGGCTGCCTTGTTCGGCGACTCTTCCCTTGTCGAGCAGTACGATGCGGTCGGCGGGGCGGACGGTGGAGAGCCGATGGGAGATCAGCAGCACCGTCGCCCCGGTGACCTCAGCGATGATCCTCCGGTAGAAGCCGGCCTCGGCCTCCACATCCAGATGCGCGGTGGGCTCGTCCAAGATGAGCAGATCCCGCCCGTGCTCCACCGCGAAGATGGCCCGGGCAATGGCGATCCGCTGCCACTGGCCGCCTGACAGATCTGTGCCGCCGTTCAGATCCGAGGAGAGGGGCGTGCGGTACCCGTCGGGCAGTTGATCGATGAAACCGTCTATGCCGACTTGGCGCGCAGCCGCACGGATCCCGTCCAGATCGTCGCGGTGTTCTGGGGCGGCGAGCGCGATGTTGTCCGCGACGGATAACGGGTAGCGGTTGAAATCCTGAAAGACGACCGCGGCCCTGCGACGCCAGGCGGCCAGATCGGAGGACTGCAGCGGGCTCCCGTCGACCAACAGCTGTCCGGCGGTGGGAACGTAAAGCCCTGCCAGCACTTTGACCAGGGTGGTCTTGCCCACGCCGTTGTGACCGACCAGCGCCAGTACCTCTCCGGGGCGAACGTGCAGGTCCAGTCCGTCGATGACGTTCTGGGAGGCGCCGGGATATCGGAACACCAAGCCCTCGGCGTGCAGGGCTGCCGGGCCATCAGAGCGACTCCGACCGGCCGTCAGCGCCCGCGTGTTCTCGTGCGAAGAGTTCAGCCTGTTCAAGGCACGCACTGCGCCCAGGCCGTACTCGATGTCGAATGCCTCACGACCCATGCCGCCCATCTCGAATAGCGCCCAGGCCGCGACCAGCACCGTCATCAATTCCTCCACCGGCAGGTCACCCCGTGCGGCGGCAAGCCCTGGCCAAAGCAGTGCCGAGCCCGCCGAGATCGCCGCCAGCAGAGCGATGAACCACTGCCGTCGCAGCACGTCACGGTCGATGGACCACAGGGGACCGGCCCAGGCCAGCTCCTCGCGGGTGCGCAGGTGGACGACCCACTGGTGCAGGCCGAAGAGCCGGACCTCCTTGGCCGCGGCACCGGTAGAGGCGATGTCCGTCCAATACTCCACGCGCCGCCGTAGCCCCTCACGGCTGTCCCGTACTTCCGCGATCTGCAGCCACCAGCGGCGGAGTGCCGCACGCATGATCAAGGAGGCTCCCAGGAGAACGACCGACAGGGCCGGGGTGAACGACACCGCGATCACTCCGGCCGAGCCGAGCGCGGCCAGGATCCGGAAGAGCAGCCGGAGCTGACCGACCGAGGCGGTTCCCGGTGAGCGGAACCTGCCTTCCCCGATGTCGGAGGCGCGGGCAGCTTCGTCGGCGAAGGCTGAATCCTCGAGATGCGCCATATCGTCGGGCGACAGCGCCAGCGCGCGCACCCGCCGCCGTACCCGAGCATCGATCCGGCCCGCGGTGTACTGCTCCAGGGCGGCGCTCGCCAGTCCCAGTACCTCATCGGCGATCAACAGGATGGACATGGTCATCACGGGCCAGACAAGCGTCGCGGCGGCCCCTCGTCCGGAGGCCATGGCGGTCAGGCTGGCCACCAGCCAGCCCGTGGCCAGGGCGGACGCAGCGGGGATGCCGGCAATGACCGCGTGTACGAGCACCAGGCCCCAACCACAGCGGCGTTCCTCCAGCGACAACCGCAACAGGCGCGACCGGACTGATAGGAAAGTCCTCAATGAGGCCGGCCGGCAGGTGGAAAAGACGAATGTGGAGCGTCTCATCGACCGACGCTGCGAAGAGAACGGTTGCGGGGAATGTGCTGTGCCGGAGCCGCCATACGCGATCCTGCTCGTGCGCCGTCCACGATCGCGGTGTCAACGCTCGTCAAGGCCGCGGAGAGCTCTTGGGCGACCAAGGCGACCGATCGGAGCGGGTTTCCCTCACCATGAGGCTGGCGCTGGACGCTCTGGGATCTCGTGGTCAGGAGGGTCATGCCCCGCCTCGCGAGTCTCCATGAAGGGTCATCTCCTTCTCCACCCTCAAGAAAGAGCTCGGTGATCGTCTGCCGCCCATGTTCTCTTGGGTGAAGAGAGGGCGGATAACAGCGTGAATGGTTGGTTCCGGGGCGACCGGATGGTTCACGACGGTCACCGCAGAACGGAAACGGGTCTGCGCCTCGGCGTCCGCGTCGCGCAGATGGATATCGGCGATCGGCTCTCCCCTGGCGACCCGGTCACCGACGCGCTTGTGCAGTACGACGCCGACGGCCCGGTCGATCGGAGCATCCTTGGCCAGTCGTCCAGCGCCCAGGTGCAGACCGAGCGCACCGATCGCTCGGGCATCCATCCGTTGGATCCAACCAGATGTCTCGGCATTGACGGTCGTGACGTAGGGCGCGGAATCCAGCTGGTCCGGATCGGTTATTACTGCGGGATCGCCGCCCTGCGCGCTCACCCACCGCCGGAACGCCGAGAGCGCGCGTCCGTCCAGAAGGACTTCGCGCACACGCTTTTCCGCTCGGACGGGGTCCCGCTCGTCTCCCGCCAGGATCATGGCCTCTGCGGCGAGGGCAGCGGACAACTCGGTGACACCGGGCATCTGCGCGCCGTTGAGGACCTCGATGGCCTCGCGTACCTCGAGGACGTTGCCGCTGGCCCGTCCCAGCGGTTGGTTCATGCTACTGATCACGGCATGACAGCGAAGCCCGAACGCCGCACCGATATCGATCATCAGTTCGGCCAGGTCGATGGCGTCGGCGAGGTGACCGGTGAGCGCGCCAGAGCCGAACTTGACGTCGAGGACCACGCCGTTCGTGCTGGCTGCGATCTTCTTGGACATGATGCTCGCGGCGATCAAGGGGAGGCTTTCGACCGTCCCTGTGACGTCGCGCAACGCGTAGGTGGCGCCGTCCGCAGGTACCAGCGCTTTCGACTGCTGCACCACCACCATGCCCGCGCGGCTGAGGACATGGAGGATCTCCTGCTCGTCCAGCGCCAGGCGGAGGCCCGGAATCGACTCGAGCTTGTCGAGTGTTCCGCCGGCGAAGCCGAGGCCACGCCCGCTGATCTTCGCGATGGGTATGCCCAGCGCCGCCAGTACGGGGGCGACGATCATCGTGGTCTTGTCGCCGACGCCGCCTGTACTGTGCTTGTCCACGACGGACCGGCCGACGCCGCTGTAGCCGAGCCGCATGCCGCTGTCGACGTACGAACGGGTGAGTGCTACCACCTCGTCGAAGCTCATACCGCGACAGGCGACCGCCATCAGCCAAGCGGCCATCTGGTAATCGGGCATGGTGCCCCTGGTGTAAGCGTCGATCACGCCCGAGATGGATTCGGCAGTCAGTTGCTCACCGGCGCGCTTGCTGGCGATGGCGGCAAGGACATCGGTCATCGTGTGGCCTCCTTCATGGCGACGGCGAGCGATCGCAGATTGGGCTGAAGCTCACTCATCGGTACTGACAAGTTGAGCCGGATGCCGTACCGATCCGGATAGAGGTCGGCCCACGCGGCCTCGTCTCCGCTGAAGAGCAGATTCGGGTTGACCTTCAACCCGGCTCGGCCTAGCTCGTTGACCCAGCGCGTGTAGGCGGCCGACGAGGGGAAATCGGCCCTCAACCACCGGAAGGTCGAGTAACCGGCGACCGGCGGACCGGTCTCAGGGGAGATCTCGAAGAGTCCCTCGTGCTCGATGACATCGAGATTCCGACGGAAGGCGTCGCGTGCGGCGGAGAGCTCGCGACGGAAACAGGTGATCTCGTCGGTGCTGAGGAAAGGGACCGAGTGCCTGTGGAAGTCAGCGGCCAGCCGACGCGTCAGGCGCGGGATTTCAGCGCCGTCGCCAGAAGCCAAGAGCAACAGACCGAGGTGCAGGGCGGCGATCATTCCGGTAGCGGCATGCACGGTGTAACCGCGCTCAAAACGATCCGCTGCGGCGAACTGCACGAAGTCGGGGTCGGAGGTCGCGATGAAGCCGACCCTCAACCCCGGCATGGACAGATCCTTAGACGGGGTCATACAGAGCATCCACCGCTCGCCGACGAGCCGCTCCCGCAGCGTCCGTCTCAGGCTGCCTGGGGGTACGAACTGCGGAAGAGAGAACGGGATGTCCAGGAGACAGAGGTCGCCTGTGCGGTGCGGCGGTCGTTCGAACACCGTGCCGAGAACGCCGTTGGGTGCCACATCGACCAGCAGGCGCGGCCGTTGCCCGGCTGGCGCGGCGGTGGTCCGGCCTGTGGCCGAGTAGAACTGCGGGTTGCCGGCCCCGTGCCGCGCCAAGGAATGTTCGAAGGCGAAGTAGTTCGGCAACGGAAGCACCGGTTGCAGCTTCCGACGACTCGCGTAGTCGCTCGCCACGCTGATCGCCTCGGTGGTCCCATGGAACAGCACAATCTGGGCGGCGTCGATCGCGGGCAAGGCGAGATATCGCGCCAGCAGCAGACCGACGAGTTCGCGCACAAGTTGCTCACGGCTGTCGTCGTACTCCAGGCTGCGCCGCTCGACGACGTCCGTGAAGATGCGAGTCAGACAGGTGCGGACGGCAGCGGCCGGCGGACGCTTGTTGACGCCGTAGCCGAGCTGCTCCGCAGTCGTGCCGACGCCATTCCTGATAGTCCGGTAGTACCGGACGCAGGGGGCATCGGCGAACCCTGCTGCGTTCAGCGCGTCGTCCAGCATCAGAGGCCTCAGTAAATCTGGCTGAATGCACCGAGCAGGCAGTCGCCGATCTCCGCAGCCTGGTCGGCGTCGAGGGGCAGCGGCGGACAGATCATGATGTTGGTCCCTTGCTGCCGCACCAGGACGCCGCTCCGTCGCGCCATGGCGACGGCGGCGGTCGCCACATCTGGATGATCGGTCTCGACAACGGTCACCAGGCCGAGGCCGCGCACGTCGGTCACCCTCGAATCGGTTTCGAGCTTCTGAAGCTGCGCGAGCAGAGCCGCACCACGGGCAGCGGCGTTGGCCACCAAACCGTCCTCGGTTATCACGTCGATCACGGCCATGGCGACGGCCGCCGCCACCGCATGTCCTCCGGTCGTGTGGCCGTAGCGCAACCCCTGTATCAGCGGTTCCGCCGTGAACGACGCATGGATCTCCTGGGTGGTGGTGACGGCGGCCAACGGGACGTATCCGCTGCTGATTCCTTTGCTCATCGCGACAATGTCGGGTGTGATGCCGTCGTGCTCGAAGCCGAACATCCGGCCGGTGCGCCCGAACCCGCAGAACACCTCGTCGATGATGAGCAACGTTCCCGTGCGGTGGCACAACGCTCGCAGCCCGGCCAGGAGGCCGGGCGGGAGCACGATGCCGCCGCCGACGTTGAGCAATGGCTCTACCAGCACGGCTGCGGCTGGTCGCGCCCCGTTCAGCAGCCGCTCGAAACCGGCGAGCAACATTTCCGCGTTCTCAGGGAAACGGACAGAGCGGGCATCACCTGGCAAGCTGACGCGATCGACCTGGAAGGGCGCGCTCCAGCCGGTCTGGACATGGGGCAAGCCGGACAGATGCCGTGCGAGGCTGGTCGAGCCGTGGTAGCCGAGCTCGAACGTGATCACACGGTCTCGCGGCTCGCCGAGGTTCCGCCAGTACTCATGGGCGATCCAGATCGCGGCCTCCACCGCCTCGGACCCGCTGTTGAGCAGCAGAGTCGGTCCCAAGGGATCGGGCAGGAGGTCAGCAAGCCGCGCGGCGAGCGCTTCCGCTAGTGGGTGCGAGGCGTTCGTCAAGTCGTAGTGGGACAACTCGTTGATCTGGCGCATCGCGGCCTCGATCAAGCGCGGATGACCGTGCCCACATGAGACGTTGAGTGCTCCAGAGATACCGTCCAGGTACCAGTTACCGTTTTCGTCACGTACCTGGCATCCGCGAGCGCGAACGATCGTTACCGGGGCCGGCTGGCTCACCGGCGACCAAGGTCTCCACATCCGGGTGGGGGACATCGCGCTAACCTCAGCTTTCGTTGGCGCAGGGAGCTGCATCCGGTCTCAGCTCGATCAGCCGTCGGGTGAGGCCATGCAGCTCGAGGCGGTATTCGTACGTGGCCGATGCGTGCCGGCGGTCGCGGCCGGTCGCGAGGTGAGCCAGGACGTCCGCCAGTGCTTCCGCCGTGGGTTCGGCGAGTACGATTCCGGACCCGTCGCGACGCACTTCGTCGGCGGTGGCTCCGAAGCCGTCCACGATGAGCGGCACGCCGTACAGCCTGCTGTCGCGTAGACGCAGCCGGACACAGGTCTCGTTCTCGACTCCCGGCCGGGCGATGCAGACGAATCCCATGGCGCCCTTCAGCATCGCGTCTCGCTCGTAGTGCCGCAGCGGATCATGGCGGATACGGACTCGGGATCGCATTCCGAGCACGTCGATGTCGCGGTCGAGCTCCGAGATGACCGCTTGGTTGTCCGGGTGGGGGCCACCGTAAACGAACGCGGCAGTCACGTCGATACCACGAGTGGCGCATAGCGCTACGGCCTGTACCAGGACGCCGGGATCATAGAAAGACCAAAGCCCTCCGGTCCACAGGAAGTCCGCCTTGGGCCGGGATATGGCGCTCTCGGCTCGCAGCCGACTGTGGTGGCTGAAACCGATGGGAATCGTCGTCACGACGTGATCCATGGTGGGAGACCTCGCGATGTCATCAGGCCCGATGCGGCCTGCGGTCATGAGGGAGCTCACCACGGTGGCCTTCTCTACCGCGGAGCGGCAGATGAAATGATCCGACAATGCGATCTGTCGGTTGTAGCCGGCCACGATCGCCTCGTAGGCACGAGACGGTGAGTCGGCGCGCAGGAGCGACGGGAACCCCGCGTGTTCGAGCGGCGGTGCTGTCTCCGAAATGATCGTCAACTTGTTCGACACCGCGTCTTCGAACCGCTGGTCGTCGGCGATGTCGAAAAAGAAGGCCACATCGGCGGTCCTCACCAGTTCGCTCCAGCCCTTGTGTGGCGCGGCCAGCGTGGCTTCGCCCAGATGCAGGGCGTCCGTCGTATCGGGTGAGTAGACGACGACGTCGAAGGTACGGCTGAGCGTTTCAGCCAGCTCGGCGATCCTGAGTCCGAGTCCCGTCGTGGCGGCGGCGCACACCGGGTACTGCCCGGCATCGAACAACAGCGTGAGACCGGGCGCCATCAGACATCACTGACCCGATTGGCGTTCACGAAGTCCTTTACGAGAGTCACTGGTGCACCTATCGATCTTTCGATGCCACCGGGCTGGACCACTTCCACCAGCACGTGCCGCATTTCGGCGGACGCCAGCAGAATCATCCAGGCGGCATTGAAGTTCTCCGCCGCGGCGGGTTTCTCCGCGGCGGCGACAACGACGTGGTGCTCGCCTTCGGGCCGGATCAGCAGAGCACCCTCCTGCGCGAGCCTTGCCGGATCGTCGGTTGGGGCGGCGACGATGGACAACGAATGACGGCTGAGATGCTCGAACGCGTGCTCAACGCGCCCACCAGCCTCACTGTCGTAGGTGAGCTGATCCGGCAAGACCAGGGCCGTAGGGCCGACGGCCACAGAAAGCGCTGCTCTGATCGCTCCGGAGAGTTCCGGCCCGCTTCGCTCCGACTGGTAGACGAAGACCAGCTCGAACAGTCCCGAGTAGCGGGCAAGGTAGTCAACCAGCTGTGTCTTATGTGGCCGGATGACGACGACCAGTCGAAGCAACGCCGACCGCTTGGTTGCGAACTCCACCACCGGAGCGAGAGATCGGTCAATGACACTGGTGCCATCGGCCAGCAAGTGCAGTTCCTTCGGGTATGGCGCGCCGAACCGCTGTCCGTAGCCGGCGCAGGGCACGATCACGGTGACGTCCGGTGGTGCCTGTCTGCTAGACGGAGGCACCGGCCACGTCCTCCTCCCTGAAGTAGTAGGGAGTCCCCAAACCGTCGCGTAGTGACGCGCACAAGGTGCGCGCTTCCTGGATGCGGCCACCCCTGACCATGGCGAAGATGTCGGCCAACTGCGCCACGCTGTGGTCGTGCCCGCCCTCGAACGTGATCTCCGACAGGCCGAGGCGAAGCGCGAAGCGCCCGTCGAAGCGCGGAAGCTCGGCGGACACGTTCACCCGTACTCCCGCCTCTGCCAGCCCGTCGGCGAAGTCCATCGCGTCGAAATCCGAGCCACATGCGACCCAGACCTGATGGCAGTCGGTGATCTCAGGCGTCCCCTTCACCACGTCGAAGCCGGCGTCGATCAACTTGCTGCCGAGAAGGCGAGCGTTGTGAATGACCTGAGCGGCATACTTGACTCCAAAAGTCTCGAACTCGACGGCTGCCAGTGCCAGTGCCAGTGTGTCCGCGAAATGATGGCTGCTGATCATCTCGAACTGTGCCTGGCGGATCTGCTCGGCGAGCTCATCGTCGCGTGTGAACAGGACACCCTTCTGCGGCCCCGGAAAGGTTTTGTGGGTGGATCCGCCCATTGTGTCGGCGCCGTCGTCCAAGGGGTTGCGGTGAGCTCCTCCGAGGACGAGGCCGAGGGTGTGACTCACGTCGGCGTGTACACGCGTTCTGGGGCTGATCTCGCGGACGATCTCGACCACCGATGCCACGTCGATCTCCGACAGGCTGTTCTGCAGGTCCAGATACACCAGCGATGGCTGGTGCTCCTTCAGGAGTGCGCGCAGTTCGTCAGGGGCGATCCGACCTTGTTCCTGGCCCACTGTCAGCGGTCGCCGGCCGACACGCGCGATCATCGAACTCGTCGCATAGTGGCCACCGCAGCTTTGTTTGATGCTGATGACGGACTCACCCGTGGAGCCGCCGAGTGCGAGCAGGACCAGCGTCATCGCGCTCATCCCGGAGATCGGCCGGACATTGACGTGTTGCGCTCTCGCAAGCTGACGGAGAACCGGAACCGCGACAGTGGTCTCGATGTCGCCGACACCTTGCGCGCCACGAAAGAACCACTGGCGGGAGTCGAGCGTCGGATTGAAGAAGTACCGGTTGTAGAAGTCGTACCGTAAGGGCGCGCTCGCCGTCGGCGACAGTCTGTTCTCGCTCGGGACCAGATTGATCATGTCGCGGCTGACCTGCGCCTCGGTCCGAAGTCTGTCCAGGACTCTGCGGACGAGTTCAAAGCCTTCGCCATGGGCGAGATCGCTCGCGGCCTGTGCACCCGTCAGCATTGCTCGACCTTGTGAATCACGCCGTCCGGCACACGCTGCGTGACGTTGCTCATCGCGGCACGCGTCCGTAAATCGCTCGCAGCAATTGTCTCGGAGAGCGCGGGGAGTTGGTGAAGGCCTCACGCCCGTGGGACACCCGGTCATTACGGAGCACCAGCGCCTGGCCGTCCTCGAGCCGGATCGACGCCACGTATTTGCTGTCCGCCGTCCGGCTGCTCCGTCGAATACTGTCGAGGGCTCGCGCCAACGCCTCGGATTGACCCTCGGCAGGCGTCCACGTGGCGATGCCGTCATCGGAGTAGCGGTTCACGATGGTTCCATCGTTCTTCACGCGAAATGCCTCACCCTCTCGGTACGCATCGATACCCTTGAGGGACGCCGTCCTGCGCAGCACCCGGGGATGGAGCAGGGCTGAAGCGGCTTCACGGTCCCGCTGGTAGAGGTCGTGGAACGCTGCCACCGCGTTGAACAGGAGCGAGTTCCCACCCCGGTGTGCGGCCCGCACGCAGTACATCACCACAGTCGGGGTCTCCTCCGGGTCGTCGAGCGTGCCGTCGACGTGAAAGTCCTGGGCCGTACGGACGGCGAACCCCGGATGGCTACTGCGGTCTGTTTCCCTTATCTCAGCGATCTCGCGGTCGAATTGCTCGGCGCCGGGCATGCGATACAAGGCCGGAACCACGGGCTGCCCCAGGTCCCAGCCGTCGGCGAGAAGCTCGATAGCAGAAACCGGCGTAACGTCGGCCGGCATGTCCGCGACGGCGAAGCCGTAGATGTCGAGTTGTTCTTTGAGCGCGTCCAGTCCGCTACCGTCACCGCCGACGGCAAAAGACCGCCTCGCCGCTGGATCCCGATAGTCGACTAAGAACTGTTTCACACCGCTTCCTTACTTGACGTGGCTCGAGCCCACCATGGCGGATGGTGGGCGGGGATGGTCCTGACACCTGTCAGCACATGAAGGGTGCGTAGCAGGCCACCAATGCTGACAACTGTCAGGAGCCTCGCGAACGGCAGGTGCGATGAACTGATCCCTGTGACGGGCGTCTGTTGCGAAGCGATGGTGATGGCGAGGGCGAGCGATTGCCGTTGGCCGCGCAACGAAGAGCGCATGCGGGGGAGCGAGCGGTGAGCGACTCATCAGGTACCGCGGCAGGCGGCGCGATCGTCGTGGTCACGGCGATGGCGCTGTCCCGCAAGGCTCGTGCGCGACTGAGCGAGATGCTGGGACCTGGCTTCGTTGTCGTGGACATCCTGCGCGCCCCACCGACGGCGAACGTGGTTCTGGCTCCGTCGGTGACTCGCTCTGCCGTGTCCAGTCTTCGTGGGATGTTCCCCGGTGCGAGGATCGTCGTTGCCGAGTTCGACGACGATGAGCTCGATATTCACTACAGCGGGCCCGTCACCCGGGCCGTTCTCTCCGGGGCGGACGGGTACTTCGTGGCTCCGAGCCTCGCCGGCATCTCAATGGCGATCGAGGGCCAGGCCCGTCTGCAGTTGACCGGTGATGTTCAGGCCAGCGGGTTGCAGATCACCGCATCCGCCGACGCCATCGAGCCGGTACCTCCAGCCGTCGACACATCGCCGACCACGGCCGCGGACATGCCGGAGGACGACGGCTCCGGTTCGTCGATCGTCTGGCTGAACGGGCCTCCAGGCGTCGGCAAGACAACGGTCGCAACGCTGCTCGCACAGCATCGACCCACCGTCCATCTCCTGGACCCGGAAGAGGTCGGCTGCATGCTTCGCCGTGTCGCCGCTGATCCGGTCGAGAAGCTGCACGAGTGGAGCGCCTGGCGAACTCTTGTGGCCGAGACCGCCATCCAGTTGCTGCGCCACCAAGGCACCGGTGACCTGATGGTGCCGATCGGCCTGCACGAGCAGTTGGGCGCCCTGGACATGTTCGTTCACGTCTCCGCCGAGAAGATCACGCAGCGTCATGTCCTGCTGCACTGCGAACGTGCGGTTCTCGAAGAGCGCATTCGTGGGGATGCCGAGGACCCCTCCCTGGTGGCATCGCGCCTCGAACAAGTCGATCGCTACGAACTGACTGGTACCTGGCTGAGCCGGACCGCTGAAGTGGTCGACACGACCGCTTTAAGTCCCGCTGAGACCGTGCGGGAGGTATTGGCCCTGCTCCATGCTCCAGAGCGGCCACTGTAGTGACGCCGTCGGATCTGCCGTCGAACCAAGAAAGAGAGAATTGGAGTTTCAGGCTGATGGGAAACGCCTTGGTGGCCGACATCCCCGCGAGAGGACCTGCCGATCTCGTGCTCCTGATCGTACGGCCTGCAGCGGTTCGGCCACGACGTGACGGTCTGTACTGGCAGGAAGTTCTCCTGCATCCGCTCAGGTGTGCGCGCGTCGAAACCTCAGCAGGCGCCGACCTGGCACATGCAGTGTGATCGGACGCGGTTGCGGTGCGGAGAGAGCCAGTTATGAGAGATCGGGATACAGTGATTCATGGTGCGCTTCCTCGGGAAAGTCGTGTTTACGTCGCAGGTCATCGCGGCATGGTGGGTTCGGCGATTTGGCGCAAGCTCAGAGCGGAGGAATTCAGCCACCTGATCGGGGCGACCTCCGCCGAGCTGGACCTCAGAGACCGTGACAAGACATTTGCGTTCTTCTTTGAGCACCGGCCCGAGGTGGTGATTGACGCTGCGGCCCGAGTCGGCGGCATTCTCGCGAATCGGGACCATCCAGTCCAGTTCCTGAGCGACAACCTGCGAATTCAGGTGAATCTCATGGATGCGGCGCTGGCGGTACGGACGCCGCGATTGCTTTTCCTCGGCTCGTCGTGCATTTACCCGAAGTACGCCGAGCAGCCGATCCGTGAGTCGAGCCTGCTCACCGGTGAGCTGGAGACGACCAATGACGCGTACGCGATTGCGAAGATCGCCGGCGTCATGCATGTCCAAACAGTGCGGCGCCAGTACGGGTTGCGGTGGATCTCTGCGATGCCGACCAACTTGTACGGGCCGAACGACAGCTTCGATCTGACGAGTTCACACGTCATGCCGGCGTTGATCCGACGCTTCCACGAGGCGACCACTGCCGGAGCTCCGGAGGTGGTGCTGTGGGGGACCGGCACGCCGCGGAGGGAGTTCCTGCACGTGGACGACCTCGCGGAGGCATGCCTCTTCCTGCTCGAGAACTACGACGACTCAGCGCCGATCAACGTCGGTGTCGGCAGTGACGTGACGATCCGCGATCTGGCTGAGTTGATCGCCCGGGTGGTCGATTACCAAGGTGTTATCGTCAACGATCCGTCGAAGCCGGACGGTACGCCTCGCAAGCTGCTTGATGTCAGCCTGCTGACCGCGCTCGGCTGGAAATGTGGCACAAACCTCGAAGAGGGCATACGACGGACGTACGCCTGGTACCTCGAACACTTGTAAGGAGACGGCTGAGCCGGTCGGGCCGCCGCCCCGTCGTCCAGTTCCAGCTGGTCCAGCCCATCGAGTGCCTTTGTTCGGTGTGATCATCGGGTGGTTGCTGCCGAACAGCACCTTGGTCCGGCCGTGACCCTTGAGGTAGGCGATCATCTCGGTGGTCCAGGGGTAGCCGATGTGCCCGGCGACGATGGTCAGTGCGGGGAAGTCGAGGGCGACCCGGTCGAGGCACGGGATGGACCGGCCCGGCTCGGAGGGGCGTAGCGGGCCGGTGTGCCCGGCTTGGGTGCAGAAGGGGATGCCGAGTTCGACGCACTCGGCCTACAGGGGGTGGTAGCGCCAGTCGTCGGGCGGCAACTCCCACAGCCAGGGCAGGACGCGCAGCGTCTTGAAGCCAGTTCCGTGACCGCGCATCGGAGCTCGCGAATGGCGGTCATGGTCTTGCGCAGGTCGACGGAGGCCACGCTGGCCAGGCGGTGGGGGCCCCGGCGACGAAGGCGGCCACCTCGTCGTTGGAGATCAGCACGCCTTGCGGGCCGTACCAGGCGCTGATCAGGACGAGATCGACGGACGCCGAGTTCATGGCGGCGAGCGTGGTCGAGACCGGCGGCAATGCCGCTCGGGTCCGGCTGATCGGCATGGGTGAGTGTGTTGGTCGTGTCGAGGCGGTAGCCGAGGTCGAGGGTGTCGGCGTCGAGGAGAGCCTGGTGGCGTTCATGCCAGCGTCCGGTGGCGAGGTCGGTCGCGAGGCGGCGCACCGCGTGCTCGATGCGCTCCTGGTCGAGGGTGGCCAGGGCGGAGATGGCGGCGCGGACGTGCGGGTCGAGGTAGTAGTGAGGGCGTCGCCAGTAGGCACCCAGGAATCCGTCGGTGCAGTCGGCGGGCACCGGTACCGGGACGACGGTCACCCGCGTGCCGTCGCGCCGGAGGTGGGTCCGGACGACGTCAACGGCGGCAAGCCGGGAGTCGGCTTCGGCGATCTCCGGGAGATATTCACTCCGCTGCAGTACATGCTCGGCTTCGGCATCCCCTGTCTGGTCGGTCTCCTGGGCGCGCCCCCTTGTCTCGGCCGCTCGTCCACCGCTTCGGGCAGCGCAAGATTCTGCTCGGCTTCGGCGTGGCCACGAGACGACGGCCCGTGTCCTCACCGCCTGGACTATCAGCGGGCGCGCGGCCATCGCCGCTGCCACGGCCCTCTGGTGCTGACCGGAGTCACGAGGACGCGCACCGCGATCGCGGTTGCGGGAATCTTGCTGATCGGCACGGGCGTCCTCCTGCCCTGGCGGCTGAGCCTGGCGGCCGGTGCCACGGATGAGTCCGTCATGCTGGTACGGGAGTAAAGGTTCGACCTGACGGAGTGTTCCGCATGTCCATAGAGCTGCAGTCCACCGGCACGTTCACCATTGGCGACAAGAGCGTTCACCGCCTCGGCTTCGGCGCCATGAGTCTGACCGGGCCCGGGGTCTGGGGGCCGCCCCGCGACCATGACGAGGCCATCCGGGTGCTGCGCCGGGCCGTCGAGCTGGGCGTCGACTTCATCGACACCGCCGACTCGTACGGGCCGTACATCAGTGAGGAGATCATCCGGGAGGCGCTGTACCCGTACCCCGAGCAGCTCCTGATCGCGACCAAGGCCGGGTTCGTGCGTCCGGGGCCGGCGCAGTGGGTGGTCGTGGGCCGGCCCGCGTACCTGCGGCAGGAGGTCGAGATGAGCCTGCGCCGGCTCAAGGTGGAGCGGATCGACCTGCTCCAGCTGCACCGCATCGATCCGGAGGTGCCGCTGGAGGACCAGCTCGGGGAGCTCAAGGCGCTGCGGGACGAAGGCAAGATCGGCAGTATCGGCCTGTCCGAGGTGAGTGTCGAGGAGCTGGAGCGGTCGCGGCGCATCGTCGAGATCGCCAGCGTGCAGAACCGGTACAACCTCACCAACCGGATCTCGGAGGGGGTGCTGGAGCACTGCGAGGAGCAGGGGATCGGGTTCATCCCCTACAGCCCCATCGCCAAGGGTGCGCTTGCGGCGCCCGGCAGTCCCGTGAACCACGTCGCCAAGGCCGTCGGCGCCACGCCCGCGCAGGTCAGCCTGGCCTGGCTGCTGGCCCGTTCGCCGGTGACGATGCCGATTCCCGGCACCTCCACGGTCGCCCACCTGGAGGAGAACCTGGCGGCCTCGACGGTGGCGCTGACCGCCGAGCAGTTCAGCGAGCTGGGCTGAACGGGCCGGCCCCTTGACAGGGGCCGGCCCTCTCGTGGGTCAGCCCAGGCCGTTCTTCATGGCCGTGAGCAGCTCGGCGTTGGTGGTGTCGCCGCTGAGCTCCCAGAAGAACGCGCCGCCGAGGCCCTGGCTCTTCGAGTAGCTCATCTTGCCGCCGATCGTGCTCGGCGTGTCATAGCTCCACCACTGCCCGCCGCAGTACGCGTACGCGGTGCCCGCGACCGTGCCGGTGGCCGGGCAGCGGGTCTTGAGCACCTTGTAGTCCTCGATGCCCTGTTCGTACGTGCCTGGCGCCGCTCCCGTGGCCGTGCCGCCCGGCGCGGCCTGCGTGACCCCGGTCCAGCCGCGGCCGTAGAAGCCGATGCCGAGCAGCAGCTTGCTCGCCGGCACGCCCTTGCTCTTGAGCTTCTGGATCGCGTTGTCGGAGTAGAACCCGGCGATCGGGATGCCGGTGTAGGAGGTGAGCGGCGAGTGCGGGGCGGTCGGGCCCTGCGCCGCCCAGGCGCCGAAGTAGTCGTACGTCATCACGTTGTACCAGTCGAGGTACTGCGCCGCGCCGGCGTAGTCGGCCGCGTCGATCTTGCCGCCGTTGGTGCCGTCGGCGGTGATGGCCGCGGTGACCAGGTTGCCGGAGCCGAAGCGGGAGCGCATCGCCGACATGACGTTCCTGAACGCGGCAGGGCCGCTGGTGTCGCAGGTGAGGCCGCAGGCGTTCGGGTACTCCCAGTCGATGTCGATGCCGTCGAACACGTCCGCCCAGCGCGGGTCCTCGACCAGCTTGTAGCACGAGTCGGCGAACGCGGCCGGGTTCTGGGCGGCCTGGGTGAAGCCGCCGGACCAGGTCCAGCCGCCGAAGGAGAACAGCACCTTCAGGTTCGGGTACTTCTTCTTGAGCTTGCGCAGCTGGTTGAAGCTGCCGCGCAGCGCGCCGGCGTCCCACGTGTCGGCCACGCCGTCCACGCTCTCGCTCGCCTGGTAGAAGCGGTCGTAGTCGGCGTAGCTGTCGCCGATCGTGCACTGGCCGTTCTGCACGTTGCCGAACGCGTAGTTGATGTGCGTCAGCTTGGCGGCCGAGCCGCTCGTATCGATGTTCTTGACGTGGTATCCGCGCTGGTAGACGCCCCACTGCACGAAGTAGCCGAGCACCTTGTTCCCGCCGCCACCGCCGCCGCCCGTGGTCGTGGCGGTGATGGCGTTGCTGTTGGCGGAGCGGTTGCCGGCGGCGTCGCGGGCGCGGACGGTGTAGGTGTAGGCGGTGTTGGCGGTCAGTCCGGTGTCGGTGTGGGTGGTGCCGGTGACGGTGGTGATGAGGGTGGCGCCGCGGTAGATCTCGTAGCCGGTGACGGCGACGTTGTCGGTGGAGGCGTTCCAGGCGAGTGAGACGCTGCTGCCGGTGACGCCGGTCGAGCGCAGGTTGCCGGGCACGGACGGCGGGGTGGTGTCCGTGCCGCCGCCGCCCGTCGTGGTGGCGGTGACGGTGTTGCTGTTGGCGGAGCGGTTGCCGGCGGCGTCGCGGGCGCGGACGGTGTAGGTGTAGGCGGTGTTGGCGGTCAGTCCGGTGTCGGTGTGGGTGGTGCCGGTGACGGTGGTGATGAGGGTGGCGCCGCGGTAGATCTCGTAGCCGGTGACGGCGACGTTGTCGGTGGAGGCGTTCCAGGCGAGTGAGACGCTGCTGCCGGTGACGCCCGTTGAGCGCAGGTTGCCCGGCACCGATGGCGGGGTGGTGTCCGTGCCGCCGCCGGTCGCGGGCTTCCACAGGGCGGGGACGTTCGGGGGCTCCCAGCCGGGCTGGGAGGTGTGGCTCTGGACGCACTCGTACTCGACGCCGTTGTACGTGACGTGCGTGCCTGCCGTGTACGCCGTCCACGGCGCCCACTCTGCCGCGGCGGCGTACACCGAGGCCGAGGCCTGCGGCGGGGCGACCGCCACGGCGGTGAGGGGGAGCAGTAACGCCACCAGGATCTTGCTCAGGGTGCTGTGTCTCATGGCTCTCCGACATCCGGTTGGGGGGTGTGTGGGGGTTGGGATGCCAGGAAACTATTAGGAAAGTTTCCTTTAAGTTATGAGACGACGTTAGCCTTTGCCCGCGGAGGCGTCAACGGGGTGGCCCTGGTGTCATTCGGCGGCGATGGGCGGGGTGCCGTGCGTGTGGGTTCGATGGGGGCGATGCCGCCGCCGACCGATCAGTGGCTTTGATCATTTGAGCCCGTTCTGTCAGTGAGGTCGGGTAAGTTCCCGGATCAATTGATCAGCCGGCCGCGCAGGAGCGGGCACTTCCGCCTGCACCCGCGAGCCGGCCGGGGCGGGAGGTTCTGAGGTCGTGGACGCGGACATAACCGCGTGGGAGCAGCGCAGCGTGGTGCAAGTCGTGCCGCCTGTCAAGCCGCGCAAGCTGGCGAAGGTGCCCTTCGTCGAGCTGGCCGACGGACGCTTGCAGGGAGTCGTGTCGAGCGGGTCCGACATCGAGCGGGTCTACGTCTCGTCGATCACCGCCGGCACCCACGCGCTGAGCTGCAGCACCAACAACAACCGGCCGTGCGGCGCGCTGCACGGCTACGCCTGCAAGCACATCCACCAGCTGGCCGACGAGGCGGTCCTGCAGTACGGCCTCGAGCGGGTGGCCCGTTACCTGGGGGTGGAGGTGCCGGAGGGCCAGTTCCTGATGTCCTCCATCAAGGGGCCGATCGAGCGCACCCCCGCGGCCGTGGTGTTCAGCCGGTTCCTGCGCCACCTCGCCTACCTCGAGGTGCCCGGCAGCACGGAGCCGCTGGCCGAGCTGCACTGGTTCCCGGCGACGGGGGCGGTGCGCTGATGCGCGGGCTTCAGGAAGGAAAGGCGGTGCGGTGATGCTGGACGTACAGCTCGGTGAGCTGCTCGGCGACGCGCCCGCGGGGGTCGGCGAGGCGCTCGACCTGGTGGCGGGGTTCGACGAGGCGCTCACCCACGGGTTCGCCCGGCTCGGTGAGGAGGCGTCCGCGGCGCTGGCGGCCCTGGCGGGCGCGCTGGCCGCGAGCCCGCTCGGCGACCGGATCGGCGAGGCGGCGGAGAAGGTGAGCGCGGGGTCGATCGGCGACGAGCACCTCGCGGCGCTGGCCGGTGGACGGGCGGCGCTGTTCGGAGCGGTGCACGACGCGCTGCTCGCCCGGCTCGACACGGCGATCGGCCGCACCCGCGCGGCATGGGAGCCCGCGGAAGGCGCGGACGGTCCCGAGAGCATGCTCGCCGGATGCCGGGGCTGGCTGCGGGAGCTGGCCATCACCGGCTGGCGCGGCGTCGACCACGACCTCGTCTCCTCCTCCGACCAGGCGATCGAGGCACTGCTCGCCGTGCCCGCGATGCGCGGGCTGGCGGTGCTGCTCGACGGCCTGGCGGCGGAGCTGCGGGCGTCGTGCCCGGTCGCCACGATGGACCTGCTGCCCGCGCGCCGCTGGGGCGACCTGTGGACGCGCGCCCTGCTGCTGTCCCAGAAGGGCGCGTGGAACGGCGCCGCCGAGCCGGTCTCGGGGCGGCTGCTGATCCTCGGCACGGACGTGCACGAGCACGCCACCGCCGTCCGGGTGCAGGTCCACGGCATACTCGAGCTCGGCGGGGGCGCCCCATCCAGGCTGGTACGCACGAGCGTGGCGGCCGCGAAGGTGGACACTATCTCCGGCCCGTCCGTGTGGCGGCTGATGGGCGAGCATCCCTTGCTCATGGGCGCGCTGGCCGAGCACCTCAGCCTGGAGATCACCGGCATGCCGCTGCTCCCGGGCGGCGACCTGGTGTGGCACGACGACCGGGCGCAAGCCGGCGAGGCGGCCGACCCGTTCGCGACGGCGCGGGTCCAGCTCGCCACGGCCGAGGCGCCGCCGACCCCGCCCCTCGACCGCCATCCCGTACGCATCGCGGAGCCCGTCTTCCTCGAGGGCTACACGATCGACGGCGAGACGCTCGACCTGGGCGGCAACAGGCTCCGGGTGGCCCTCGACCGGCTGCCGTCCTGCGGCCCGCTCACGCCCGAGCTGGTGTCGGCCTCCTCCGCGTGCATCGGCCTGATGCGCTGGGACGGCGGGCAGTGGCTCCTGCAGCCGCTCGCCGTGCACGCCACCGTCAAGAAGAAGCCCGTCGTCGCGCACATCGGCGACTGGGCCATGGGCCCCACCGACCCCAAGGTCGTCAAGGCCGAGGCCAAGGCCGGCGACGTGGTCGCCGTGCTACGCGAGCGAGCGGGGCGGTTGCTGCGGAAATGACCGATTCCCAGACCACCGCGGACGAGACGCGGCGCCAAGTGCTCTACTGGCGGCTGCTGTCCCGCCTGTTCGGCGCCGACGAGCAGCCCACCCTGGAACGGGCGAGCGTGGCCATCGTCGACGACCTCGGCCTGCCGCCGGCCCTGCTCGACCCCGGCATCTCGGTCGACAACCTCGTGCAGCGCTTCCCCGATCTGGCCGCCGAGTTCGAGGGCCTGATGGCGGAGCGGGACCACGAGGAAGGCGACGAGGTCCGCCGCGCGGCCCTGGTCTCCAAGCTGCTGCTCAACGTGTTCGCCACGGGCTCGGGCAACGTCACCGCGGGACAGCTGGAGGCGTGGAAGCAGGACGCGGCCTGGTTCGAGCGCGGCATGGGCTGCGAGCCGGGCGGGCTGCGCCACAGCCCCGGCAACGAAGAGCTGGCCGGGCTGCTCGCCGGGCTGGAGGGCGACCTGGTCAAGCGCATGCACCTGCGCGAGGTGCTCGCCGACCCGGCGCTGGCCAGGCAGCTCACGCCCAGCATGTCGCTCATCGAGCAGCTGCTGCGCGACAAGTCCAACCTGTCGGGCGTCGCGCTGGCCAACGCCAAGGCGCTGATCCGCAGATATGTGGACGAGGTCGCCGAGGTGCTGCGTACCCAGGTGGAGCAGACCAGCGCGGGCGTCATCGACCGGTCGGTGCCGCCGAAGCGGGTCTTCCGCAACCTCGACATCGAGCGCACCATCTGGAAAAACCTCACCAACTGGAGCCCGGAAGACCAGCGACTCTACGTCGACCGGCTCTACTACAAGCAGACCGCCCGTCGCACCACCCCCGCCCGGCTGATCGTGGTCGTCGACCAGTCGGGCTCGATGGTGGACTCGATGGTCAACTGCACCATCCTGGCGTCGATCTTCGCCGGGCTGCCGAAGGTGGACGTGCACCTCATCGCGTACGACACCCGGGCGATCGACCTGACCCCGTGGGTGCACGACCCGTTCGAGGTGCTGCTCCGTACCAAACTCGGCGGCGGCAACGACGGCCCGGTCGCGATGGCCATGGCCCGCCCGAAGATCGCCGATCCGCGTAACACCGTGATGGTGTGGATCTCCGACTTCTACGAGTTCGACCGCTCTCAGCCGCTCTACGACGGTATCGAATCGGTCTACCGCTCCGGGGTGAAGTTCATCCCCGTCGGCTCGGTCAACAGCTCGGGCCAGGAGAGCGTGGACCCGTGGTTCCGCAAGAAATTCAAGGACCTGGGCACCCCGGTGATCTCAGGCCACATCCGCAAGCTCGTCTTCGAGCTGAAGAACTTCCTCGCTTAGGAGACCCTCTTATGAGTGACGATATGCTGCGCGCCCCCGCAGAGGTGAAGTACGCCGAGGAGCTCGACTATCTGGAGTCGGTCGACGACGGTCCCAAGCCGTTCTCGTGGCGGCTCAGCCCCCGCATGATCCGGCTGTTCGTCCTCGGCTCCGAGCGCTCCGACGGGCTCGACAGGGAGATCCCGCAGAAGTGGTTCGGTGACCGCAGCTTCGTCGAGCGCAGCATCGTGACCCTGGCCTCCGACCGGGGGCTGCTGCTCATCGGCGACCCGGGCACCGGCAAGAGCTGGCTGGCCGAGCTGCTGGCCGCGGCCATCTGCCGCAACTCCACGCTGGTGGTCCAGGGCACGGCGGGCACGACCGAGGACCACATCAAATACTCGTGGAACGTCTCCATGGTCATCGCCAAGGGCCAGTCCCGCGAGTCGATGATCCCCTCGCCGATCATGACGGCGATGGAGAAGGGCGTGATCGGCCGCTTCGAGGAGCTGACCCGCTCGACCAGCGACGTGCAGGACGCGCTCATCTCGATCCTGTCCGAGAAGTACGTCTCCATCCCCGAGCTCGACGACGACAACATCGTCTTCGCCCAGCCCGGCTTCTCCATCATCGCCACCGCCAACAGCCGCGACCGGGGCGTCAACGACCTGTCGTCCGCGCTCAAGCGCCGCTTCAACTTCGTCCGCATCCCCGTCGTGACGAACAAGAAGAGCGAGGCCGAGATCGTCCGCTTCCGCACCGAGGAGCTGCTGCGCAGGCACCGGATCGAGCTGGACGTCCCGCCCACGCTGCTGGACATCCTGCTGCAGAGCTTCGCCGACCTGCGTTCGGCCGCCGCGTCGGCCACCAGCGACGACGAGAAGCTGGAGTCGGCGCTGTCCACCGCCGAGCAGATCGGCGTGCTGGAGGACGCCATCCTGCACAGCCACTTCTTCGGCGACCGCACGCTGCGCGCGCAGACCCTCGCCGGCTCCCTGGTCGGCTCGCTGGCCAGGCGCAGCCCCGAGGATCTCGCGATCCTGAACAAGTACTGGCACGGCGTCGTCGAGCCCCGCAGCAAGAAGGACGGCGGGGAGTGGCCGGAGTTCCTCGAGGGCGGCCGCGAGGCCATCGCCACCCTGTCATGAGCACGTTCGACCCGCTGCGGGAGCAGCTGACCCAGGCGGCGCGGGAGTTCGGCGGCGACGTCGTGTCCGACGTCCTGACGGGGCTGGTGGACGACGTCGACCGGGCGCTGCGCGAGGAGCTGGAGATCTTCCCGGTCTGCCACCACTCGCCGGCCTCGGCGCTGGCCATGGTGCGCAGGCTGCGGGAGAAGCAGCCGAAGGTCATCTACCTGGAGCTCTGCGAGGACCTGCAGCCGCTGCTGACCGAGCTGCGCAACTGCCGGCTGCCGGTGGCGGTGCAGGCGTTCGCGACCGACATCGACGGTTTCCCCGCGTCGTGGGCGCCGCTCAGCGTGGTGGCGCCCATCACGGAGGCCTCCGCCGAATACCAGGCCATCTCGTACGCGCTGGAGACCCCGGGCGTCGAGCTGGTGCTGGTCGACAGGTCGACCGACCACGTCTTCCAGTGGGCACCGAAGGAGGAGCCCGACAAGAAGGAGCACACGGAAGAGGGCGGCCTGCACGGCGACGCGGTGGGCGTCGAGATCGGCGACCTGCGCCCCCGCTTCGCCGAGCTGGAGGAGCACCTGCTCCACCACGGCAAGGTGCGCCACTGGTCCGAGTGGTGGGACCAGTACGTCGAGCAACCCCTCGCCGGAGCGGACTACGACACCTACCGCCAGGTCATGGTGCTGATCGGCAGCCTGTTCCGCCGTCTCGACCGCGGCGGCGACCGGCTGTCGGTGGACGAGGACCGCGAGCGCTACATGTGGACCAGGATGCGCGAGCACCTGGCCGCGTCCGGGGCCGATCCCGCCGACTGCCTCTACGTGTGCGGCGCCTTCCACGCGGCCAGCCGCGTGGAGCAGTTCGGGCTGAGGTCCACGGCGAGCTTCGAGATCAGCCCGCGCGCCGGCACGAAATGGCTGTACGGGCTCATCCCGTCCAGCCACTCGGCCATCGAGGCCCAGTTCGGGCTGGCCTCGGGCTCGGTGTCGATCGCGGCGGCGTCCTGGGCCAAGTCGCTGACCCGCAGCAAGCTGACCCCGTTCCAGCTGGCCGGGCAGAAGGGCGCGCGCAAACGCGCGGCCAAGCTGCCCGTGCCCGTCGCCAGGGGCGAGGTGGCCGACCGGCTGACCGGGTTCCTGTCGAAGCCGCCCGCGCTCGACGAGATGGACGAGGCCGAGCTGCTCGGCTGGAGCGTCGACATCGTCCGGCTGGCCCGCCGCAACGGCTACCTGGCCAGCACCGCCGACGCCATCGCCGTCTTCGAGACCTCGATCCTGCTCGCCGGCATGCGCAACCGGGCCAGGCCCACCCCGTACGACTTCCAGGACGCGGCCGTCACGTGCATCGAGAAGGACGTCGTGCCGGGCCGCCGCGACGTGCGGCGGCTGTGCGAGATCCTGCTCGGCGGCGACCGCGTGGGCGAGGTCGGCTACGACGCGATGCCGCCGCTGGCCCGCGACGTGTACGACCGGCTCGCGCCGCTCGGGCTGGACCTGGAGAAGCGCACGATCCAGCGGGCGCTGCTCGACCTCAACGCCAACCCCGACCTGGTGCCCTGCTCCGACCTGCTGTGGAAGCTGCGCTACCTGCTGCCTTCCGACGCCGTGCGCCCCATCATGGGCGAGCGGGGGCTGGGGGAGCGCTCGATCCAGGAGAGCTGGGACGTGGCGTTCGGCAAGCACCAGCGCTCGATCATCGAGCTGGGCTACGAGGGCGTCACCATCGAACAGGTGCTGGAGCAGCGGCTGCGCCGTTCCGTGTGGGACCCGAAGGCCACCGCGGCCGTCGCGCTGGCGGCGGTCGAGGACGCGGTCATCTTCCTCGGCGGCCGGCGCATCGCCGACGAGCTGGGGGCACGGGCGGTGGAGCTGCTCGCCTCCGAGCGGAGCGTGGACGACGCGCCCGAAGTGCTGCGCAGGATCCGGCGGCTGATGGCGCACTACCGCGCCCACGAGCCGGAGCTGCCGGCCTGGTGCGAGGAGTTCGCGACCTCCGGCTACGCCCATTACTGCACCCTGCTGCCGACCGCCTTCGTGGCCGACGACACCGGGGTGCGGCAGGTCGCCGCCATGCTGGGATTCCTGTTCTCGATGGAGAGCCTCGCGATCTCGCTGGGCTGCGACCGGGCCCAGCTGGAGCTGGCCGTGCAGCAGTCCCATCCCGAATCACCGGCCAAGGTGGCGCTGCTGTGGGCCGCGCGGTCCCAGCTCGGGCTGCTGTCGCAGGCCGAGCTGCGCGAGCGGTGCGACGAGCTGCTGGCCAACCCGCTGGTCGTGCCGTCGTTCCCGCACTACATCATCGGGTTCGTCCAGGCCATGGAGCCCGTCCCCGCCCTGTCGGGCTTCGTGGTGGAGGTCATCTCCAAGGCGTTCGGGCGGCTGCCCGACCGGGTGCTGCTGCCGTGGTTGCCGAAGCTGATCACGGCGCTGCGGGACCAGGCGGGGGAGCTGGTGCCGGTGCTCGTACGCGAGGCGGGGCGCACGTTCCCCGGCACGCTGGGCGCCGTGGACAGCTGGGTGCCGCCCTGGTCGGCCCGCCCCGCCGCGGCCACGCCCGCCGCGCCGGCGGCCTCGGGGCCGGTGGCCGAGCTGCTCATGGGGCATCCGGCGGCGTGCGACGCGGTGGCGGGACTGCTCGGATGCGAGGGCTCGTGGCAGGCTCCGGCGGCCGGCGGGGCGGACCACGGGGAGGTTACCGCGCTCCTGGCCGACCATCCGGAGCCCGCACTGGCGGTCGCGGGCCTGCTCGCCTGACCGGCCTCCGCTCGCCTGGCGTTCTGGTCCAAGGACCGGTCAGCCCCGCAGCCCGCGCGGGCCGGCAGCCCGGCCGGCCCGCGCGGTGTCCCTGCTGCCGGTGTCGCAATCCTTTCTGCTCGGCGCGCGATCACCGCTCACACCGGGAGATACGCCGGGAACGCGAGAAGGGTTCAGATCAGTGTTTCTTCGGTGGGGCGGCGCCGAAGGCGACGCGCGGCGGGCGGCCGCCGAACAGCTCGCTGACGGTGACGAAATGGTAGCCGCGCTTGGCCAGGCTCTTCAGCACGCGCGGCATGGCCCCCACCGTCGTGCGGTGGATGTCGTGGAACAGGACGATGCTGCCCGGCCGTACCGACCTGAGCGTCCTGCGGGCCACCGTGGCGCTGTTGCGGTAGCGCCAGTCCAGGGTGTCCACGTTCCACATCACGATGGGGCGGGCGATCTGCCTGCGCACGGCTCTGTTGAAGCCCCCGTACGGCGGGCGGACCAGGCGGGGCACGACGCCGGCGGCCGCCTTGACCGCCCGGTCGGTGCGGGCGAGCTGCGAGCGCACCCGGGCGGCGGACAACCTCGTCAGGAGAGGGTGGGACCAGGTGTGGTTGCCGATCTCGTGCCCGGCCGCGACGGTGCGGCGCAGCACGCGGGGGTACGCCACGACGCTGCTGCCCACGACGAAGAACGTGGCGCGGGCGTGGTACTTCGCGAGATGGCGCAGCAGGGTGCCGGTGTGGCGGCCGGGACCGTCGTCGAACGTGAGCGCCACGCACTTGACGCGGCGGCAGTCGACCCGGGGCCGCGGCCGGGCCTCGGTGGCGGAGTCGCCCATCGCCTCGAACGGCGCCACGCCTGCCGCCTCGAACGGCGCCACGCCCATCGCGTCGGAAGGCGCCACGCCTAACGCGTTGGACGGCACCAGGCCAAGCCTGTCGGACGGTGCCATGCCTAACGTGTCGGGCGGCGCCGCTCGAATGCCCGAGCGCGCGGCGGCCTGGGCGGCGCCCGTGGCGGCGGTGAGCGTGACCAGCGAGGCCGTGGCGAGCACCCCCGCGGTCACCCGCTTCGCCCCAGCCAGGAACGGCGCGTGCGATCTGCCCCAGACATCCATCCATCCCCCTTGTGCGCGGCGCTCCCGGCGCGTCCTCCCATAAGGACGATCCCGGACGGAGATCGTTCCAACAGGTACGACAACCGCCACGCACACATGGTTCGCAGAAGATCGCATTCCGGATGAGGAATCCGCGCCGCTGACCCCGGAGAGGATCGACCCTCAGCGCGACCAGGAGCGTTGTACGGCGTCGCGCACGCGGCGCCGGGCCGGGGGCGGCACGTCGCCGTTGGCCGCCACCGGCAGCGCGGGCGGCGCGGCTGGCACGAGCACGGCGGACTCCTCCTCGGTCACCGGCCGCTCGATCTCGGCGAACGCGCCGTCCGCGCCGCGCACGATCACGCCCGTCTCCACCCCGTGGCCGACCGTGTGCCGGTCGCGGGCCTGCAGCCCGAGGCAGATCCGCCGGGCGATCACGAACCCGAGCACGGGCCCGGCGATGATCAGGACGCGGAAGATCCAGGTGGTCGTGTACAGCGAGATGTGGAAGGTCGAGGCGAGCAGGTCGTTGCCACCCGCCATCCAGAGCACGCCGTAGTAGACGATTCCCGCGACCCCGAGGCCCACCCGTGACGGCACGTCGCGCGGCCGGTCCAGGAGGTGGTGGACGGCGTTGTCACGGGTGATCCACCGCTCCAGGAACGGGTACAGGGCCAGCCCGGCGAACAGCAGCCCCAGCGCGCCCAGGGCCGGGATCAGCACGCTCATCGGCACCGTGTAGCCGAAGACCGTGAACTCCCACGGCGGCATGATCCGCAGCGCGCCCTCGAGGAAGCCCATGTACCAGTCGGGCTGGGAGCCCGCGCTGACCGTGCTCGGCGAGTACGGGCCGTACAACCAGACGGGGTTGATCTGGAAGAGCGACGCGAGCAGCGTCACCGTCGCGAGCACCCACAGGAAGAACACCGTCGTCTTCGCCAGGAACGCGGGGAAGAACGGCGCGCCGCGCACCACCCGGTCGCTCAGCCCCTTGGCCCTGAACTGGGTGTGCGTCTGCCGCCAGGTCAGCACCACCGCGTGCAACGGGATGAGCACGAGCAGCAGAGCGGGGATCAGCAGCACGTGGATGCTGAACAGCCGGGAGATGATGTCATCGCCGGGGAACTCGCCGCCGAACAGGAACATCGCCAGGTACGTGCCCACCAGCGGCACCGACACCGTGATCCCGTGCAGGATGCGCAGCCCCGCGCCGGACAGCAGGTCGTCGGGGAGCGAGTAGCCGAACAGCCCGTTGAACATCACCAGCAGGAACAGCACCACACCGATCAGCCAGTTCAGGTCGCGCGGCTTGCGGAACGCGCCGGTGAAGAAGTTCCGCAGCATGTGGATGACGATGGCGCCGAGAAAGACGAGCGTGGCCCAATGGTGCATCTGCCGCATCAGCAGGCCGCCGCGCACCTCGAAGCTGATCTCCAGCGTCGAGGCGTACGCCTGGCTCATCCTGACGCCGCGCAGCGGCGCGTAGGCGCCGTTGTAGATGACCTCCTCCATGGTCGGTTTGAAGAAGAACGTGAGGAAGACGCCCGTGAGCAGGACGACCACGAACGCGTACAGCGCGATCTCCCCCAGGAGGAAGGTCCAGTGATCGGGAAAGACCTTCCGCATCGCCTTCTTCAGGAACCCGGCGCCGCCGATCCGATCGTCGAGCGCCTGGGCCAGTGAGCTGACCTTCATCGTCACTCCGCCTATGACTGGTGTGGTGTGTCACCAGACAAGACGGAATGAGATGAAGAAATGTGACATCAGTCTCCGATGCGGCGGCTCTCGGGAGGTCCCAGGTAGCTCGGGAGCACGCCGCCGGTGTCCAGCACGATGCGCTGGAGCACCACCGTCGGGTCCACCATCCAGAACTTCACCACGTGCACGCCCGGTGTCGCGATCGTGTGCGTGGTCGTGGTGACGTTGACGTTGTCGGAGGTGTTGCGCTCCCACTGGCGGTTCATGGTCGTGTCGTTGGCGCCGGTGGCGGTGGTGACGTTCACCCGCTGGGGCGGCTGGTCGTCGATCGAGACCGCGTACGTGAGCCCGTCGGTCGGCAGCACGTTGTTCCTGGGCGACAACAGCACCGACACCTTCACCTGGCCGGTCGTGAACAACGTCGTCGTGTACTCCAGGCGCGGACTGCCCCCGCCCGGCGTCTGGCGCGCGGCGGTCACCGGGAGCGGGGTCACGCCGTCCGAGGTCTTGCCGAGGTCGGGGATCACCCGCCACGGGCCGACCGCTCGGCTGTAGTGGCCCGCCTCGATCGCGACGTGGCCGCCCGCCTCGACGAACCCCTTGGGGCGGACGGCCGGGTTGTCGATCACGGCCTGCACGGTCACCTGGCCGCCCGCACCCGCCACGGTGATGGGGACCTCGGTCCTGCCCTTGGGAGCGCGCGACCAGTCCACCTTCACAGCGACCCGTACCTGGTCGGTGATCCTGCCGGAGCCCGGCGTGACGCTCACCCAGGGCCGGGCGGGCGTGATCGTGTAGTCGAACGGGGTGGCGCCGCGGTTGAACACCTCGATGTACTGTCCCGGATAGGCCTGGTACGGGCTGAACGCCGGCAGCACGGCCGCGCCGGTCGCGCCCGGCCACCACTGCTCGGAGCCGTCGATCGCGACGCCGAGACCCGCGGCCTCCGGGACCTGTGTCCGGACGAGGTGCGGGTAGAAGGCGTCGGGCAGGGCCACATTGTTCTTCTCCGGCTGCTGCCACGGCGCGTTCGGGCCGTACCGCTCGACGTCGCCGTACCCGATCTTGGGCTGCAGCTGGAAGTCCTTCCACTTGCCCCCGGCCAATTCGCCGTAGTGGGCGTTCATGGCCTGGTCCGCGTCGAACGCGGCCTGGGCGAGGTCAGCCTGGGCGTTCGCGGCGGCGCGGCCCTGCCTGGCGTAGAGGATGTTGGTGAACTGGGCCCGGCGCAGCACGTACAGGTTGGCCGTGGCCTTCACCTGGTAGTGGACGAGCTGGTAGTAGGCGTCGTCGAAGCCGGGCGGGAGACTTTTCCGGATTTTTTCGGCTTTGTCGGCTAGGCGCTGCCATTCACCCGCGACCCTGTCCATCTCGCGGTAGCTGGTCAGGCTGAACGGGGTGTCGTCGGCGTACCTGATGCCGGCGGGGGCGGCGGGGTCCAAGGTGATGCGGCGGTTCAGCAGCTCGGGCTTGCGGCGGGACTGGAGCCTGCCGTACTCGTGGAGGACCTCGGCGATCGCGCCGGCACGCTCGGCGCCGAAGCTCTGCGCCGCGTACGCGCGCTCCCAGTCGTCCAGCTTGTCCAGCGGCAGCTTGGCGGGGTCCCAGGCGTAGTCGAGGAAGAACTGCAGCGGCAGCTCCTCGTTCTTCATGTCGCCGGCGTTGACGACCCAGAGCCGGTCCACGCCGTAGGTGTAGGCCAGGTTGAGCTGCTCCCACGTGCTCGCCAGGTTGATCGTGTCGACCCACTTGTAGTTGCGGCCGCCGCCGACGTAGTCGAAGTGGTAGTACATGCCGTAGCCGCCGGATCGTGCGGGGAGCGCCTGATCGGGCAGCTTGCGCAGGTTGCCCCAGTTGTCATCGCAGAAGACCACCGTCACGTCGTCCGGCGGGCGCAGGCCCTGGTCCCAGTATCTCTGCACCTCCTTGTAGAGGGTCTGCACCTGCGGGATGCTCTCCAGGCCCTCGCCGCTCTCGCGGGCCAGGATCTCGCGCTGGCTCGCCAGGATGGTCTGCATCAGCTCGATGCCGTCGCCGTCCGGCAGGCTCACGTCGCCGTTGCCGCGCATGCCGAGCGTGACGACGCCCTCGAAGCCCTGCTCCTTCATCCTGCGGATGCCGTCGGCCCAGTACTTCTTGATGGCCTCGCCGTTGCGGCGGAAGCTCCACTCGCCGGTCCCGCCGTACGGGTCGTGGCCGGGGGTGACGATGTTGCCCTGGGAGTCGCGTACGGCTGCGACGGCGTGCCGGTTCCACTCCTCGATGCCCCGCATCATGGGGGCCTCGTGGGAGGTGCCCATGACGATGCCGTACTCGGCGGCGACCTTGTGGTTGTCCGGGTCGTCCTCGGCGAACGCCCGCCCCCAGACCGCCGGCCACAGGTAGTTGGCCTTGAGCCTGAGCATGACCTCGAAGACCCTGGCGTAGAACTTGCTGTTGAAGCCCCAGGGGTACCCCTGGGCCAGTCCGGGGCCGAAGTGACGCGGGGCCCAGGTGCCGAGGTTGGGGTTCTCGTCGTTGATGAAGAAGCCCCGGTACTTCACCTTCGGCGTGCCCTGGGTGTGCCGGCCGGGAAGCACGTACAGGGCGTCCTGGTGGCGGGCGGGCACGTCGTCCCACCAGTACCACGGGGAGACGCCGATCTCCTTGGAGACGTCGTACGCGCCGTAGATCGTGCCCCGCTGGTCGCTTCCGGCGATCACGAACGCGCGCCGGACGCCGGGCAGGGGATTCTGCACGACCTGCTCCAGCGAGGTCTCCCACTTGCCCGCGATGCCCGAGACGTCGAGCTTGCCGGTGCCGACCAGGCGGTCGATGAGCGGGCTCCTGCCGATGGTGCCCACGAGCACCACGTCGTCCTGCCCCGGCACCTCGTCCTTCGCCACGGCGGCCACGGCCGGCCGCACGCTGGTGACGCGCTCGATGTCGGCCTGCAGGTCGCCCGCCACGCGGACGACACCGGCGTGGTCGCTCGCGCTGACCACGATGGGCGCAGCGCGGCCGGCGGCCACGAGGGGGAACCGTCCCGGGCCTGCGGAGGCGGAGACGTACGTGCCGAGCGGCTTGCCGCTCCGGGCTTGGGCGGGTGTCGGGACGGAGGCGGTCGCGGCGGTCATCACCACGACCGATAACAGGAGCCTGGCGAGCTTTGTCATCTGAAACTTTCACCTTCAAGGAGAAAATTTCGGGCAGGGTAAAGCGGATGCTAAGCGGCGCTCAAGTGGCGGTCAATGCGTCCTGGCATGGTCCCTCGGTTCGAGGGCAGAAGTCGCCGGGATCGCCTACTGTGAATCTGCCCGATTTGTCAGGTTTGGGAGGCATTGGCGATGCGGAACGGCCGCACCACACTCGTCAGCACGTTCGCGGCGGCCCTGCTCCTCGCCGCAGGCTGCAGCTCGGGCGGCTCATCAGGGCCCGCCGCGAAGCCGCAGGAGCAGGGGCCGGTGGCCAAGCTGTCGATCACGCCTGCCGACGGCACGAAGAAGGTCGCCCCCGATACCGGGATCGGCGTCAAGGTCACCGACGGCAAGGTCACCAAGGTGACCGTCGCGGACGCCAGGGGACGCGAGGTGAGCGGGAGCGCGGGCGCGGACGGGACCTGGCGGCCCAGGTGGCCGTTGAAGCCGTCGACCGCGTACACGGTGAGCGTGCAGGCCACCGGCACGGACGGAAAGCCGGTCACGGCGCAGGCCGAGTTCACCACGCTCAAGCCGAAGCGGGTGCTTGAGAGCGGCATGTCGCCGCTGGACGGCGAGAAGGTCGGCGTCGGGATGCCGGTGCAGCTCCTGCTCTCGCAGCCGGTCACCGCGCGCGAGGACCGGGCCGCGGTCGAGCGGTCACTGGAGGTGCGGATGTCCAAGCCGGTCGAGGGCGCGTGGAGCTGGGTGAGCGACCGGGAGGTCCAGTTCAGGCCGCGGGAGTACTGGCCGGTCGGCGAAAAGGTCACGGTGGTCGCGCACCTGGCCGGGCTGCGTGCCGGGCAGGACCTGTGGGGCACCAAGGACCGCAGCCTGACGTTCACGGTCGGGCCCGAGCACATCACGAAGGTCAGCAACGCGGACCACCAGGCGGTCGTGCGGGAGAACGGCGAGGTCGTCAAGACCATCCCGGTCAGCCTGGGTAAGCCGGGGGACGACAGCTACTCCGGCGTCATGATCGCCCAGGAGAAGGCGGCGGAGACCGTCATGGACTCGGCCACCGTCGGCAAACCGGGCGAGTACCGCATCCGCACCAAGTGGAACGTCAGGATGACCTACAGCGGCACGTTCTTCCACGCCGCGCCCTGGTCGACCGGCGCGCAGGGCAGCCGCAACGTCAGCCACGGCTGCGTGAACGCCAGCCCGGACAACGCCCGCTGGTTCTACGAGTTCACGCAGCGGGGGGACATCATCGAGGTGACCGGGACGTCGCGGAAGCTGCGGTTCGGCAACGGGCCGACGCCCTGGGCGAAGTCGTGGGAGGACTGGCTGGCGGGCAGCGCCCTCGGCAAGCCGATCAACGGGTAGGGGGAACGGCGGCGCTTATCGTGGTGCCTTCTCCCCGTACGCCGTTGACGGTGAGGCGGCCGCCCAGTCCGGCGATTTCGGCGCGCCGGCTGCGTAGACGGGTCTCCAGCACGTCCGCCGACGTCCCGGAGTCGTCATGGCTGACGGTCAAGCGCAGCCCGCTGGGGGCCACGGTGAGGGCGATGGCGACGGTACGGGTCGCTGCCTGCCGTTCCACCTCCTGCAGGACATCACGGATCGTGCCATGGACGATCTCGGTGATCGCGGTGGGAAGCGGTTGTTTCGGCAGAGCCCATATCTCCACCGTGATCCCGGTCTGCCGCGACCATTCCGCCACGTAATCCGCCAAGGCCTGTGAGGCTGTGCGGCTGCCTGATTCGAGCTCGCCATGTGAGCTATGGATCATTTGCTGGAGCCTTTCTTGCCTTTGCACTTTCCGGCACCACCTGTGTGCCACTTGTCCGGCTGGACGCGGGCACCGATAAGCGCAGGCCCAGGTGCAGGGAACGGTGCTCAGATTCTCTGCGGAAATCGGCGCTCAGTCCTCAACCCTTGAATTGAATCGGCGGACCCATCCGCAGTAACCGAGACTCATCCAACTGCTGTACACCGGGGGAACCACTGCCCCTCCTGGCCCACCGCAGGAGTTTACGGCGAGCTGATCATCTGTCAGTGCGAGCCCGGTTTGACCAGGCCGCAGTCATAGGCGAGGACGACGACTTGGGCGCGGCTGCACAGGCCGAGCTTGGCCATCAGACGGTTGAGGTGGGTCTTCACCGTGGCCTCGCTCACCTGAAGGGCCTGGGCGATCTGCCCGTTGGACATCGCCCGGCCGACGAGCTGGACCACCTCGGTCTCCCGCGCGGTCAACCCGGCCAGGGTGGGCGGCGGTGTGTGGGCCACGGGGGTGTTGAACGCCTCGATGAGTCGCCTGATGGCGACCGGGGCCAGCAGGACGTCACCGGCCGCGACCGTATGGATGGCGGCGATCAGGCGCTCTGGGGGAGTGTCCTTGAGCAGGAAACCGCTGGCACCGACGCGGAGGGCGTTGTAGACGTACTCGTCGAGGTCGAACGTGGTCAGAATGATCACCTTTGGCCCGTCCTCGCCGCATGTCGTCAGGATGTGCTCGGTCGCGGTGATGCCGCTCATGCCGGGCATGCGGATGTCCATGAGGATGACGTCGGGGCGCAGGGCGGAGGCGAGCCGCATCGCCTCCTCGCCTGAGCCCGCCTCGCCGACCACGTCGATGCCGGGGGCGGCGCGCAGCAGGGCCGCCAGGCCGGCACGGATCAGGATCTGGTCGTCTATCACGGCTACCCTGACGTCCACTCGCATCACCATCGGAGTCTGGGGGACCGTCCCGCTACGGGGACGGGGGCAGGGGGAAGGACGCGGCTACGTCATAGCCACCTTGGGGAAGCGGGCCTGTGGTGATCGCGCCACGGTAGAGCTTTACACGTTCCGCCATGCCCAGCAAGCCGTGCCCTCCGGGCGTCGTCGCCCGCGTGCCGCGCCCGTCGTCGGTGATGCGAAGGGCCAGGTCGGCGGGGCCGTAGGTCACCACTATCCGTACACGGGCATCATCGCCGGCGTGCTTGAGCACGTTCGTCAGCGCCTCCTGCACGATCCGGAACGCGCACAGGTCCAAGCCCGTGGGCAGCGGCCGCGCCGTTCCCTCGACGGTCATGTCGATCGACAGGCCCGCCAGCCGCATCCGCTCGACCAGCGCCGGCAGGCGTTCGAGACCAGGAGTGGTGGTGTAGAGCTCCTCATCCTCGCCGGCCGGCTCGACGCGCAAGATCGAAAGCAGCCGCCGCATCTCGGTCAGGGCCGCACTGCTGGTGAGGGCGATGACCTCCAGTGCCTGCCGCGCCGTCTCGGGCTCGGACGATGCCACATAGCGGCCGAGCCCGGCCTGTACGGAGATCACTGACATGTGGTGGGCGACAACGTCGTGCAGCTCGCGGGCGATCTGCATGCGCTCCAGCGCGACCGCCCGCTGCGCGGCGGCCTCCTGCTCCTGGTGCAGCCGGTCGGCCAACTCCGCCAGCTGCCTCGTACGCGACGCCAGCAGCCGCATGCTCGCGCCGACGCTCACGGCGCAGCCGGATACCACCAGAGCCTGCCCCAGAGCGGACCATACGGCTACTCCCGGCACGTGCCAGGAGGCGTGCGTCCACTCGGCGACGACGGGCGCGGAGCAGACGAGCGCGGCGCGCAGCGGCCGGTGCGCGGCGACGGTGTAGAGCGCCAGCAGGGGGCCCATGTTGTTGAGCCCGTGGTGGTAGCCGAGCAGGTGGTAGACGGCCGCCCCTGACACGCTGACCACCAGCACGGCGTAGGGCGCGCGACGGCGGGCCGCGAGGGGGGCGTTGACCAGCAGTATCAGGGTCAGCGACGGCAGGTCGGCCGGACGGCGTCCCTGGCCCGGCTCGGCCACGGCCCACAACCAGCTCGTGATGACCAGGAACAGAGCCAGTGCGGTGTCGACGATCGCGGGGTTGATCTCTGACAGCCTCCGGATCACCGGTGGCGCGCCGTTGAGCATCCGCCAGCGTAACTCCGCGCGGTTCCGGCCCGCATGCACCCGGGAGTGGAGATTGCGTACCGCAAAAGTCGTACGCCAGGGCGTGGGGGAACTGCTAGAGCCCCCTCGTCCCCGGGACCACCAGGCCGGACTCGTAGGCGACGACGACCAGCTGGGCCCTGTCGCGCACGACACGGCGGAACGTGACGCGGTTCGTGATCGCCCGCCGGGCCGCCGACGACAACGCCGTACCGGCCGTCCTGTCCCGCCCGCCCAAGCGGCGGCCGCCCGTGACCACCCGGACATTCGACTTCCGCAGGTCGGAGACCGCCTGGACGATCAACGGCCATCCCTACCGGCCCGGTGTCCCACTGGCCCGCCCGCGCCTGGGCACCGCCGAGGTCTGGCGGCTTACCTGCGACTTCCACCACCCCGTGCACGTCCACCTGGCCCACTTCCTGGTGCTGGCCAGGAACGGCAGGCCGCCCGCCGCCACCGACGCCGGGTGGAAGGACACCGTGGACGTGCGCCCGTACGAGGTCGTGGACGTGCTCGCCCGCTTCGACGGCTACCGGGGCCGGTACATGCTGCACTGCCACAACCTCGAGCACGAGGACATGGCGATGATGGCCGAATTCGAGGTGATCTGATCTCGGGCGGGCGGCCGGAACCCTGCCCGTCGCGACTGCGACCGGGTAGGGAAGACTCACACCAGACCCGTCTGATGAGAATGAGGAGCGGCAATGCACATCGTACGGTTCGTCAGCCCCCTGACCGACGCGCCCGCGGTCGGCGTCGACGACGGCGAGCGGGTGGTGGAGCTGTCCGGCGTCACCACCGTGGCGGAGCTGCTGCGGTCGCCGGTCGAGGGACTGCGGGAGCGGGTGGCCGGGGCGGACGGGCCGGAGCACCCCTCCGGATCGGTGCGGCGGCTCGCGCCGGTTGACGGGCAGATGGAGGTCTGGGCGGCGGGCGTGACGTACCGGCGCTCGCGCGAGGCCCGGGTGCTCGAGAGCGAGCGCGCCGCCGACGTGTACGAGCTGGTCTACGACGCCGAGCGGCCCGAGCTGTTCTTCAAGTCGGTGGCCTGGAAGGTCTCGGGCGACGGCGGGCGCATCGCGGTGCGGTCGGACTCGGAGATCGACGTGCCGGAGCCGGAGCTCGGCCTCGTGCTGAACGCGTCCGGCGAGATCGCCGGCTACACGGTGGTCGACGACGTGAGCTCGCGCACCATCGAGGGGGTCAACCCGCTCTACCTGCCGCAGGCCAAGATCTACCTGGGCGCGTGCGCGGTCGGCCCCGCGATCAGGCCGGTGTGGGAGGTGTCCGACCCGTATGCGCTGGACATCACGCTGAGCATCGCCAGAGCGGGGGAGACGGTGTGGGACGGCAAGGCGTCCACCTCCCAGCTGCACCGCCGGCTCGACGACCTGGCGGGCTACCTGTACCGGGCCGACGTCTTCCCCGACGGCGCCGTGCTGGCGACCGGCACCTGCCTGGTCCCCGACCTGCCGTTCACGCTGCAGGACGGTGACACCGTCACCATCGGCATCGGAGAAGTCGGCACCCTCACGACCGGCGTGGTCAAGGGCCTGGAGCCGATGCGAGAGATCGGCGGAGTGCTGTAACTCTCATAACGGACGTGCGCGGATGAGACGCCCGTTGACTTTGGTTTGGATGGTGTCCAAATTAATGGGCATGAGGCGCTCTCTCGCGGTGTTCCTCGTCGTGCTGTGCACCCTGGTGGGCGTGCCCCCGCACGCCCACGCCGCCGCGCACGAGGTCACGTACGACAGGTACTCGCTGATGGTGGACGGAGAGCGGCTCGTCCTGCAGGCGGCCGAGTTCCACTACTTCCACCTGCCCAGTCCCGGGCTGTGGCGGGACGTGCTGGAGAAGCTCAGGGCGGCCGGGTTCAACGCCGTCTCGGTCTACTTCTCCTGGGCCTACCACTCGCCGAGCCCCGGCGCGTACGACTTCACCGGCGTGCGCGACGTGGACCGCCTCCTGCGCACCGCCCGGCAGGCCGGCCTGTACGTGATCGCCCGCCCCGGGCCGTACATCAACGCCGAGACCACCGGCGGTGGCCTGCCCGCCTGGGTGAAGACCGTGCCGGGACGGGCACGCAGCAGCGAGGCCGGATACCAGGCCGCCTACCGCGAGTGGCTGCACCGGATCAACCCGATCATCGCCAGGCATCAGGTCACCTCCGGCGGCCCGGTGATCCTGCACAACGCCGAGAACGAGTACCAGGTCAACACGGACGCCGCGCTCGCCGTCACCGCCGAGCAGCAGGTGACAGGGCCCGGCCCGATCAGCCTCTTCGCCTACGGCAACGTCCGCACCACGCGCTAGCCGCGCTCCGGCACGGCCAGCTCGCCCAGCAGGGACCAGTCGTCCTGCGGGACCATGGCGTTGATGATGCGCGGCGTCTCGACGAGGTGCGGCGGGAGCGTCTGCTGCGCCTGCTTGAAGTGGGCCGACTGAACGTGCGCCGCTCCGGCCTCCTCGTCCCGGAACGCCTCCACCAGGACGTACTCGCCAGGGTCCGCGACGCTGCGTGACCAGTCGAACCACAGGCAGCCCGGCTCCGCCCTGGTCGCCTCGGTGAACTCGGCGGCGATCTCCGGCCAGCGGTCGGCGTACTCGGGCAGGATGCGGAACTTCGCGGTGATGAAGATCATCGGCTGGCTCTTTCGGGCTCGGCGGCACTACAGCACGAGACTAACGGCCGCCCATTGACAGGCATTCATGCTTACCTACTGTTTGGAGAGGAACGCGTCGGTCCCGAGAAACGCGGTCGCGGCGGTTCCGGATTTCCTGAATTTCCTACCAAATGTGTGGGATAGTGGAAGAGTGAGTCTGGACAGGATCCGCGCTTCGAGCGCCCGCGCCGATTCCCCCCTGACCGCCGCCATCCTGGCGGGCCGGTGGATCAGATCCGCCGCGGCCGATGACGAGCGTGGCAGGCGCTGGCTGGCCAATCCCGATCCGCACGGCGGGTCGGCGGTCACCCCCGAGCCGTGGTCCCTCTATTCGGGGGCGGCGGGCATCGTGCTGTTCTTTCTCGAGCTGGCCGCGGCGACCGGCCACGAGGCGTACCACGAGGACGCCAGGGCCGGGGCGCGCAGGCTCGCGGCGGCCTGGCGGGAGCAGGACGACCTCTCCCTCTATCACGGGCTGACCGGCACCATGATCGCGCTCATGGAGGCGGGCTGGGCGCTCGGCGAGGGCGGCTTCGAGGCCGAGGCGGCCGCCATCGCGGAGGTGATCCTGCGCAGGGGACAGGAGTCCGGGAACGGCGTCGGGTGGTCGCGGGATCCCGCCCAGCGGGGTGAGGGCGGCATCATCCTCGGCCTGCTGCGGGCGGCGGCCCACCTCGGCGTGCCCGCGTACGAGGAGGCCGCCGTGGAGGCGGGGCTGCGGATCGCCCGGCTGCCCGTCCCGGGGCACCAGTTCGGCGACTGCGCCGACCTGCCCGTGGACGCGGTCACGCCCGGCTTCCTCGCGGGCACGTCCGGCACGGCGTTCCTGCTCGCCCGCCTGTACGGGGTGACCGGTGACGAGCGGTTCCTGTTCGCCGCCCGCAGCGGGGCGGCCTTCGTCCGCGAGGTCAGCGTCGTGAGCGGCAGCTGCGCGGTCGTCCCGCACCACGTGCCGCACGCCCGTGGGCTGCACTACCTGGGCTTCTGCTCCGGGTCGGCCGGCGTGGCCAGGATGTTCTACGAGCTGTACCGGGTGGGCGGCGACCCCGGCGACCTGGAGTGGGTGGAGCGGCTGGCCCGTGGCATCGTCAAGAGCGGCGTGCCGCGGCGCCATACCGAGGGCTACTGGAACGTGGCCTGCCAGTGTTGCGGCGCGGCCGGCCTGATCGAGCTGTTCGTGGGGCTGTGGGCGGCGACGGGCGACGAGGCCCACCTGGAGTACGCCCGCCGGCTCGCCGCCGACCTGATCGGCCGGGCCACCGACCATGACGGGCGCGGCTACCGCTGGTACCAGGCGTACCGGCGGCTGCGCCCCGGAGAGGTGACGGCCGACACCGGCTACATGGTGGGTGCGGCCGGCATCGGCGCCGCGCTCCTGCACCTCGACGCCGCAGGCCAGGCTGACCGCCCGCGCCGCGTGATCCTGCTGCCCGACAACCCGTTCCCGGCGATCCCGTTGCCCGCGTCCGTGCTCCGCTGAATCAATCCATGTATATCCAGTAGGAAATATTGACTTTACGGGCCGGGGCTCGTAGTTTCATGGTCATGGGCCTTTACCTGACCACGCGCCCGCACGTGGACTTCGGCCACGTCGCCAGCGCGCAGTGTCGCTGATCACGTACCGCTGACACCCTCCCCTCTCCCATCAGAGGACCCATCGTGATCAAGTTCAGACATGCCCTTCTCGCCGCCTTGCTGCCCACCGTCCTGGTGGCCTGCGGCACGGCCCAGGCGAACCCGGAAAAGGAGGTGAAGGTGCTGCGCTACCAGGGCAGCGCCGGCACCGTCACCTTCCCCGAGCTGGCCGAGGAGCTCGGCTATCTCGGCGACGTCAAGCTCAAGTGGGTCGGCAACACCACGTCGGGCCCGCAGGACATCCAGTCGGCGGCCACCGGCCAGACCGACTTCGGCGGCGCGTTCAACGGCGCGATCGTCAAGCTCAAGGCGGCCAAGGCCCCGATCAAGGCGGTGATCGGCTACTACGGCTCCGACAAGGACACGTACCAGGGCTACTACGTCAAAGAAGACAGCCCGATCAGGACCGCCCGCGACCTCATCGGCAAGAAGATCGGCGTCAACACCCTCGGCGCCCACCACGAGGCCGTCATCAAGGAGTACCTCAAGCGCCAGGGGCTGACGCCCGAGGAGAGCAAGCAGGTCCAGCTCGTGGTGATCCCGCCGGTCAACACCGAGCAGGCGCTGCGCCAGGGGCAGCTCGACGTCGGCACCCTCGGCGGCGTGCTCAGGGACAAGGCACTCGAGCGCGGCGGGCTGCGTCCCCTGTTCAAGGACGTGGACCTGTTCGGCCCGTTCACGGCGGGGTCGATCGTGCTCAGAGAGGACTTCATCGCCGAGAACCCCCACACCGTCAAGACGTTCGTGACCGGATTCGCGAAGGCCGTCGAGTGGGCGCAGACCCACTCGCGCGACGAGGTCATCGCCAAGTTCCAGCAGATCATCGCCAAGCGCGGGCGCAACGAGAGCGCCGACACCGTGCGCTTCTGGAAGAGCACCGGCATCGCCGCCAAGGGCGGTGTCATCGCCGACCAGGAGTTCAAGACCTGGATCGACTGGCTGGAGCGCGAGGGCGAGATCAAGCCCGGCCAGGTCGAGGTCTCCGACCTCTACACCAACCAGTACAACCCCTTCGCCGGTGGGAGCGGCTCATGACCAAGATCAGCATCCGGAACGTGACCAAGACGTTCCAGGTCAGGGACGATTCCCGGCCGTTCACCGCGCTCTCCGGCATCGACCTCGCCGTGCGCGAGGGCGAGTTCCTCACGCTCGTCGGCCCCAGCGGCTGCGGCAAGTCCACCCTGCTCGACCTGATCGCCGGGCTGACCGCGCCGACGTCCGGTGAGATCCTCATCGACGGCGTGGCGGTCTCCGGGCCCGGGCTCGACCGGGGCATCGTCTTCCAGCAGTACGCGCTGTTCCCCTGGCGCACGGCCCAGTCCAACGTGGAGTTCGGGCTGGAGGCCAAGGGCGTGCCGAGGAAGGAGCGGGTGCGGCGGGCCCGCGAGCACCTCGCGTTCGTGGGGCTGGCCGGGTTCGAGGAACGGTACCCGCACGAGCTGTCCGGCGGGATGCGGCAGCGGGTCGCGATCGCGCGCAGCCTCGCGTTCGACCCCGACGTGCTGCTGATGGACGAGCCGTTCGCCGCCCTGGACGCGCAGACCCGCGAGTCGCTCCAGGAGGAGCTGGTGCACGTCTGGGAGCAGACCGGCAAGACCGTCGTGTTCATCACGCACGGCATCGACGAGGCCGTCTACCTCGGCCAGCGGGTCGCGGTGATGACCTCGCGGCCCGGCCGGATCAAGGAGGTCGTCGACGTGCGCTTCGGCTCGCGGGAGGGCGACCTGCGGGCGGACCCGGCCTTCGGCGAGTACCGCCACCACGTGTGGAGCCTGCTGCGCGAAGAGGTCGCGGCGGCGCAGGTGCAGGAGCGGAAGGCGGCGACGACTCATGGCTGAGCAGCGCCTGCTCCCCGGGGACCTCCACTGGTACGACCTGCCCGACGACGAGGCCGAGCAGGACGTCCCGCAGGAGAGACCGCGCCGGCGGATCTTCGGCGCGCGCATCCAGCCGGGCCGGCGGATTCTCGGCGCGCGCATCCAGCCGAGCCGGCGGAGCCTCGGCCGGCGGGTCCGGCGGGCGGCCACGAACTCCACGGCCATCCTGCTCCTCCTCGCCGCCTGGGAGGCGCTGCCCAGGCTCGGCGTCGTGGACCCCGTCTTCGTCCCGCCGCTCTCGGAGAACCTCGCCGCCTGGTACGACCTCCTGGCCGGCGGCCGGCTCTCGGAGCACCTCGGGGCCTCGCTCGCCCGCTCGCTGGCCGGCTTCGGCCTGGCCATCGTGCTGGCGATCCCGCTCGGCCTGCTGATCGGCTGGTACAAACCGGTCGCCGACTTCCTCACCCCGCTGCTCGAGCTGTTCCGCAACACCTCGGCGGTGGCGCTGCTGCCGGTGTTCACGCTCATCCTGGGCATCGGGGAGACGACGAAGGTCGCGTTCGTGCTGTACGCGTGCTCCTGGCCGATCCTGCTCAACACCGTCAGCGGCGTGAAGACCGTGGAGCCGCTGCTCATCAAGTCGGCCAGGTCGATGGGCCTGGGCCCGGTCCGGCTGTTCCAGAAGGTGATCCTGCCCGCCGCCGTGCCCGCCATCTTCACCGGGGTGCGGCTGGCGGGCGCGTACTCGATCCTCGTCCTGCTGTTCGCCGAGATGGTCGGCGCCAAGGCCGGGCTCGGATATCTCATCCTCGACACCCAGTCCAGCTTCCGCATCCCCGACATGTACGCGGGAATCATCACGATCTCCGCGCTCGGCGTGCTGTTCAACCTGCTCCTGGTCGGCGTCGAGCGCCGATTCTCCACCTGGAGGACCACGTGACGAGAAAGCTCCACCTGAACGCCTTCCTCATGGGCGTCGGCCACCATGAGGCGGCCTGGCGGCACCCCCGTACAGAGCCGGCCCGCCTCACCGACGTCCGCCACTACCAGGAGCTCGCCAGGATCGCCGAGCGCGGCAAGCTCGACTCGGTCTTCCTCGCCGACGGCGTGGCCCTGCACGGCGACGTCAGGCACAACGCGCTCGGCGGCCTCGAACCGCTGACCCTGCTGTCGGCCCTGGCGGCCGTCACCGACCACATCGGCCTCATCGCCACCGTGTCGACGACGTACAACGAGCCCTTCCACGTGGCCCGCAAGTTCGCCTCGCTCGACCACATCAGCGGTGGCCGGGCCGGCTGGAACATCGTCACCTCCGCGGGCGAGGCCGAGGCCCGCAACTTCGGCGTCGTCCGCCCGTCACACGCCGACCGCTACGCAAGGGCCGGCGAGTTCCTGGAGGTCACGCGGAAACTCTGGGACAGCTGGGAGGACGACGCGATCCTGCGCGACCGCGCCGGCGGCCGCTACGCCGACACCGGCAAGATCCACGCGATCGAGCACGCCGGCGAGCACTTCGCGGTCGACGGGCCGCTCAACACCTCCCGCCCACCCCAGGGCCACCCGCTCCTGGTCCAGGCGGGGTCGTCGGAGGACGGCAAGGAGTTCGCCGCCCGCCACGCCGAGGCCGTCTTCACCGCTCAGCAGACCCTGCAGGAGGGGCAGGAGTTCTACGCCGACCTGAAGCGCCGCCTGGCGGCCTACGGCCGGCGGCACGAGGACGTGCTCGTCCTGCCGGGCATCTCGCCGATCATCGGCTCGACCGAGCGCGAGGCGTTGCGGCTGGAGAAGGAACTGGAGGATCTCATCATCCCCGCGTACGGGCTGGCACAGCTCTCCACCATGACCGGCATCGAACTGACCGAGGACGCGCTGGACCAGCCTCTGCCCGAGGTACCCGTCGAGACGGAGGGCGCGCAGAGCCGGCGCAAGCTCGTCCTGGACCTGGCCAGGCGCGAACACCTCACGGTGCGGCAGCTCCTCGGCCGCCTCGCCGGCGGCCGCGGCCACCGCGTCGTCGCCGGGACCCCCGATCAGATCGCCGACCAGCTCCAGGAGTGGTTCTTCGCCGGGGCGGCCGACGGGTTCAACATCATGCCGCCGATCCTGCCCGGCGGGCTGAGCGACTTCGTGGCTCACGTGGTGCCGGAGCTGCAGCTCAGGGGCCTGTTCCGGCACGACTACGAGGGCCGCACCCTCCGCGAGAACTACGGCCTGCCCAGACCCCCGTCCCGGTACGCCGCCGCCCGGCGTGAAGAAGTGGCGGTGGCGCGATGAGCATCGTGACGCTGGTCGGCAACCCCCGGGCGGGCTCCCGCACGCTCGCCGTCGCCGCCTCGGCCGCCCAGGCGGTCGGCGGGCGCCTCGGGGCCTCGCCGGGGGCGTACGCGGTCGTGGACCTGTCGGGGCTCGGGCCCCACCTGCTCTCGCCCGGCAAGCACCCCGACGTGGGCGCGGCGCTGGAGTTGGTGAGCGGGGCGAGCGTGCTCGTGGTGGCCGGCCCGACCTACAAGGGCACCTATACCGGTCTGCTGAAGTCGTTCCTCGACCGCCTGCCGCCGGACGCGCTGGCGGGCAAGGCGGCGCTGCCGCTGCTGGTCATGGGGGACGCCAAGCATTCGCTGGCGGTGGAGGTGCACCTGCGGCCGCTGCTGGTGGAACTGGGAGCCTTCGTGCCCACCCCGGGACTGGCGGTGCTGGAGTCGCAGATTCCGCAGCCGGCGGAGGTGCTGGACGGATGGGCCGATCGGGTGGCGCCGCAGGTGGCCGCCGCGCTCAAGGAAGGGGCGCTTTCATGACGGAGACCGTGGCCGCTCGTGAGGCCCGGCGAGCCAAGGAGGCACGGCACTCGCGCTTCGCGGCGGAGGGCCGGTTGGCACCCGCGCGGTCCCCGGAGGCCCGGTTGGCGCCGCCTCCACGGGCGACCGCGGCGACCGCGGGCCGATCCCTGACGGAATCGCAGCGGGCCGTGGCGGCGGTTTCAGGCAGTCCCGTGGACGCCGACGGGTTCCGGCAGGCGCTGGCCGTCCACGCCGCCGGGGTCGTCATCATCACCGCCCAGACCGACGGCATCCCCACCGGGCTCACCGCCACGTCCTTCTCCTCCGTCAGCCTGGACCCACCCCTGGTCTCCTTCTACGTCGACCGGTCCTCCACCACCTGGCCCGCGATGCGCTCCGCGGACCACTTCGCCGTCAACGTCCTGGCCAGCGACCAGGCCGACCTGGCGGTCAGGTTCGCACGCAAGGACGTCGACCGGTTCGCCGAGCCCACCCGCTGGCGTCCAGGACCTCTCGGCGCGCCCCTGCTGAAGGACGTCTCCGCTCACCTGATCTGCCTCCCGCACGACACGGTGGACGTCGGCGACCACATCCTGGTCGTGGGCCTGGTCGCCGATGCCAGGGTGCACAGTCCAGGCCGTCCCCTCATCTACCACCAGGGCCGCTTCGGCCGCTTCTTCGCTTATCCCTGAAGTCCCTGAGAACGCTGACGGCCGCCCGGCGCATCGCCGGGCGGCCGTTTCCCGTTGCTCACCACGTGGTCATGTCACTGACAACGACCACGTGGACCGTCGCCCCCGGCATTCACGCGCATGAGTGAGCGCGGACATGTGTGTGGCCCCGGCCACGTCGTCGGGGCCGGGGCCTTGCGCAGAGGGTCAGGTCAGGCGGCGATGGGGGAGTAGGCTGCCGCGTCGCCCTTCAGCACGACGCTGGGGCGGCCGTCCACCCCCACCGGCACATCCCCGGCGATGGTGACCCGGTGCAGCCGCCGTGGCCGGTCGCCGAAGTCGTGCACCACGCGGTGCTGGGTCGCCCGGTTGTCCCACACGGCCACGTCGCCGGGCGCCCACCGCCAGCGCACCGTGTTCTCCACCTCCGTGACGTGCTCCTGGACCAGCCGGATGAGCGAGGCGGACGTGTGCGCCGGCAGCCCCACCAGCCGCATGGCGAAGTCGCCGAGCAGAATCGACCGTTCGCCGGTCTCCGGATGCACGCGCACCACGGGGTGCTCGGTCTCGAACACCGTGGAGGCGAACACCTTGGCGTACTCCCGGGCCCGCTCGGGATCCGCGGAGGCGGCGACGCGGGCGTAGTCGTACTGGTTGGTGTGCACGGCGCGCAGCCGGTCGAGCAGGTCCCGCAGCTCGGCGGGCAGGTGCTCGTACACGCTCACGGTGTTGGCCCAGAGCGTGTCACCACCGGCGGCGGGAACGGTGACGGCCCGCAGCACCGAGGCCAGCGGCGGCCGGTCCACGAACGTCACGTCGGTGTGCCAGCGATCCACCTTGTGGCCGTTGCTGTAGTCGAGGTCGAGGATGTGGTCGTTGCCGTTGAGCGAGGGCACGGTCGGATGTGCGGCGGTCGGCTCGCCGAGCAGCCGGGCGAAGGCCACCTGGCGCTGCTCGTCCAGATGATCCTGGCCGCGGAAGAAGATCACTTTGTGGCCCAGCAGCGCCAGGCGGATCTCCGCGACGACGTCAGCGGGCAGATCGCCGCCGAGCCGCACACCGGAGATCTCGGCGCCTATGCGACCGGCGACAGGGACGATGGACAGGGATGACATGGGATTGTCCTTCCGTAAGAGGATTGGCCTGCGGTCGGAAGGACGGACACAGCGCGCTGGCCACGCGGCAGAAGTCCACGTGACCCCGGATGGTCAGAGCCGTGGTCGTCACACCACAAACGTAGATCGCCCACGCTTAATAGTCAATCTAATTGGTAGGGAATTAGGGTTTTGACTCCGGTCCGGAGAGTCGGTCGGCGATCTCCTCGGCCCGCAGAACCAGCGCGAAGCCCTTGCGCAGGACCGCGAGCTCGGGTTCCTGGCGGGATTCGTCGTCGGTGGCGGTGACGTCCGAGCCGAACACGACCTGGTAACCGCGCTCGTACGCCTGCCGTGCGGTGGTGCCGCAGCAGTAGTTGGTCAGCGTGCCGGTGACGATGACGGTGTCGCGGCCCAGGTTGCGCAGGATGGTGTCGAGCGGGGTGTCGTGGAACGCGCCGTAGGAAGGCTTGCGGATCAGGATCTCGTCGTCGCGGTATCCCATGGGCTCCCAGGCCGTCGCCGGGCCCGGCCTGTGCCAGTCGGTGTCGGCGTGCGGAAGGAAGCGAAGGGCGTGGGGGCGGTCCAGCCCGAGGTGGGTGTCGTCGAAGATGGTCCAGATCACCGGGACGCCGGCGTCTCGGCAGTGGTCGACGAGCCGGCGCAGCCGGGGGGCCATCCGGGTGGCGGCCGGCACCCAGTACGGGCTCCAGCCGGGCCGTACGAACTCGTCCTGCATGTCGATGACCAGCAGCGCGGAGCGCTCGGGCCGGACGGTGAACGACGCCTGTCCCTGCTCGTAGGCGATCCGCGCCCGCGACGTCACCCACTCCTCGGTATAGGCCATTCCGGAGCTCCTATCTCGATTCGAGGTATGTCGATTCGAGGCGGCAGCATAGCAGCCGCGCCCAGAGCGAAGACGTGCGGGAGCTAGCCGCGTGTGTGGGAAGCGGCTGGTGCGGGTGTTCGGATCGGGTCGGTCCCGTCCGGGACGTGGCGGCGTGGCCGTACCGAGCCGGCCAGCAGGACGACGAGCCCGGCGGCGGTGACGCCCGCGCCGGCCCAGAGCGGTGAGACGAAGCCGAGCCCGGCGCCGAGGGCGAGCCCGCCCAGCCAGGCGCCGAGCGCGTTGCCGATGTTGAAGGCCGCTATGTTGGCGCCGGAGGCCATCGTGGGCGCGTCCTGGGCGTACCCCATGATCCGCAGCTGCAGCCCAGGTGCGGTGGCGAGGCCGACCGCGCCCATCAGCATCAGCGAGACGATCGTCATGGCCTTGCTCTGCGCCGTCAGCGCGAACACCGCGAGCACCACGGTGAGCAGTGCCAGGATCACGGCCAACGACGTGTTCAGGGCGCGGTCCGCGAACTTGCCGCCGGCGAAGTTGCCTGCGAACGTGCCCACCCCGAACAGCACCAGCAGCCAGGGCACCGTGGTGGTGGCGAACCCGCTGACCTCGGTGAGCGTGAACGCGATGTAGGTGAACGCGCCGAACATGCCGCCGAAGGCCAGCACGGTGACCGCGGCGGAGACCCACACCTGTGGCCGGCGGAACACGCCGAGCTCGCCGCGCAGGCTCGTCTCGGCAGGCGCCGGCGTCGGCGGCACCAGCAGCCGGATCCCGGCCAGCGCGACGACGCCGATGACCGTGATCGCCCAGAACGTCGAGCGCCAGCCGAGCTGCTGGCCGAGCAGCGTGCCCAGCGGAACCCCGAGAACGTTGGCCGCGGTCAGCCCGGCGAACATCAACGCGATGGCCCCGGCTCGCCGGTTCGGCGCCACCATGTCCGCCGCGACCACCGAGCCGACGCCGAAGAACGCGCCATGGCACAGCGCCGCGACGACCCGCCCTGCCATCAGCACCGGGTAGACCGGCGCGATCGCGGAGATCAGGTTGCCCGCGATGAACAGCACCATCAGCGCGAGCAGCACCTTCTTGCGGTCGAACCGGGCGATCGCCGCGGTCAGCGCGATGGCGCCGACCGCCACGCTCAGCGCGTAACCCGAGACCAGATACCCGGCCACCGGCTCGCTGACCCCGAAATCCGCCGCCACCTCCGGCAGCAGCCCGATGATCCCGAACTCCGTGAGCCCGATGCCGAAGCCGCCCAGTGCCAGGGCGAGAAGCCCGATAGGCATGTCCAAACCCCCAATTGCAATGCGTTCGCCGTTATGCGGCGCTTGCAATTATTGCGGGCGCTCAGAGCCTCCACGAGTGGCCGGGAAGCCACTATACGAAAGAATCAGGCCAAGGCAATCGGCCGGCCGGCGCTACGGCGTACGCCGCCCCGCCACACGTCCGCGATGGCCCGGGTGGCCGTGATGTCCGTGGTCGGGTCGCCGTTCACCAGGAGCAGGTCGGCGCGGAGTCCGGGCGCGATCCTGCCCCGGTCGGCGAGGCCGAAGCAGCGTGCCGGGATGCTGGTCGCCGCCGCCAGGGCCTGTTCCGGGGTCCAGCCGGCCTCCGTCAGGAGCAGGAGCTCGTGGTGCAGGCCCGCCCCGTGCACCGGTCCGAACGGGGTGGCGTCCGTGCCCGCCGGCACCGGCACGCCCGCCCGGAGCAGGGCCGCGGCTGAGTGGGATGCGTTCAGCACACCCTGTGAGTGCATGGGGATGTCCGCCCACTCCCGGCCGAAAGTGCCCTTCGCGCGATCCGACATCCGGCCCGCGACCCGCGGGTCCCGCAGGAGCTCCTGGTCGTTCGGGTCGCCGGTGACGGCCTCGATGTAGGTGATCGTGCTGATCACGAACGCGTCGTACGAGGCGACCCTGGCGGCCATCTCCCCGGCCTGGTCCTGGTCCACGTCGGAGTACAGGTGCGCCAGCCCGTCGGCGCCCGCGTCCAGGGCGATGATCGCCTCTCTCGCGGTCACCGTGTGCGCGATGACCCGCAGCCCGGCGGCATGGCCCGCCTCGACCAGCGTGGCGGCGAGCGACGGGCTGAGCGCGGGGAGCCGCATCCCGGACGAGCCGCCGTCGTCGATGGCGATCTTGAGGTAGTCGACGCCCTCCGCCAGCCGCGCCTCGACGAACGCCTTGGCCTGGCCCGAGTCGGCGACCGTGTCGAGCGTGTGGTCCGTGCCGAGGGCCTTGAGCACGTCCGCGGTCATGATCTGGGTCGGATGCCCGTGCGGGGCGGTGGCGATCATGCTGGAGCTGCGGATGTCGGCCACGTCGTCGCGCTCGGCGGCCAGCCGGCGCTGGGCGGCCAGGACGGGCGGCAAGTTGTTCATGTCGAGCTCGGTGGTGACGCCGAACTTCAGCGCCTCCTCCAGATCGCCGTCGAAGGCGTGCGTGTGGGCGTCGATCAGGCCCGGCAGCAGGGTCTTCCCGGCGCCGTCCACCTCGACGTCCACGGGAGCGATGCCCGGCTCGCCGATGCTGCCGCCGTCGATCAGCACGTCGGCGGCGGGCACGGTCCGCTCGCCGTCGAAGACGCGGACGTTACGGATCAAAGTACGCATTGTCTGCTCCATATAGTTCGATATCTAACTAAATCTTCATCGGATAGTACGATGTCTAACTATCTGGGAGCAAGCATGCGTGCGGCCCGCGCCCCAACAGCGCGGGCCGCAGAGCTGGAATGTCAGTGCGAGAACGCCTGGAACTCGGCCGCCCTCACCTGGTCCCGCAGCGGGCTGGCCGTGGCGCAGTCCGTCGCGGAGTTCGGATCCTTGTCCTGCTCACCGGCGTACCGCGGATTGCCGGTGCACTGCGTGCTGACCACCTGCAACATCAGATGCGTGGCGGTGGCGGGCCGCACCCCGAACGACTTGATGACCATGTCCGCGCCCCGCGGGCGCGGCAGACCGGCGTCGAAGGCGTCCGCAGGACTGGTGTAGATCTTCGTGAAGTTCGCCGGGTCCGCGCAGCCGGAGCTGCAGGCCAGCACCTCGAACGCGCGGAGGCTGGAGAAGCGGTTCTGCCCGCCCGGGTCGGCGGTGTCGCCGATGTTGGGCCGGAGCATCGCGCTCACCTGCACCCGCCGCACCGTGACCGGCGCGTCGCCCGCCAGGTCCACGACGACCGACTTGCCGGCGGGTGCGCCGGTGAGCGAGGCCCAGTTCGTGGCCTCGGTCTCGTCGATCAGCTTGGCCTGGTTGACGCCGTCGCCCGTGGCCGCCGCGCCGCCCGCCGCCGAGGCGAGGTTGCGGGTCAGCGGCAGCGGGAGCGGCAATGTCACGCCGCCCACCACGGCGTACTTCAGCCGCGTGTGCCCGAACCCGTTGCCCGTCACCACGAAGGAGTACACGCCAGGCGTCATCTCCACCGTGTCGCCCAGCGGCGTCGCCGGGTCGGTGTCGGCGACCGGCACCACGCGGCCCTCGTAGTCGCCCACGTACAGCCGCAGCGCCGCGCCCTTCGCCTCGCCCAGCGGCTTGAGCTGCAGCGAGCCGTTCTTGCCTGCGGGGTTGACGAAGCTGGGCGTCGGGTCGGCGTCGTTCGAGCCGTTGCTCGCGGCGCCCTTGCCCAGGCCGTGCTCGGCGAACGCGCGCCACATGATGTCCTGGTTCTTGCCGCCGAAGCGGATCGCGTCCGCCGCCAGCAGCGCGTCCCGGTGGTCGACGTAGCTGACCGCGCCCGAGGCCATCAGCAGCAGGGCGTCGAACGACAGCTGCGCCCAGCGCCGGTTGCCCGGGCACCGCTCGACCGGCGTCTGGCCGTCCGCGCAGGCGCGTTGCTGCCTGGCGGTGCCGTCGCCGTACCGCTTGACGAACGCCGCCCGCACGTCGAACTGCGTGGCCGACCAGATCTCGCCGTCCGCGTGCACCTGCTGGCCGACGATGTCGTAGGCGACGTCGCTGTAGTTCAGCGGGGACTTCGACATGTCGTAGTTCCTGATGCCGCGCGCCTTGTCGCCCGTCACGTAGCCGCCGGTCACGTACGGGGTCAGGCCCGAGGGGCGGAAGCCGTACTCGAAGAGGTGCTCCATCGCGAACAGGTCCGACGTGCTCTCGTTCATGGCCCCGGCCTGGGCGCCGCTCCAGCCGGCGTTCGGGCCGCCGACCATGCGGCCGGAGATGGCGTGCGTGTACTCGTGGCCGATGACCGACATGTCGTAGTCGCCGTCCACGCACGGCGAGTAGAACGAGCCGGCGATGGGCTGCCACAGGTACATGTTCGTGATCGGCGCGACGCCGTCGGGCCCGGTGATCTGGTTGGCGTTGTCGCGCACGGACAGGACGCGGGCGCCGGCCTGCGCGTTGCCCTGCTCGGGGTCGTTGCCGAGGCCGCCGCGCGAGCCGTTGTCGGCCTGCATGTTCCAGGCGGTCTCGGTGAAGCCGAGCCGGTAGGACCAGTCGTGCATGCGGTTGTGCATGGCGTTCAGGTTGGCCATGGCGGCCTCGAGGTCGGCCTCGCCGCTCTGGTCGAACACCGCGGGGTCGCACTTCGCCTCGTACCAGGTGTTCCGCCACGGGTAGACGTAGTTCCTGCTGGGCGTGAGCACGTTGGTGCGCGTCCCGACGGTGAACGGGTCGCCGCTCGCCCGGTTCTCGGTCGTCTTGGTCGCGTTGCCGGAGCTGGTGTTCGTCGGCTCGTTCGTGGCGTGGTCGACGTCCCACGCCTTGCCGGTCCCCGGGTCGCCGCCGGTCACGAAGTCGCAGCCGGGGCCGGCCGTGAAGCACCAGGTCTGGCGGGTGTCGTGGGAGGAGTAGTCGTCGCGCGGGTTCGCCGGGAAGGCCGCCCAGTGCGGGTTCTCGGGCTCGAAGTGGTCGACCAGGTTCTCGCGTACCAGGATGGCGCCGCTGACGGCGTCCACGTGCGTGGTGAACCCGGCGGCCTCGCCCTGCGAGCCGCCGATCAGGACCACCTGGTACGCGCTGTGCACCCCGTCGGGAGCGGGCACCGCCACCGGCGTGGCCTGCTTGGTGGTCGCCTTGGCCAGGTCGATGCCGCCGTCCCTGGCCGCGATCTCCAGCGCCTGCTGCGCGGTGACGGTCGCTGCCGGGGGCGCCTCGGTCTCCCTGGAGAGTGAGGAGGTGACGTGCCTGACCTGGCCGTTCGCCACGCCGACGGCGACGAGCCCGTCCACGCCGGCCGGCAGGCCGCCGAAGCGCTGGCGCAGCAGCACGGCGTGACCTGCGCCGATGGGGTTGACCGCGACCCGCTCCAGCGCGTCCACCGCCTCCGCGGACAGGCCGAAGGCGGTCTGGTTGTTCTTGAGGTACGTGCGGGCGGCCTGCTCGGGATCTTCACCGAGGCCCTCGGCCAGAGGCTCCGCGCTGGTGATGGCGGCGGGGGTGCCGAGAGCGTTCCAACGGATCTCGGCCTTCTGCCCGGCGGTGCGGGCGTTCACTCCGGCGGGCGGCGCCACCCTGCCCTGCCGGTTGTCCACGTCGGGCTTGCCGTGCTCTTCGGCCTGGAAGTCGTGGACCGGGGCCTGCCTGCCGGGCTCGCCCCGGGCCGGCCCCGCGAGGGGTAAGGCCGACGCGACGAGCGCGGCGGCCAGGAGAGTGCTGCGTAACCAGGACAAGTGTGCCTCCTGCGTCTCAGGGGTGCGCGGATTGCACGCACCCGCAAGAGGTAACACCGGGGGAGGAGGCTGGCAAGATCTAAATGCGGGACAGGTGTCCGGCGCCTCGACGGATGCTCCGCGTCGTACGGCGGCCCGGCGCGTGATGTGCGCCGGGCCGCGCGACGGCCGGTCTCAGATGATGCGGTACTTACGGCCGCAGTTGTCGAACTTGCCGGCCCAGCAGGTGAACGTGTAGACCTTCGTGATCCCCTTGCCGTGCCAGCCCTCGGTCACCTTGCCGTCGAACGAGCGGTTGAACTTGTGCCAGTCGCCGTTCTGGTAGTACTCGAACCACACCCAGCCCTTCTTGCCGCCGACCTTGTCCACGCCGTACCACTTCGTGAAGACCTTGCCGCCGGCCTTCCACGTCTTGCCGAACGTGTACGCCTTGTGGTCGCTGGAGAAGAACTTGCCCCACTTGACAGTCGTGGTGGACTGCGTGGTGGCCTGAGCCGCAGGGGTCATGGCGATGCCGGTGACGGCCGTCGAGCCGGCGAGAGCGATGATCGCAAGGGTCTTGCGCATTGGGTTTCCTCCCCGTTGTCAGTGCGCCGGTTGGCCCGGCAGCACGGACATTACGGAGACTCGGCGCGATCATCTGTGGACAAATCCGCACTCGCGAAGTGATCGGTGACACACTTGCCAGGCGATCACCGGACCGCGGCTGAGAGCGTGTCCGCGGGGAGCGGGAGTACCTGCGGCCGCGACGCCTTCGCCTGGGCCGCCGTGTCGCCGCACAGGGCCACGACCACGTGATCGACCAGGGCGTAGTCGATCGGGCTCGGCACGATCTGGCCGTTCTCGTCGATCTTCTGGTACTTCATGAGGTTGATCCCGAACGACAGCTGGCGATTGCCGTCCGGGCTGGACAGCGACTGCGTGCCCATCCCGAACACGCCACCGTCGTGCCCCCAGAAGCGGCCGCACGGCAGGTCGGCGGAGTAGAGCCCGAGCCCGTACGCGAGCGAAGCGCCGCCCACCAGCACCGGCACCGTCTTCTGCATCTCGGCGACCTGCGCCGCGCCGACCAGTTCGCCCCGCAGCAGCGCCCGGTAGAAGCGGTTGAGGTCGTCCATCGTGGACACGACCGCGCCCGCCGTGCTCGCCCACGACATGTTGTAGACGCTGTAGTCACGCGGCGGGTCGATCCAGCCGTACATCGACTCGTACGCCTTGGAGTGCGGGCCCGGGATGAGCGGCGTGCGCGGGAAGGACGTGTGGCGCAGGCCGGCCTTGCGGATGACGTTGCGGGTGATGTACTTCTCGGCGTCCGTGCCCGTCACCTTCTTCAGTAGCAGGCCCGCGATGACGTAGTTGGTGTTCGAGTACGAGCCGGGCGCCGCCCCCGGCTCACCGGTCGGGGTCGCGGCCAGGCCCAGCTTGACCAGCTCTTCCGGGGCGAACGTGCGGAAGCGGTTGTCGTCCAGGCTCTTGGGCGAGCCTTCCAGCAGCGAGGGGAACGCCGGGCCGATGTAGTCGGCGATGTGGCTGGTGTGGTTGAGCAGCATCCGTACGGTGATCCGCTGACCGCGCTCGCCGGGGACGAGGTCGGGCAGGTAGCGGCCGATCGGGGCGTCCAGTTCGACGGCGCCGCGTTCGACCTGCTGGAGGATGGCGACGGCGGTGAACGTCTTGCTGATGCTGCCCACCCGGTGCACCATGTCTGGCCGTACGGGGCGGCGCGTGTCCACATCGGCCACGCCGGACGCGCCCTTCCACGTCTGGGCCGCATCGCGCACTTCCGAGTAGATGCCGTACATGCCGGCCTCGTGCACGGCGTCCAGCGACTGCCGCAGCGCCTGGCGGTCGAGCCCGTCCGCTGCCTGGGCGGTCGTGGGCGCGGCCAGCAGCCCTGCCGCGAGCAGCGCGCCCGCGCCGGCCGCGACCGCCAGCCGCCTGACGCGGCCCACGGCTGACGCCGGCATCCTGAATCGGGGAGAAGTCATGGCCGTAGCGTGATGCCAAACCCGTTTGGCCGGTAAGTCCGCTGTGTCACCTGTTCCATATGACATAGATCATGTTTGCGGTTCGCCGTCCAAGGGTGCGGATCGGCGTCCGGGTACGCTTCTAAACCCGCCCGGTTCGCGGGCCGGCCCCTTCTTTGGAAAGGACCCTGCGGATGCCCCATGCGGCGAGGCCCACGGTCACGCTGCACGACGTCGCCGCGGCGGCCGGCGTCTCGGTCTCCACCGCCTCCAGGGTCCTGGGCGGCAGCACGCGGAAGGTCGCGCCCGAGCACGAGGCCCGCGTGCTGGCCGCCGCGGCGGCCCTGCGCTACACGGTGGACGCCTCGGCCAGGGCGATGCGGCGGGCGAGCGACTCGATCGCGCTCATCGCGGACGACCTCACGACGCCGTCCATCGCGATGGTCGTGGCGGCGATGGAACGCCAAGCGCGTACGGCGGGCGCCTTCGTCACCGTCTCGTCCACGATGGCGGCCTCCGAGCGGCAGTTGGAGACCGTACGGCTGCTTCGCGCGCTTCGGCCGCGCGCGCTCGTGCTGACCTCCAGCCGTTTCATGGCGAACGCGTTCGACGGGCGGCTGCTGAAGGAGCTCGACTCCTACGAACGCGAAGGCGGCCGGGTCGTCATCGTCGGCGAGACGGACATGAGTTTCGATTCGATCGGGTTCGACGATTACGCCGCCGGGTGCTCGGCCGGCGCCTTTGTCGCGGAAACCGGGCACCGGCGGGTGACGATATTCGGCGGCGTCAGGGAACTGCGCAACCTGGCCCTTCGAACGGCCGGTTTCGTGGCGGGACTGCGGGTCGGCGGGCTGGCCGAGCGGGATATCCGGATCGTTTGTTGCGAGGTCAGCCGCCAGGGCGGATTCGACGCGGCGCGACGGCTGGCCGAGGACGGAATGGGCGGTGCGGAAGCGGTTCTCGCGGTCAACGACATGGTCGCCATCGGTGCGATGTCGGCTTTCCGCGCGGCCGGTGTGGCGGTGCCCGGCGACGTTTCCGTGACGGGGATCGACGACATTCCGCTCGCCGGGGATGTGACGCCGCGATTGACCACCGTGGCGCTCCCGCTGGCACAGGCGGGGGCGGAGGCGATCCGCTTCGCGCTGCAAAAGGCGGGCACGGGCAAGCGCCTCACCCTCGAAGGGCGGCTGGTCGTCCGCGAGAGCACCCGCACCCGAGAGTGACGCCCCCAACCCCAGCCGACCTCCGCCGTCACTATGCGCGCAAGGCCGGGCGGCGGGCCAAGGTGGCCCACCGCCACAGCCACTCGATCGGCCCCTGGAGGTAGCGGTTGAGCCAGAGCGTGGACCACACCCACTGGACAAGGAGGATGACACCAGCGATCACCAGGACCGTGGCCGTGGACCACTCCTGTGGCAACCCGCCCACCATCCGGGCGGCCACCAGCACGAACACGCTGGCGGTCAGGTAGTTGGTCAGCGCCATCCGGCCCAGCGGCGCGAAAACCTTCTGCAGCGCCGGTCGGAGCGGCGTTCTGAGCAGGAGCAGCAGGAGGCACACATAGACGCCCGCAATCAGCGTTCCCGCGAGGCCGAACCAGGAGCTGAAGGTCTCGTCGCCGATCTCTGTCTCGATCTGCAGCCACACGGCGGGCACGGCCCCCGCCGTGAGGACCAGGCCCAGTGCCGCCGGAACGCGGACGGAGCGCTCCATCCGGTCGATCACCCCGTACCGGGTCAGCGCCGAGCCCAGCAGGAACAGCCCAGGCACCAGTGGGAAACCGTTGCTGCCGAGGACCAGCGGTGTCGCGATGAGGACTGCGGCGAGCCCCGCGACGGCCCAGCGCGGCAACCAGGTCGAGGGCAGCAGCACCACCAGCCCGACGACGGCGTAGACCACCAGGATGTCGCCTTCCCAGAGCAGGAAATGGTGCGCCAGCCCTATCGCGAGCAGCGCCAGCAGTCTGCGCGACAGCAGCAGCCGAGGCCGGGCGGTTCGCTCGCCGGCCGATTTCAGCAGCAGCGAGAACCCGATGCCGAACAGCAGCGAGAAGATCGGAAAGAAGCGCTGCTCGACGAGCAGGCCCAGCCAGATGTCCGCGGGGCTCGGCTGGGCTTCCGACACGGGCGGCCCGCCCATGCTGGCGATCGGCTGAACGTTGGCCAGCAGGATCCCGCACAACGCGAACCCGCGGATCACGTCCAGCGCCGCGATCCGATGGCGTGGTTGACGAACTTCGTGTGACATGGGGCCTCATCCTGCGGACCCCGACGCGCTCCCACATCGGCGGAAAGCAGGGGACGGAACAGTACTTTCGGCCGGTACAAGCCCGCGGGCTCCCTCTTCTAGCCTGGACGCCGTGGGTGTTCCCGTTCGGCTCAAGGTGGCGGCCGATGCCGGGCTCGGCGTCGTGTTCGCGGTGGCCGTCGCCTTCCAGGCGTACCGGGTCGCCGGCAGCTGGGGCGGCGGCTACTGGCTGTTCGGTGCGGTCGCCGGCGCGTCGGTGTCCGTGCTCGCCGTGGTGCGCCACCGCAACCGGCTGTGGACCGCCGTCGCGGGCCTGATCGCGGCGGCGCTCGCCATCCTCGCCACCCTCATCGTCCACCTGCCCGCCGAACCCGGCCCCGCCACGTCCCTGGCCCTGGCGGTGCTCGTCGGTTCCGCGGTCAGAACTTTGCCCGCCCGCACGGCCTGCGCCGTCGCCGCCGCGGGACTGGCCGTGGTGGCGGGCGGCCTGCTCGCCAACCCCGGCTCGCCCGTGCCGGTGCTCGCCGGCCTGGCCTGGCTCGCCGCCCTGCAGATCGGGCTCGGCCCCCGGCTCCTCGCCGCCCGCCGCCGTTCCGTCGCCGAGCGGGTACGGCGTGCCGAGCGCCTCGAGCTGGCCAGGGAGCTCCACGACGTCGTGGCACACCACATCACCAGCGTCGTGCTCCAGGCCCAGGCCGCCCGGCTCGTCACCGCCAAACATCCGGAGAGGACGGCCGGCTCCCTGGCCGACATCGAGACGGCGAGCTCCGAGGCCCTGGCCGCCACCCGTCGCGTGGTCGGCCTCCTGCGCGACACCGCTCCCGACTCAGCGGGCCACGAACGGCTCGGCGAGTTGATCGAGGGCTTCGAGGGCCACGGCCGCCGGGCGCAGCTGCGGCTGGCGGCCGAGCCGTCCAGCTGGCCGCCCGAGGTGAGCAGCACCGTGTACCGGGTCGTACGGGAGTCGCTGACCAACGTCTTGCGGCACGCGCGGCACGCCCGCGCGGTCACGGTCGGCATCACTCAGGACGAGGAGGCCGTCACGGTCGAGGTTGAGGACGACGCCCCGCAGGTGGCCGCCCGCTGCTACCGCCGTGCCGGGTACGGCCTGGTCGGGATGCGCGAACGCCTCGAAGCCCTCGGCGGCACCCTGACCGCCGGCCCCCGCCCCGGCTCCGGCTGGCGCGTCCGCGCCACCGTCCCCACCCGCGAACGTCGATGACCATCCGGGTGCTGCTCGCCGACGACCAGGCGATGATCCGGGCCAGCCTGCGGATCATTCTCGAGGACCAGCCCGACATCACCGTGGTCGCCGAGGCGTGCGACGGTGTCGAGGCGATCGAGCAGGCCCGCAGGACACGCCCGGACGTGTGCCTCGTGGACGTCCAGATGCCCCGACTCGACGGGATCCAGGTCGCCCGCGCACTGGCCGACGCCCCACCTCGGGTGGTCATGGTCACCACCTTCGACCTGGACGAGTACGTCTACGGCGCGCTGCGCGGTGGCGCGGCCGGGTTCGTGCTGAAGGACGCGGGTCCGAGCCTGCTGGTCGAGGCGGTGCGGGCCGCGTACGCGGGGGAAGCGCTCATCTCGCCGTCGATCACGCTGCGGCTGATGCGCCACCTCGCCGACCGCGGAGCCCGGCACAAGGTCCGCGTGCCCGCGCAGCCCTTGACCGCGCGCGAGCTCGAGGTCGTCCGGGCGGTCGCCAGAGGACGCACCAACCAGCAGATCGCCGACGAGCTGTTCATCTCGCTGAGCACGGTCAAGGGGCACGTGTCGTGCATCATGGCCAAGCTGGCGCTACGTAACCGGGTCGAGATCGTGGCCTGGGCCTGGGAAAGCCGCACGACACGCACGGGATGACGGAGCCGTGCGCCCCCACACCCGGCAAGATCACGACTCCGCTGGTCCGGAAGCCACGCTCTTGACGCCCGCGTGACGGCCGTGCAAACCTGCGGAATACGTTTTCCTGGAATGCGCTTTCCCGGACGAGTCGCAGACCGAGATCGACGGCGCCTGACATTCCCCCATATAGGAGCACCATCTTGACAGAACGGATCTACCGGGCCGCGATCGTCGGAACCGGTGCGATCGCCCATGCGCACGCCCAGGCCGTCCTCGGGTCCGGGCGGGCGGAGCTCGTGGCGGTGGCCGACGTGGACGCCGACCGGGTGACGGCGTTCGCCGAGAAGTACGACGTGACGAGCACCCACGCGAGCCTGGATGACCTGCTGCGGGCCGAGGAGGTCGACCTCGTCCACCTGTGCACGCCGCCCCAGCTGCACACCCCGCTGGCCATCGCGTGCCTGGAGGCCGGGGTCACGGCGCTGGTCGAGAAGCCGCCGACGCTCTCACTCGCCGAGTTCGACGCATTGATCGAGGCGGAGCGCCACTCGACGGCGCACGTCGCGACCGTCCTGCAGCACCGCTTCGGGGCGGGCGCGCTGCGGCTGCGCCGCCTGCAGGAGGCCGGCGAGCTGGGCCGTCCGCTGCTGGCCACGTGCAACACCCAGTGGTACCGCGACGAGGCATACTACGCGGTCCCGTGGCGCGGCACGTGGGAGTCGGAGGGCGGCGGGCCGACCATGGGGCACGGCATCCACCAGTTCGACCTGCTGTTCTCGATCCTCGGCCCATGGCGCGAGGTCACGGCCGTGGCCGCCCGCCAGGCGCGCCCGGTGGACACCGAGGACGTCTCCCTGGCGCTGGTGACGTTCGAGAACGGCGCCGTGGCCACGATCGTGAACTCCGTCGTGTCCCCGAGGCAGACCTCCCAGCTCCGCTTCGACTACGAGCGCGCCACCGTCGAGGTCGAGCACCTGTACGGCTACACCGACGACGACTGGACCGTGACCCCGGCGCCGGGCCAGGAGGCGGTGTCGGACCTGTGGGCGCAGGGGCACAGCACCGTGCCGAGCAGCCACGACGGCTGGCTCGCCGCCGTCTTCGACGCGCTCGACCGGGGCGAGGCGCCTCCGGTGACCACCGAGGACGCCCGCCGGACGATGGAGTTCATCGCCGCGCTCTACACCTCCGCCTTCACCGGCGAGCGGGTACGAGCCGGACAGATCACAGCTGACAGCCCGTTCGCCCTGCGCATGGACGGCACGGGCGCTCCTTGGAAAAGGTGAGGAACCCGTGACCCTGCAAGCCACACACGTGCTCGACCGCTCGGTGACCCTCGCGGCGGGCGACGTCGACCTGTTCACGTACGTCTACCGCCCCGACACGCCGGTGCTGGAGTCGCCCAAGCCGTACCTGCACCCGATCCGCACCCTCGGCGGCCGGCTGGTGTCGCTGTTCAGGCCGCACGACCACGTCTGGCACAAGGGCATCGCCTGGTCGCTGCCGCACGTGGGGGAGCACAACTTCTGGGGCGGGCCGACGTACGTGCACGGGAAGTTCTACGTGCAGCTCGAGAACAACGGCAGCGCCACCCACCGCGAGATGACCGCGCTGTCGGTCACCGGCGACCGGGCCGAGCTCGGGCACACGCTCGACTGGACCTCGCAGGCCGGCGCCCCGGTCATCGCCGAGCGGCGGTCGCTGGCCGCGCAGGTGCTGGACGAGGCGACGTGGGCGCTGGTGTTCGACACGGAGATGACGAACGTGTCGGGCGGCACGCTCGCGTTCGGCTCCCCGACCACGAAGGGCCGCGAGAACGCCGGGTACGGCGGGCTCTTCTGGCGCGGGCCCAGGTCGTTCACCAACGGGATCATCCAGTCGCCGGCCGGGGCGGGCGGTGACGAGCTGCGCGGCACGCGCGCCGAGTGGTTCGGCTTCCGCGGCAGGCACGACGAGACCGGCGACCACTCCACGATCGTCGTGGTCGACGCCGCCTCGAACCCCCAGCACCCGCCGAAGTGGTTCGCGCGGAGCGAGGACTTCGCGTGCCTGTGCCCGGCGCCGTTCTTCAGCGAGGAGGTGGAGCTGCCGGACGGGGAGTCGCTGCGGTTCCGGTACGCGGTCGTGATCGCCGACGGCGACCGGGGCGAGGAAGGGACCGAGTTGCTGGCCAAGCAGGGGCGGGCGGCGCTGGCATGACCTTCCCCGGAGGCACCTCGGTCAGCCGGCTGTCGGTCTACTCCGGCAGCCCATGCGCCGACGGGCTGGAGGGCGGCACGCCGCACCTGCACACGGCCTCCACGGAGGCGTACGTGGTCGTCGGCGGGCGCGGCACGCTGCAGACGCTCGACGTGAACGGGCTGCGCGAGACGGAGCTGAGCGCGGGCACGACCGTGTGGTTCACGCCCGGCACCATCCACCGCGCGGTCAACCGCGGGGACCTGGAGGTGGTGGTCGTGATGTCGAACGCCGGCCTGCCCGAGGCCGGCGACGCGGTCATGACGTTCCCGCCGGAGATCGTCGCCGACCCGGACCGTTACCGCGAGGCCGCCACCCTCCCCTCCCAAGGGGAGGAGGACGCGGTGCGCAGGCGACGGGAACTGGCCGTCGAGGGGTTCCTCCGGCTCGCCGGCGCCGCCGCCGAGGGCGACCTGGGCCCGCTCCACCGCTTCTACGACCACGCACTCGCACTCGTGCGTCCCAAGGCGGCGGCGTGGCGGTCGATCTGGGCGGACACGGTCGCCCAGGAGACGCGCCGCACGGCCGAGATCCTCGACGCCCTGGAGCGCGGCGACGGCGCGCACCTGCGCCGGTCCGCCCTGATGGAGAGCCCGCCGCACGAGCGGTGGGGCATGTGCGGCCACCTGCGTGCCCACGACGTGGCCCACCCCATCGTCCACACCCCGTAACCGAGCTCTTCAGGTGAGCGCGGGCGGGCACACGTACGTGGCCGAGCTGGCGAACGCGGCGGGCGTGACCAGGAGCGACCCGCTGACCGTGGTGGCAGGGTGACCGGCGTGGCCGACGGGCCCAAGACCCCGCCCACCCTCCACGACGTCGCCCGGGAGGCGGGCGTGTCCGTCGCGACCGCCTCGCGCGCGCTCAACGGCAGCTCGCGCAACGTCAGGTCCGAGAACGTCAGCCGGGTGCGCGCGGCGGCGGCCAAGCTCAACTACGAGCCGCACCTGTCGGCGCAGGCCATCGCGAAGGGCTCGACCAGGACCGTCGCGCTGGTGATCCGCGACGTGGCCGACCCCTACTTCTCCTCCATCGCCGCCGGGGTCACCCGGGCGGCGGAGGCGGCGCGGCTCATCGTCACCATGGCGGTGGCCGACGGGTCGCCCGAGCGCGAGCTGGAGATCGTCAGGACTCTGCGTGGGCAACGGCCGCGCGTCATCATCGTCGCGGGCACCCGCGTCGCGGGCTCAGGGACCAGGGAAGCGCTGATCGAGGAGCTGGAGGAGTACCGGACGGCGGGCGGCCGGGTCGTGCTGATCAGCCAGCGGGACCTGCCGTTCAGCACCGTCACGATCGACGACCACGGCGGCGCCCGCGACCTCGCCCGGGCGCTGCTGGAGGCGGGATACCGGCGCTTCGCCGTCTTCCACGCGCCGGGCGAGATCCGCACCTCGCGCGAGCGCCACGACGGCTTCCGCACGGGGTTGGCCGGGTCCGGCGTGGTCGAGGCGGTGGCGATCGAGACCGCGTTCACCCGCGCGGGCGGCTACGACGCCGCACGCAGGCTGGTGGAGCGGGGCTTCGCGGACGTGGAGGCGGTGTTCGCGGTCAACGACGTGATGGCGATCGGCGCCATGGCGGCCTTCCGCGACGCCGGGGTCGTCCCGGGGGTGGACATCGGGGTGGCGGGCTTCGACGACATCGGCTCCGCGCTGGACGTCGTGCCCGCCCTCACCTCCGTGGCCGTGCCGCTGCAGGAGGCGGGCCTGAGCGCCATGCGCCTCGCGCTCTCCGACGACGAAGGGGCGCCGGACGTGCCGCTCCCGACCCGCGTCGTCCTGCGCGAGAGCACCCCGCCCCGCCACGGAAAAGGGCGTGCGGGGCGGACCGCCCACAGAGCATGATCGCGGCATGGGCTATGAGGAGCTGATGCGCGAGGCGCTGACCACGTCGTTCGAGGGCTGGGACTGGGGCGTGTTCCGCGGCCGGATGACCACCGCCGACGACCTGCCGTGGGACTACGAGGAGCTGGTGCGCGAGCGCCTGCCGGAGGCGGCGTCCCTGCTCGACCTCGGCACCGGAGGCGGCGAGCTGCTGTCGTCCCTGGCCCCGCTGCCGCCGCGCACCGCCGCCACCGAGGAGTACGCGCCCAACGTCCCGATAGCCCGGCGCCGACTGGAGCCTCTGGGCGTCGAAGTGGCCGAGACGACCTCCTCGTTTCCCGATGGCTCGTTCGAGCTGATCGTCAACCGGCACGAGTCGTACGAACCGGGGGAGATCCGCCGCCTCCTCGCTCCCGGCGGCACGTACGTCACCCAGCAGGTGGGAGGGCGCGACCTGGAAGAGATCAACCAGGCGCTGGGCGCCCCGCCGCACGAGGACCACGGCTGGGACCTCACCACCGCGACCGCCGCGCTCACCGGGACCGGGTTCGACGTCACCTGGCGGCGGGAGTCGAGCTGTCCCGTCACGTTCCACGACATCGGCGCGCTCGTCCTCTATCTCCGCGTCATCTCGTGGCAGATCCCCGGTTTCACCGCCGACGAGTACGAGGACCGGCTCCATGCGTTGCACGCGGAAATGGCGAGCGGCCGCCCGCTGAGAGCGACCGCCCACCGTTTCGCCTTGATCGCTACGTGATGCGGACGCTCCGGATTTCCGATACGTGCGCCCGCCGCTCTGCAGTCAAGTTCATGACATGCCCCCGTTTGTGGTGCTGTTCTCTGATTTATAAGTAACTTACGTACCTCTACTGTCTTTTTGCTTACAGAGCTCTTGCGGCGCAACAGCACCACACGAGACTTCGAGTGCCCTGTGGGGCGAGGGGCGTCAATCTTGCATCCGAGGCCAAGAGATTGACGTCCGCGAGTGGGTTTTTCCATCCACCTCCCGCCCCCATGGGTGGCCGGTGCCCCGGTCGGGATGGAAAGCTTCCCGCATCCGATCCTGTCCTCCCGCGAAGGGGCAGGGGCGGAAACTCCGCAGTGCACTGGAAGGAGTACGGCATGACTCAAGACGCCGGCCGCGTCGCGGCCAAGCGGATCAACGATCACGTGGAGGTCATCCACGTCGACAACCCGGACAAGGTGCTGGAGGTCCCGCGCCGCGACTGGGAGGCGTTCACCGCAGCGGTCAAGTCGGGCGCGTTCGACCTTGAGGCGCTCCACCGGGAGGCCGAGGAAAGCGCGGCCTGACCTTCTCCGCTGCACGAAAGGCGTCCGCTCTCAGCGCAGTGGAGCGGGCGCCTTTCGCAGCACGCGGCGGAGGCTCACCAGACGCCAGGCCATTGATCCGGGGGAGGTCAGCGCTTGCGGCCGACCCCCGCGTACATCCAGGTCGGGGGGTCGTCGGCGAAGAGCGGCGTGTCACGCCACTCCGGCGCCGGCACGAGCCCGGGCTCGACCAGGTCGAACCCGTCGAAGTAACGCGCGATCTGCTCGCCCGTCCGCGGCGTCCTGTGCATCGCCTGGTGGCTCGTGGCCGTCAGGTAGGTGTCGGCGGTCTCCTTGGACACGAAGTCCAGCGTCAGGTGGCTCAGCACGAGGTAGCTGCCCGAGGGCACGGCCGCGGCGAACGCCCGCACCAGCCCGGCGGGGTCGTCCTCGTCGGGGATGTGCATGAGGATCGCGACCATCATGAGCGCGATCGGCTGCGTGAAGTCGAGCGTGTCCAGCACCTCGGGGTGCTCGACGATGGCGCGCGGGTCGCGTACGTCGGCCTCGATGTAGGCCGTCCTGCCCTCCGGCTTGCTGGTCAGCAGCGCCCTGGCGTGCGTCATCACGATGGGGTCGTTGTCGACGTACACCACGCGGGCGTCCGGCGCCTCCGCCTGCGCGATCTCGTGCGTGTTGCCCTGGCTCGGGATGCCCGTGCCGAGATCGAGGAACTGCCGGACGCCCAGCTGAGTGAGGTGGCGCACGGCCCGGCCGAGGAAGGCCCGGTTGTTCCTGGCGCTCTCGCGTACGCCCGGGACCGCCGCCATGGTCTGCTCGGCCACCTGGCGATCCGCCTCGAAGTTGTCCTTGCCGCCCAGCCAGTAGTCGTAGACGCGGGCCGAGTGGGGGACGTTGGGGTTGATGCCGTGGGGAGCGGTCACGGTCACGATCTTATGACATCCGCTCGAGCGCGCGTCAGGGGGCCGTGACGCGCGCTCGGAGGCCGGTCAGGTGCCCGTGACGATGTCCAGCCGCCAGGCGCTCAGGACCCCGGCGGTGGCGTGTGACGGGGCGAGGTCGCTCACCCGCAGTGTCCACCCACCACCCGCCGGCTGGCCCACCAGCGGAGTCACCGCCGACGGCGGCTCGGTCGCGTACTCCAGCAGTTTCGAGGTGTCCAGGGTGGCGGCCCGGTGCGACAGGACGATGCGCCGTCCGGTCGGCGAGTGCAGCACGATCCGCAGGTCCTCGGGGTGGTTGTGGTCGAGGTCGATGAGGACCTTCAGCGTCCGCACGGTCCCCTCCGCCTCGATCGTGATCGTGTCGGCCACGCCGTGCGGGTCGCTGTCGGGGATGCGCAGCGCCGGCCGCGACAGCGAGGTGAACGTGGCGCCGTTCACCCCCACCGGGCCCGCCTTGAAGCGGATGGTCTGGCCGGGGTCGCTGATCGCCGACAGGGTGAGCCCCGACTCGGCCCCGCTCCACAGCAGGCTGGCGGGCACGGTCGAGTGCGACAGCGCCGTGCCGTCCACCCGGCCGTACAGGTCGCGGCTGTCGCCCCTGTTGAGGTTGTTCTCCAGGTCGAGGTGGCCGTCGGCCTGCAGCAGCGCGATCTGGTAGTGGTGCAGCGGCGTCCCGTCCTGCAGCTCGTTGGAGCCGCGGGTGTCGCAGTGGTAGACGGCCAGGCCGCTCGCCGGCAGGTGCAGGTCGAAGCCGAGCTTGGCGCGGTTCTCCACCAGGAAGTACTCCTCGTCCGTCCCGGTCGAGTAGCGGAACACCTTGCGGTAGTCGCCGTGCTCGGCCTGGAAGGCGCTGCCAAGGTTGAGTTCCACCTTCTCAGGGCACCAGCCGGCCAGGTCGCGCAGGTAGGCGCTGACGGGCGCGGGCGTCTTGCCGCCGTTCAGGTGGTTGCCGGCGCTCATCAGGCAGTACAGGCCGAGGCCCGAGCTGGCGAAGTCGTCGCCGTCGCGGCGGCCGTAGTCGTACAGGTCGGGGAAGCGGCACAGGAGGTGCCCGGTCTCGTGGCAGAACGTGCCGATCGTCAGCTGCTCAGGGCCCTCGCCCATGCTCGTCACCATGTAGAAGTGGGTGCGCATGTCGCCGGACTCCAGCTCGACGACGCTGTTGTGCGGCCACAGGACGCTGTCCTTGATGTACTGCGTCTTGCCGGCGTACATGACGATCAGGGCGTCCACGACCTGCTGGCCGAGCGAGTCGTACCGGGTGAGGTCGACGCCCGAGTCGACGGCCGCCCGCAGCGCCTCCGGGACCAGCACGTCGAAATTGTCGGGGTCGGCGTAGAAGGTGATGTCGTGGCTCATCCTGAACGGGCCCACGACGTCGTTGGTGAAGTCCAGGAGGCCGCTCGACATGGTCTTGTAGTACTCGTTCACCGAGCACGCGTTGCCGTTCTCGTGATAGCCGGGGGCGTTGAGCAGCGCGTCCACCTGCGCCTGGGTGACCGTCGTGGCCTGGTCGGGGAAGTCGACGAGGATCGTCAGGCCGCGCACGGTGCCGACGCTGAGCCTGCGGCCCTCCAGCAGCCCGCCCTTCGGCCCGAACGTCAGCACGGAGTCCTGCGCCGCCTCGGCCGAGAGCATGCCCGGTCGGCGCCGCCTGTGCGCCTCGGCCATGACCGGACCCGACTCGCGCAGGTGGCGCGGCACGCCGCCGGGCGCGTCGTAGGAGTCGACCCTGACCCCGGTGGACTGGAACCGCCCGTCCTTGAGGTCGGCGTAGCAGTAGGCGCCGGCGGAGGCGTCGTAGACGGCGGTGTACCCGTCGAGGGTCTCGTAGCGGGCGTAGTGCTCGTCCCCGAACACGACGAGCCGCACCTCCTCGCCCTCCGCCTGGGTGAAGCTCAGCGTCTCTCCGAATATGGCGCTCATCCGAGGCCTCCGGTGTCCAGTGGGGCTTGTTTCCTCCGATCGTCACTGAGGGCCGCCGGACGCGCCTGAGTACACCCGTACTCAAGCCGTGACGTAGTCGGCGATGATCACTGTGGCGTCGTCCTTGGGATCGGCGGCGGCCATCTCGTCGTACAGCCGGTCCAGGCATGCGCCGGGCGACGCCCCGCCGGTGAGCAGCTCCTTCATGCGCGCCGCGCCGAGCACCCTGATCGCGCCGTCCGAGACGATGACGACGCGGTCGCCGGGGCGGAGCGGGACGGCGCCGACCTCGGGGTTGGGCGCCGACGGCAGGCCGAGCCCGCGCAGCCGCGGGCCGCCGTCGAAAGCGTGCGACGTCGTGAGCGGCTGCGGCTCCGCGCCCTTCGGGCAGTGCCAGATCGCGCCGTTGCCGACGTGGGCGAAGCGCAGGCACGGGCGCTCGCCGGGGTCGAGGACGACCACGTCCAGGGTGCTGACCAGGCCGGCCGCCGAGGCGTCCCGCAGGGCCGCGGTGCGCACGGCGCGGTGCGCCAGTTGCGCGCACTCCTCGAGCTCCTCCTCGTACTGCGGCCTGGCGGCGACCACCGCGGCCAGCGCCAGGGCCGCCGCCGCGCAGGCCGGGTCGCCGCCCGTGCCGTGGGCCGCCGCGACCAGCCGTTCCTGGACGACGTACGCGTCCGACGCCTGGCCGCGCGAGCCCGCGTACGTGCCGCCCGCCGCCACCAGCCGCGGCCGGGCCACCGGCAGGCCGGACGGCCGGTTCCCCTGCCGGGCCGTCATCACGGACAGGCAGCCGACCAGGATCGAGATCGCCAGGAAGGTCATGAGGTCCCCTCTCGTCGCATCGTCGCGACCCGCAGCCAGTACACGCTCATGTGAGGAGACGCGGCTGACGGCTGATCGGCCGTCGTAGCGGATGACGGCCGATCAGCCGTCATGCTGTCGGAGGGCACGGTGGGTCACGGTGCGAGGAGGCAGCGAACGCCGCGAGGAGAGCCGGACCGAGGGAACAACCATGCGCCCCATGTCTCCACCCGCCTCCGCAAAAAGGCTGTATTCACACCGTGCTCACCCATACCGGATGAGTTATTGTGAAGCCCGTCTTGTGCTCTCGTCGCGAGCAGGCGGCCCATGTCTCACTCAGGCTCCAGGAGATACGACTCGGCGGCCAGGCACATGGAGCGGACGATCGCCCGCACCTGTGCGGGGGCGCGGGGTGTGGTGGGCCTCGTGGCGGTCGTGGCCGCGATCCTCAGCGCCGTTCCGCCGGTGTCCGCGGCGTGGCTGGCGCCCGCGCTGGCGGTCGACCTCGTGTGGACCGGGCTGTTCCTGCGCGTGGCCCGGCGCAGGGAAGGGATCCCTGCCTGGCTGGTGGCGGGGGACGCGACCATCACGGTCACGCTCTGCCTCGCACAGCGCCATCTCGTCGCGGGGGCGGCGCTCGACGGGGGATCGAGCTGGATCGCGGGGCTGGTCACGATGACCATCGTCGTCTCGGGCGTCACGTGGCGGCCTTGGGCGGCGGTGCCCGCCGGGCTGGGCGTGGCGGCGGCGTACCTGGCCGGGATGCGGCTGGCCGACCCGTACCAGGATGTGGCGGGGACGCTGGGGATCCACCTCGTGCAGATCCTCGCGATCGCGGTGCTGATGACGCTTCTGCGCCGCTCCGCCGCCTCGGCGGACGCGTTCCTGCGTGAGAGTGCCCGCGCCGAGATCGCGCTCATCGTCGAGCGGCTGCGGCGCGAGGACGAGCTGCGCCAGGTCGGCAGCGTGCACGAGACGTCGCTGCACACGCTGACGATGGTCGGGCTGGGCACGTACGGGCGGCCCGTGCCCACGCTGCGCCGCCAGGCGGCGGCCGACCTCGCGGCGCTGGAGAAGCTGCGCGCCCGGCCGCGCGCCCGCTCCGCGCCCATCGCGCTGGACGCCCTGCTCGACGAGGTCGCGGGGCGGGCGACGGGGCTGGCCGTACGCAGGCGGCTGACGCCGGAGACGGTGCCGGGGGAGGTCGCCGAGCGCTTCGCCCGCGCGGTCACCGAGGCGCTGGCCAACGTGGCGCTGCACGCCGGGGTACGCGAGGCCGAGCTGGTCTCCAGCAGCCGCGACGGGGAGATCCGGGTGGAGGTGGCGGACGCGGGGGGCGGCTTCGACCTCGCGCGGGTGCCGCCCGACCGGTTCGGCGTGCGGGGGTCGATCCTCGGCACGATGCGCTCGCTGCCGAACGCCGGCGCCGACATCCTCTCCGGCGACCAGGGCACCCGGGTGAGCCTGTGGTGGCGGCCATGATCGATGACATCGAGGAGGTCGCCCAGCGCTACGCCCGCTACACCGCCATCGGCGCCGTGGTGATCGCCGCGGCCTGGCACCTCGGTTACGACCTCACCGTCACCGTCGCGGGCTGGCCGTCCTTCCGCTGGCCGTGGCTGGCGGCGGTGGCCTGGATCGCCTACACGGCCGTCGGCGTCGTCGCCGCGCGGTCGCTGGTCCGCAGGTTCGAGGGCCCGGCCAGGGCGATCGAGCTCGCCGTCGCCGTGCTGGCCGTGGACGTCGCGGTGATCGTGTCCTGCCGCCCCGCGGACCTGCTGGGCCCCGCCGACTGGGGCTGGGGCTCGGTGGGCTGGCTCGGCGTCATGCTCCTGTGGAACCGGCCCCGCTGGCGGAGCGAGCTGATCGCGTTCCTCTCCGCCAACGCCGGGATCATGCTGACCGCGATGATCGTGACGGGGACGGTCGACCGGGTCTCCATCGCCAAGTACCTCATGGTCATGGCCGGGAGCATCACGCTCCAGCTCGGGTACGCGGCGGGCTGCCACACGCTGCGGGTCAGGGCCGACGATGCCGCGTTGCTGGCCCGCCGGCTGGCCGCCGACGACGCCTGGCGGGAGTCCGCCCAGCGGATCCACGCCGACCGGCTCCGCCGGTACGCCGCGATCCGCGACGTGGCCGAGTCGCTGCTCGAGCAGCTCGCCGAGGGGGCCGACCCGGGGGATCCCCAGGTACGTGAGGACTGCACGGCCGGGGCCATGCGGCTGCGCCGGCTCATCACGGAGCGGGAGGACGTGCCCGACGAGCTGGTGTCCGTGCTGCGCGAGCGCATCGACGCCGCCGAGCGGCGCCAGGTGCTGGTGACGGCGCCGCCGTTCGGGCAGCGGATGCCGGTGCTGCCGCAGGGCGTACGGGAGGATCTGCTCAGGGCGCCCGTCCTGGCGCTGGACGGGGCGCGGTCACGGGCCAGGGTGACCGTGTCGGCGATGTCGACCATGGTGAGCGTGGCGGTCGTGGCCGACAACGACGACCTGCCCATCAGCACCGCTCCGGTACGCGAGCCGAGCGGGGTCGTCGTCACCTTCCAGCGGCAGGGGCGGGACGTGTGGGTCAACAGCATCTGGCAGGGCCCTTGAGGGGTGGGGCGGGGAGCGCGCCGGCCGGAGGGGGGCCGGCGCGCGAACCCGTAACGGATGCGCGCGCGCAAGCGACGGAACGGGGGACAGACCGGATCGGGCAGGCGACGGGACTGGGGCGGAGCGGATGGCGCGGGAGACGGAGCCGGGGGCGGACCGGCGCGGTGACAGGAGCGGTGACAGGAGCGAGGCGGCGGGGCGGGTGACGGTCGCCCTGGTGGAGGACCATCAGGTGGTGGTGGACGGCGTCAGGTCGTGGTTCGGCGGGCCGAGCCCGGTGGAGCTGGTCGCGCAGGGGCCGACCATCGAGTCGGTCCGCGGCGTGGTGGCCGACGTGCTCCTGCTGGACCTCAATCTCAACGGCACCATGGTGGTGGACCGGGTCGCCGAGCTGTGCGCGGGCGGCCAGCGGGTCATCGTCTTCTCGGAGCACGAGGAGCCGGAGACGGTGCGGGCGGTGCTGGACGCGGGCGCCTCGGCCTTCATCGGCAAGGGACGGGCCACGCGCGAGTCCTGCCTGGAGACCATCCTGGAGGTGGCGGCCGACCGGCCGAGCGTCACCCTGCCCATGGCCCAGGCGATCGCCACGGACGAAAGCCCGCACCGGCCGCAGTTGTCGGACAAGGAGCGCGCGGCCCTGCTGTTCTGGTTCCAGTCGATGTCGAAGGCGTCGGTGGCGGCCAGGATGGGCATCAAGGAGCGCACCGTACGCCAGTACATCGACCGGGCGAGGGTCAAGTACGCCGCCGCGGGCCGCCCCGCGCCGACCAAGGAGAAGCTGCTCATCTGCGCCATCCAGGACGGTCTTGTCCAGCCGGACGAGGTGACGGTCTACACGTCGCGGGCCGCCCGCGCCCCCGGCTCCGTCCGCTCTGGGTGAAGCCGTTATGCCGTGGGCGATGAGGTGCTGCCACCGCCGGCCGAGCAGGGCATCCTGAGTCCAGGCGAACGGCTGATCCGGAAGGCGGTGGCACCATGGCGGTCGCGGAGGTTCTGGGGCCGGGGGAGTGGCTGGGCGCGGAGCTGCGCGACAGTGACACCTGGAGGATCCCGCTGACGGAGGCACACAGGCGGGAGGTGCTCGCCGCCGTCCACGCGGACTCAGAGGAGAGCTTCCCGTTGCCGACGCTCGCCCCGATCCTGCACCGGGTCCGCGACGAGCTCACGCACGGCCGCGGCTTCGTCCTGATCCAAGGGGTTCCCGTGGCGGAGATGACCGAGCGGCAGTGCGAGAGGGCCGCGCTCGGCCTCGCCCGCCAGGTCGGCGCCATCGTTCCACAACCACCTGACGCACAGCCCCTCATGCACGTCCGCGACACGGGCGCCGACCCGTCCCGCGCGAAGAGCTACCAGCACAGCGGCCGGCTCGGCTTCCACAGCGATCCCACGGACGTGGTGGCTCTCCTGTGCGTGCGCCCGGCGAGATCCGGCGGCCTCAGCGCGATCGTCAGCTCGGTGGCGGTCCACAACGAGCTCGTCCGCACCCGCCCCGACCTGGCGGAGCTCCTCTACCAGCCGTGGTGGCACGACCGGCGCACGGGCGACGGCCCGGACAGCTTCTACACCAAGCCGATCTGCGCGGTCCGTCCCGATGGCGGGGTGTCCGTCGCGTACGGCCCCGACTACCTGCGCTCGGCCCAGCGCGGCGCCACCGTCCCGCCGTTCACCGCGGCGCAGGAGGAGACCATGGACCTTCTCGACCGCCTGACCAACGACACCCGCTTCACGCTCACCATGGATCTGCGGGCGGGCGACATGCAGTTCCTCAACAACCACGTCGTCCTGCACAGCCGCACCGCCTACGAGGACCACCCGGAGCCGTCCCGCCGCCGCCATCTCCTCCGGCTCTGGCTCACCACGGCCTGAGGGTCAGCGTCGTGGACGGTCGAGCTCGGCAGGGTCGAAGCTGAGCGGGAAAGGCACCGTCAGGTTCGCGACTTCGCCTGCCTTGTAGACGGTCGGAGGGTCATAGGTGTCGCCATTGAGCTCATAGACGTAGAGTGCTGGTCCTTCGTCCAGCTCGACTCGCCAGTAGACGGGGATGCCCGCCGCTGCATATGCCCCGGCCTTGAGAACCTTGTCTCGCATCTTGGTGCTCGGGCTGACCACCTCAACGGCGAGATGAAGTTCCCCAGGGGAGAACATGAGTTGGGCGGTGTCTGCGGGCACGATGACAACGTCGGGGATGTAGTAGTCCTTGTCAGTGACTCGCAGATTGACGGTCGACAGAGGCTCCAGCTCGGCTGGTGCCGCCTCATCGAGGATGAGCTGCAGCCGGAAGATGGCGCGCTGGTGGGGGGATGTGGGGGCAGGGCTCACCAGTAGGCTCCCGTTGAAGAGCTCGTAGCGGTTCCCGTCGTCAGGGAGCTTGAGCAGGTCGTCGACTGTGTACGGCGGCAGAGGAAGGACGGCCTTGCGCTCCGCGGTCGGTTCGATCGTCGCCATTGCGGTCACCCACCAAGTATCGGGAACCTTGCCCTCGCTCACATGCTACTTGCCCAAATTTCCTTACCCTAAGTTATCGGATGGGCACGGCGCGAAATTGGACGATGGTGAAAGTTTCACCGGTTTGGAGGCCTAAGGGAAAGCCCTTTCCGCTGCTCATCCGGGACATCGGCCTTCAATCCGGCACCGGAGGGGCACATTGACATGGTCCGTCATTTGATGCGGACTCATGCCGTCAGATACCGTCACCCCGCGGAGCGCTCCCCATCACCGGAACCCCCCGACCGGAACACGGAGATCGCACTATGCCCAAAGGACCCCACCGCTGGGCGCGGCGCGCCCTGGCGCTGCTGCTCTCCACCGCGATGATCTTCGCCATCGCCCTGGCCGGCCCCGCGTCGGCGCACGGCTCGGTCGTCGACCCCGCCTCCCGCAACTACGGCTGCTGGCTGCGCTGGGGCAGCGACTTCCAGAACCCCGCCATGCAGCAGCAGGACCCCATGTGCTGGCAGGCATGGCAGGACAACACCAACGCCATGTGGAACTGGAACGGCCTCTACCGCAACGGGGTCGGCGGCAACCATGAGGCCGTCATTCCCAATGGCCAGCTGTGCAGCGCCGGACTGACCGAAGGCGGGCGCTACCGCTCCATGGACACGCCGGGAGCGTGGACGATGGCGAACCTCGCCGCGACGTTCAACATCCGCCTGAACGACCAGGCCAGGCACGGCGCGGACTACATCAGGGTCTACATCACCCGCCAGGGTTACAACGCCCTCACCACGCCCCTGGGATGGAACCACCTGGAACTGGTCCGCACGACCCCCAGGTACGCGCCCGGTGACGTGTACATGATCAACAACATCAGCAAGGGCTCGCGCACCGGCCGTCACGTGATCTACACGATCTGGCAGGCCTCGCACATGGACCAGACGTTCTACTTCTGCAGCGACGTCAACTTCGGCTGAGCCGTCAGGGGTGGGGGCGGGTCGAGGCGCGGATGTTGAGCTCTATCGGGTGTACGCGCTCGGTGCCCATCGGCGCGGACCCGGACAGCAGCTCGAACAGCAGCTCCGCGCAGCTCGCCCCCGCCTCCTTCGGGCGCAGGTCGATCGCGGTGATCGGCGGGTCCGACTGGCGGGTGGCGGCGTTGTCCACGCACGAGGCGAGCCTCACCCCGGTCTCCCGCAACAGCGGCGCCACCTCGGCCGCCGCCCCCGCCGGGGCGCACACCAGGGCGTCCAGCGGCCCGCCGGCCTGCCGGGCGTCGAGGAGGGCGCGGGCGGCGGCCCGGACCTCGTCGCCCGACGCGTCGAACGACACCCGCCGCACCAGCGGCGCGACCTCGTGCGCGGCGCACCACTCCAGATAGCCCCGGTGCACGCTGGCCGCCCAGTCGCTCTCGTCCCCGGCCACGATGAGCGCAGGCCGGGACGCGCCCGACTCGCGCAGGTGGTCGAGCAGGCGGACCAGCATCGCGGCGTGCTCCGACCACACCACCCCGTCGGCCTGCCGGGAACCGGGGAAGCGTTCGCACGAGACCGTCGGCAGCCCCGTCGCCATCAGGCTCTCCACCACCGGGTCGCCCCCGAGCGGGTCGCCGAGCACCAGGCCGTCCACGCGCGGCGGCCGTGAGCGGCGCTGGCCGGACGTGATCAGCGTGACGTCGTAGTCGTGCCGCGCCGCCTGCTCGACCACGCCGAAGACGAACGACATGTAGTACGAGGAGCGGGTCAGGACCTCCGGCACGTGCAGGCCGATGGTGCCGGTGCTGGCCTTGCGCAGATGCCTGGCCGAGCCGTTGGGCACGTAGCCGAGCCGCTCGGCGACCCGCGCGACCGCCTCCCGGGTGCGCTCCGACACCCGCCCGGAGCCGCGCAGCGCGTCGGAGGCCGTCGTCTTGGACACCCCCGCCTCCCGGGCGACGGTGAGGATCGTGACCGGCTCCTCCGCCGCACGCGTATCGCGTCCTGTTCGCTCGTCTGCCTGCACGCCCCGATGGTAGCGGCCTGATCGTCCTCCTTCTCCGGGCAAGTTCGGCTCCCCCTTCGCCTCTCGTGAGCGGCCGGTTCGGCGCGCCTCATGGGCGGGCGCTCCGGTAAACGGTCTGTTTCAGGTGGCTTTTGGGTCTTGTCTCCGTCCGCCGGCCGCGATTAGGTTAGCCGAAACCTTGCCGGAACGTTCCGGCAGCAGAAAGGGGCGGAACGTTGCACCTGACCACCGGGAAGCATCCCCATCCTCTCGACCCCCTCGCCCCGCGGGAGATCGACGAGGTCAGGCGGATCCTGATGGAGGAGGGTCTGCTGACCGACACGGTGCGGGTGGCCTACCTCGGCCTCGAGGAGCCGCCGAAGGGCGAGGTGCTGGCGTACGAGCCGGCAACTTCCATCGCGCGCCGCGCCCGCGCCTTCCTCCTGGACCTGGCCACCGAGGCGGCCGAGGACGTGATCGTGTCGATCAGCGCGGGCACGGTCGAGGCGCGCAGGCCGATCGATCCGGTCACCGACGGCCAGGTGCCCATGCTGGACGAGGAGCACGCCCTGGTCAGGAAGGTGCTGAGAGAAGACGCGCAGTGGGCCGAGGCGCTGCGGCGGCGGGGCATCGAGGACCCGGCGGGCGTCTATCTGGCGGCGCTGAGCGCGGGGCACTTCGGCCTGGCCAAGGAGCAGGGCAGGCGGGTGGCGAGGGTGCTGGCGCACCGGATGCCCACCCCCGAGAGCCTCCCGTGGGCCTACCCCGTGGACGGCCTGGTCGCGTACGTGGACCTGGTCAAGGGCGAGGTCATGGAGATCGTGGACACCGGTCCCCAGCCGATCCCGGACGAGCCCGGCGACTACCACCACGGCCCGCACCGCACCTCGCAGAAGCCCATCCATATCACCCAGCCGGAGGGACCCAGCTTCACGGTCGACGGCCCGCTGGTCACCTGGGAGAAGTGGAGCCTGCGCCTCGGGTACGACATGCGCGAGGGGCTCACCCTGCACCAGATCGGCTTCGAGGACGGCGGTCGCACCAGGCCGATCGTCTACCGCGCGTCGGTGGCCGAGATGCTGGTCCCGTACGGCGACCCGAGCCCGATCCGGTTCTGGCAGAACTACTTCGACACCGGCGAGTACCAGCTCGGCAAGCTGGCCAACTCGCTGGAGCTGGGCTGCGACTGCCTCGGCGAGATCACGTACTTCGACGCCGTCGTGACGGACGGCGCCGGCGTGCCCAAGGTGATCACCAATGCGATCTGCATGCACGAGGAGGACTACGGCGTGCTGTGGAAGCACACCGATCCGGCCAACGGCTCCAGGCAGACCCGCCGGCAGCGGCGCCTGGTGATCTCGTTCTTCGTCACCGTGGGCAACTACGACTACGGCTTCTACTGGTACCTCTACCTCGACGGCACCATCGAGCTGGAGGTCAAGGCCACCGGCATTGTGTTCACGGGGGCCTACGACGACCGCGCCGCGCCCTACGGCTCGGAGGTCGCGCCGGGGCTGGCGGCGCCGTACCACCAGCACCTGTTCAGCGCCCGGCTGGACATGACGGTGGACGGCGTGGCGAACGCGGTGGACGAGGTCGAGGCGGCTCCTCATCCGATCAGCGCGGCGAACCCGTACGGCAACGCCTTCGGCCGCACCGCGAGACGGCTGCGCAGCGAGCGGGCGGCGCGGCGCGACGCCGACCTCGCCAAGGAGCGCACCTGGCACGTCGTGAACCCCGAGGTGCGCAACCGCCTCGGCCGCCCGGTCGGCTACGCCCTGCACCCCGAGGGCAAGCCGACCCTGCTGGCGAACCCGGACGCGTCCATCACGCAGCGGGCCGAGTTCGCCACCAGCCATCTGTGGGTGACGCACTATCACCCCGCGGAGCGCTATCCCGCCGGGGACCTGGTCAACCAGCATCCCGGCGGCGCGGGCCTGCCCGCCTACACCAGGGCCGACCGCGACATCGACGGGCAGGACATCGTGCTGTGGCACACGTTCGGCCTGACGCATTTCCCCCGCACCGAGGACTGGCCGATCATGCCGGTCGACACCTGCGGGTTCGTACTCAAGCCGGTCGGGTTCTTCGACCGCAACCCCACGCTCGACGTCCCGCCGAGCGCCGCCGAACGTTCCTGTCATTAGAGGAGAAGAGGCCCATGCGTCCCCTACGCCTGGCCTGCGGTGTCATGGTCGCCCTGCTGGCCTCGGCCTGCGCCGCGACGAACCCTCAGCCGGAAGCCGCACCGGCGAAGACCGGCTACCTCGCAGAAGCCGACCAGTCGCTGCCCGCCGGGGGCACGCTCAACCTCGCGGTGCACATCGACAGCGGCGCCGCCACCGGGTACGACCCGCAGCTGGCCGACGTCGCCACCACCTGGCAGCTGCTCTCGTTGTCCTACGAGACGCTGGTCACGGTGGGCCCCGACTTCAGCGTCCAGCCGCTGCTGGCCGACAAGTGGGAGACCCCCGACCCCAAGACGTACGTCTTCCACCTGCGGGAGGGCGTCACCTTCTCCAACGGCCGCGAGATGACCGCCGACGACGTGGTGGGCAGCCTGAAGCGCCTGCTGGCGTCGAAGTCGGTCTGGCGTGGCCAGCTCGGCCCGGTCAAGTCGGTCACCAAGGACGGCGACCGCACGGTCAAGGTCACCCTCAGCGAGCCGTACACGCCGTTCCTGGCCGCCCTGGCCAACGTGCCCGCCGCCGTCCTGCCCATGAAGGAGATCGACGACAAGTCGGTCGACCCGGCCAAGACGCTGCTCGGCACCGGCCCGTACGTGGTCGGGAACCACCGCCAGGACGTGTCGTGGACCTTCAAGCGCAACGACAAGTACTGGGCGAAGGGGAAGCCGGCGGCCGACGCCGTCAACATCACGATCGCGCCGGAGGAGGCCGCGCGCATCGCCGCCCTGCAGAACGGCGGTGCCGCCCTGGCCACGCTGGGCAACGTCGACTCCGCGAGCATGCTGGCCGGGGCGAAGAACGTCCAGGTCGTCACCCAGGCCACCACCGACTTCTACTACCTGATGCTCAACACCCAGGCCCCGAACTCGAAGTTCGCCGACCCGAGGGTGCGCCAGGCCGTCGCCATCGCGCTCGACCAGCAGCAGATCGCCGACGTGGCGCTCGGCGGCAAGGGCAAGCCGACCGCCGTCACCCCGGCGGGCCTGCCCGGCGCGTGCGACCCGGCTGCGCTGCCGTCGGCGTCGAAGAGCCTGGACGAGGCCAAGAAGCTGCTGGCCGAGGCGGGCGCGCAGAGCCTGACGTTCACGCTCAGCATCTTCGCCACCGAGCCCGCCCCCGCGGTCGCCCAGGTGATCCAGCAGAACCTCCAGCAGGCCGGCATCACCGTGAAGATCGAGCAGCTGGACGAGGCCGGCTGGTCGGGCAAGGTGTACGGCAAGGCGCCCGCCGAGTTCGACGCCGCGCTGTCCTGGTTCGCCGGTTACGCCGACCCCGGCATGGTCACCAAGTGGTGGAACCCGGAGACGGCCGGCTTCAACGCCGGCTTCATGAAGCCGGACAAGGAGCTGAACGCCCTCATCGACGCGGCGGGCAAGGAGCCCGCGGGCGCCGCGCGTGGCAAGGCGCTGGCGGCCGTCTGCGCGAAGGCCGACGCGGACGGGCAGATGATCCCGCTGGTCACCCGCCCTGCCACGGTCGCGTTCCGCACCGACGCGCTCAGCCCCAGCCTGTACGCCACCGAGGGGTACGGCAACGTGCTGCGCCTGGTCGCCGACGCCCGCGTGAAGAAGGCGCAGTAGTCATGCGCCTGCTGATGTGGTGGTCCGGCCGGGCACTCAGCTCGGCCGCCACACTCCTGGGCGTCTCCGTGCTGATCTTCGCGGCCGTGCGCCTGATGCCCGGCGGCTTCGCCGAGACCGTGCTCGGCCCGTTCGCCACGGCGGAGCAGAAGGCGGAGCTGGCCGCCCGCTACGGGCTCGACCAGCCGGTGTTCCTGCAGTACGGGCACTGGCTGGGCGCCGTCGCGGGCGGCGACTTCGGCATCTCCATGATCAGCCGCCAGCCGGTCGGCACGGAGATCCTGGCCCGCCTGCCGGTGACGGCCGAGCTGACCGTGCTGGCCGTGGCCGTCAGCGCGCTGGCGGGGGTGCCCTTGGGCGTGCTCACCGCCGTGCGCGGCAGACCGGGCGGCGGCGGGACGGCGGGGCGGCTGCTCAGCGGGCTGGGCGTCAGCGTGCCGGAGTTCGTGCTGGGCAGCCTGGTCGTGTTCGTGTTCTCCCGGTACGCGCTCGGCCTGGAGGTCGGCGCTTGGGTGCCGTTCACCCGGGACCCGGGCGCGAACCTGGCCGCGATGGTGCTGCCCGCCGCCGTCCTGTCGGTGTTCGCCATCTCGGTCACCGCGCGGACCACCCGGGACGCGGTGCTGGGCGTGCTGGTCGAGCCGTACGTCACGGCGGCCGTCGGGCGCGGCGAGTCGCCGTGGTTCATCGTCAGGCACCACATCCTGCGCAACGCCGCCACGCCCGTGGTCACGCTGCTCGGCACGATCACCGCGTACCTGCTGGGCGGGGCGCTGATCGTGGAGCACGTGTTCAACCTGCCGGGCATCGGCTCGTACATCGTGCAGGCCGTGGGCCGCCGCGACTACGCGGTCGTGCAGGCGGGCGTGCTGCTCGCGGCGGCGGTGTTCATCGTGATGAACGTGCTGATCGACCTGCTCGTCGGGGTTCTGGACCCGAGGCTCGGCGTGCTGGCGGGGAGGCGCTCATGAGGAGGCTGGACCGGCTGTCCATCGGCGGGCTCGTCTGCCTGGCCGTGCTGGTGGTGTTCGCGCTGGGCTCGCTGGTCGGGGCCGGGGGAGACCCGGACGCGATCGTCGGGCCGCGCCTGCAGCCGCCGGGGCCAGGCTGGTGGCTGGGCACCGACAACCTGGGCCGCTCGGTGCTGCCACGTGTCATGGAGGGCGTCGGCACGACGCTGTTGTTGTCGTCGGTCGCCGTGCTGGTGACGGCGGCGCTGAGCGCGACGTTCGGCATCATCGCCGGATACCGCGGCGGCTACCTGAACGAGCTGGTGATGCGGCTGGTGGAGGTGCTCTACTCCTTCCCGGCCATCGTGCTGGCGATCCTGGTCGCCGCCGTGCTCGGCCCTGGCCAGCTGGCGGCGCTGGCCGGCATCGTGCTGGTGACGATCCCGCTGATGACCCGGCTGGTGCGGGCCGCCGCCGTGGCCGTGTCGCAGCGCGACTACGTCACCTCGGCCGTCATCAGCGGCGCCCGGCTGCCGCGCGTGCTCGGCCGTCATGTGCTGCCGAACGTGGCGGGCACGATCGCGGTGCAGGGCACGTACGCGCTGTCGGTGGGGATCGCGGTCGAGGGCGGGCTGAGCTTCCTCGGGTTCGGCGTGCAGCCGCCGCAGGCCTCGCTCGGCGTGCTGATCCAGCAGGGCGGCACCTACATGATCGCCGCACCCTGGCTGATCCTCGGCCCGGGCGTCGTGCTCGTGGCGGCCATCCTGGCGATCAACGTGGTGGGCGACGGGCTGCGCGACCGGCTCGAGCCCAGGGAGACGAGGTCACTCACATGAGCCTGCTCACGGTGCGGAACCTGGTGATCGACTACGCCGCGACCAGGGCGCTGGACGGCGCCGACCTGGAGGTGGCGCAGGGCGAGACGGTCGGCCTGGTCGGTGAGAGCGGCTCAGGCAAGTCCACGCTCGGCTCGGCCGTCGGCCGCCTGCTGCCCGGGACGGCCCGGCGGAGCGAGGGAGAGGTCGTGGTGTCCGGGCAGCCGGTGTTCGACCTGCCCCCCAAGCAGCTGCGCCACCTGCGGAAACGGCATCTCGGGTTCGTCTTCCAGGACCCGATCGCCTCGCTCGACCCGACCATGCGCGTCGGCGACCAGCTGCGCCTGGTGCTCGGGCGCGGCGCCGACGTGGGCTTCCACCTGGGCCGGGTCAAGCTCGACGACCCCCGCGTCGTGCGCGCGTACCCGCATCAGCTCTCCGGCGGCATGGCGCAGCGGGTGGCCATCGCGATGGCCATGGCCACCTCACCCGAGCTGCTCGTCGCCGACGAGCCGACCGCCGCACTGGACAGCCAGGTGCGCGAGGAGGTGCTGAACGTGGTCTTCTCGCTGGCCGCCGAGGCCGGGACGAGCATCCTGTGGCTCAGCCACGACCTGCCCGCCGTCGCCCGCAGGTGCGACCGGGTCGCGGTCATGTACGGGGGCCGCGTCGTCGAGTCCGGACCCGCCCGCGAGGTGCTCGGCACGCCCGCCCACCCGTACACGGCGGCGCTGGCCGGATCGGCGCCCGCGGCGGCGGCTCACGGCGTCCGGCTGGAGCCGGTGCCCGGGCGGCCGCCCGTCCTCACCGGCCCGTCGCCCGGCTGCGCCTTCGCGCCACGGTGCGCGTTCGCGGTCGAGCGTTGCCACCACGAGCGCCCGGAGCCGGTGAAGGCGGGCAACCACGAGGTCCTCTGTCACCGGGCCGGGGAGGTCGCGGCATGATTCTGGAGCTTGACGACGTCACAGTGACCTTCGCCGCCGGGCCGCCCTTCAGGCGGATTCACCTGGACGCCATGAGACACGTCTCCCTCTCCGTGGCCGAGGGCGAGACGCTCGGGCTGGTCGGCGAGTCCGGCTCGGGCAAGACGACCACGAGCCGGGTGGCGCTGGGCCTGCAGCGGCCCACCTCCGGCACGGTCAGGTTCGACGGCCGCCCGTTCCCCAAGCGGCGGCGTGAGCTGGCGGGCCGGATGCAGGCCGTGCTCCAGCACCCCCACTGGTCGCTGAACCCGCGCATGCGCGTCGGCCAGAGCGTCGCCGAGCCCCTGACCGTGCTGGGCCGCCCCGCCGGCGACGCGGTCACCGAGATGCTGGCGCACGTCGGCCTCGAGGCGTCGTTCGCCGGCCGGTACCCGCACGAGTTGTCCGGCGGCCAGCGGCAGCGCGTGTCCATCGCCAGGGCGCTGGTCACCAGGCCCAGGTTCATCGTGTTCGACGAGGCCGTCAGCGCGCTGGACGTCTCCGTGCAGGTGCAGATCCTCAATCTCATCAAGGACCTGCAGGCCGAGTACGGCTTCAGCGCCCTGTTCATCTCCCACGACCTCGGCGCGGTCCGCTACGTCGCCGACCGGATCGCCGTCATGCGCAAGGGTGAGATCGTCGAGACCGCCGACACCGCCACCTTCTACACCGCACCCGCCCACGAGTACTCGAAGCAGCTCCTGGAGGCCCTGTGAAAGACGCTGTGAGCAATGAGCCCCGGCTCGCCACACCGTCCGCGTTCGCGCCCGGCGTGCCGCGCAACGCGGACCTGCCGCTGGCCCCGCAGGCCAGCCCCGGACGCGGGTCCGTCGCGTTCGACCTGCCCGGCGTGCTCGTCGGCACGGCGGAGTACGCGGAGGGCCCCACCGGGTGCACCGTGATCCACGTCCCGGCCGGCGCGCGCACGGCGGTGGACGCGCGCGGCGGCGCGGTCGGCATGAGCGGCGGGTACGAGTTCAACCACGCCATCTGCTTCGCCGGCGGCTCGGTGTACGGGCTGGCCGCCGCGGCGGGCGTGAGCGACGAGCTGCTGGCCCGCAGGGACAACCGGACCAGGTGGGACGACCTCCAGCTCGTGTCCGGCGCGGTGATCTACGACTTCTCCGCCAGGGACACCGCCGTCTACCCGGACGCCGAGCTGGGCAGGGCCGCGCTGCGCAACGCCGTAGAAGGCCGCTTCCCGGTGGGCCGGTGCGGCGCGGGACGCACGGCGAGCGCGGGCAAGGTGGACTTCGGCCGGGCCGAGTTCGCCGGCCAGGGGGCGGCGTTCGGCACGTTCGGCGAGGCCAAGGTGCTGGTGGCGACCGTGGTCAACGCGGTCGGCGCGGTCACCGACCGGCAGGGCCAAGTGGTGCGCGGCAACTACCACGCCGAGGAGGGCGCCCGCCGCCACCCGGGCGCCGACTACGCCGCCGCCATCGGCGACCCCGCCCCGGTCGTCATGGGCAACACCACGCTGACCGTGATGGTGACGAACGTGAAGCTGACCGACATCGAGCTGCTCCAGATCGGCCGCCAGGTGCACAGCTCCATGCACCGCGGCATCCAGCCGTTCCACACCATGAACGACGGCGACGTGCTGTTCGCGATGACCACGGACGAGGTGGACCTGGTGAGCGTCAAGCCCACGGGCCTCGGGACGCTCGCGTCCGAGGTCGCCTGGGACGCCGTCCTGAGCGCCGTCGAGTAGCCATGCACGTCTTCCCCCGCTACGCCGCCGAGGACCCGGCCCGAGCCGCCGCGCTGATCAGGGAGAACCCGTTCGCCCTGGTCGTCAGCGCGGTGGACGGCGTCCCCGTCGCCACGCACGTCCCCGTCATCCCGGACGACGACACCCTGGTCGGCCACATGGCTCGCGCCAACCCCCACTGGCGCTCCTTCGAGTCCGCGCCCGACGTGCTCGTGGTCTTCTCCGGGCCGCACGGGTACGTCTCGCCCACCGTGTACGCCACCGACCCGGCCGTGCCGACCTGGAACTACGCGGCCGTGCACGTGACAGGCCGGGTGGAGCTGCTCGACGACGCGCTCGACGTGGTGGAGCGGACCGTCGCGGCCCTGGAGTCGCTCCGCTCGCCCGCCTGGGAGCCGACCCCGGCGTCGAGGGAGAGGTTCGCCGCGCTGCTGCCTGGGGTAGTGGCTTTTCGGGTGCATGTGCATACCGAGAAGAGCATGTTCAAGCTGAGCCAGGACATCGACGCCGAGCGGTACGCGCGCGTCCGCGCCTCGTTCGCCACCGAGAACCCCAGGCTCGCCGACCTGATGGATGGTTCATGACTTTTCCCACCTTCACGTCGTCGGAAATCGATCCCCGCGCGCGCGGCAAGGAGCTCGGCGCGCACCGGCGCAAGGCGATCATCGCCAACCTCGCCGGCTACTCAGACCTGTTCGCCGTCGCGGGCGCCACAACGGCGCAGGTCCGCGCGTGGGGGGAGCAGGCATTCGAGCGCAGCGCCGACTGGGCGCCGCACCTGGCGGAGGAGATCGCCGGGATCGCGGCCGGCGCCGGTGTGAAGCCCTGGCAGGTCGCCGTCGTCAACGCGCGCACCGAGATCCTGGCCGCCATCGACGCGACCGGTGAGGGGGAGTGCTCCACCTCCGTCGTGCTGCCGGGGACGGACCTGCCGCCGCGTACGGTGCAGACCTGGGACTGGCACGACCACCTGCGCGACGCGCCCATGCTCTGGGAGCTGGAGCCGCGCCCCGGACATGTCGTGCGCACCTTCACCGAGGCCGGGGCGCTGGCCAAGATCGGGGTGAACACGGCCGGGCTCGGCATCCACTTCAACATCCTGCGCCACGACTCCGACACCGCCGACCTCGGCGTGCCCGTGCACCTGATCGCCCGCAGGATCCTGGACGACGCCACCACGGTCGAGGAGGCCGCCGACATCGCCCGCTCCGCCACGGTGTCGGCCTCGACCGTCATCACGGCCGTGACCTCGTCGGACGCGGCCTCGATCGAGATCTCCCCGGCCGGGGTCGCCGTCATCCCGCCGGAACCGGGCGGCGTGCTGCAGCACTGCAACCACTTCCTCGACCCCGACCTGGCGGCGGGGGAGCGGCACGCCACCGACCGGCCCAGCACGTACGCCAGGCTCCAGCACCTGCGGGCCAGCACCGAGGACCTGAAGAGCGACGACCACACCACGCGGGCGCTGGCCATGCTCAGCCACGGCCCCGACGACGCGCCCGTCTGCGCCCACCCGGACCAGACACAGCCGATCAACCAGCGGTGGGAGACCGTCGCGACGATCGCGCTTGACCTGCCCGCCGGGCGGCTGCGGGTGCACCAGGGCGGGCCGTGCCAGGTCACCGAGGCGACCTGGCAGACGTTCTGATCAGTGAAACGCGCCGATCCCGGTGAGCGCCTTGCCCAGGACCAGGGCGTGGATCTCGGAGGTGCCCTCGTAGGTCAGCACCGACTCGAGGTTCACGGCGTGTCTGATCACCGGGTACTCCAGGGTGATGCCGCTCGCTCCGAGCAGCGTGCGGCACTTCCTGGCGATCTCCAGAGCCTCGCGCACGTTGTTCAGTTTGCCGGCGCTCACCTGCTCGGGGGTGATCGTGCCCGCCTCCTTCAGCCTGCCGAGGTGCACGGCCAGCAGCAGTCCCTTGCCCAGCTCCAGCGCCATGTCGGCGAGCTTTTCCTGGGTGAGCTGGTACGACGCCAGCGGCCTGGCGAACACCTCGCGGTCGCCCGCGTATACGATGGCCGTCTCCAGGCAGTCGAGCGCCGCCCCCATCGCCCCGAACACGATCCCGAAGCGCGCCTCGTTCAGGCAGCCGAGCGGCCCGGACAGGCCCCTGGCGCCCGGCAGCACGGCCTCGCCCGGCAGGCGCACGCCGTCGAGCACCAGCTCGCTCGTCACGCTCGCGCGCAGCGAGACCTTGTGCTTGACGTCGTTCACGGTGAAGCCCGGCGTGCCCGCCGGGACCAGGAAGCCCCTGATCCCCTCGTCAGTACGCGCCCAGACCACCGCCACGTCCGAGACCGAGCCGTTGGTGATCCACATCTTGGTGCCGTTCAGCACCCAGTCGCCGCCCTCGCGCTTGGCCGTGGTCCGCATGCCCGCCGGGTCGGAGCCGAAGTCCGGCTCGGTGAGGCCGAAGCAGCCGATGCGCTCGCCGGCTGCCATCGCGGGCAGCCACTCCTGCTTCTGCTCCTCGCTGCCGTACTTCCAGATGGCGTACATCGCGAGCGAGCCCTGCACCGACACCAGGCTGCGCAGCCCGGAGTCCGCCGCCTCCAGCTCCAGGCAGGCCAGCCCGTACGAGACCGCGCCCATGCCGGCGCAGCCGTACCCGTCGAGGTGCATGCCGAGCACGCCGACCGAGCCGAGCGTGCGGGCCAGCTCGCGCGCCGGCAGCTCCCCGGCCTCGAACCAGGCGGCGACGTGCGGGCGGATCTCCCGGTCGCACACGCGCCTGACCGTGGTCCTGATCTCCCGCTCCTCCTCGGTCAGCAGCGTGTCCAGGGCGAACAGCGCGGTCGGGGTGACCATCCGGACTCCTTCGTATTTTGGATCCAATATTGAAAATCCAATATGGCACAGTTAGGGTGCGTTGACCATGGACGTTCTGAATCTCATCGGCGGTCGCTGGGTCGAGGGGGAGGGCGAGGAGTTCGCCGACACCAACCCGGCGCGGCCCGGCGAAGTGGTCGCGCGCGGGCGGTTCGCCTCCGCCGCCGAGGTGGAGCGGGCGGTCGCCGCGGCGCGCTCGGCGGCGCCCGGATGGGCGGCGACGCCCCATCACGCCCGCGCGGCTGTGCTGGTCGCGGCGGCGGACCTCGTCGACGCCTCGGCCGACGAGTGGGGCGCCGAGCTGGCCCGCGAAGAGGGCAAGACGTTGCCCGAGGCGGTCGCCGAGGTGCGGGGCGCGGCCCGGATCCTGCGCTACCACGCGGGCGAGGCGGACAGGGAGAGCGGCGAGATCTTCGCCTCCCCGCGGCCCGGCGAGAACGTGCTCGTGGTCCGCAAGCCCGTCGGCGTGGCCGGGCTGATCACGCCGTTCAACTTCCCGATCGTCATCCCCGCCTGGAAGATCGCCCCGGCGCTCGGCTACGGCAACACCGTCGTGTGGAAGCCGTCCTCGCTGGTGCCGCTGCTGGCGTACCGGTTGGCGCAGGCGCTGACGTCGGCGGGGCTGCCGGACGGGGTGCTCAACCTCGTGTACGGCGAGGCCGAGGTCGGCTCGGCCATCGTGGACCACCCCGGCGTGGACGCGGTCTCGTTCACCGGCTCCACCGCGGTCGGGCGGGCGGTGATCGCGCGCTGCGGCGAGCTGGGCAAACCCGTGCAGACGGAGATGGGCGGCAAGAACGCCTCCATCGTGCTCGCCGACGCCGACCTCGAGCACGCCGCCGAGCAGGTCTGCCTCGGCGCGTTCCGCTCGACCGGCCAGAAGTGCACGGCCACCTCGCGGCTCATCGTGGCCTCCCAGGTGGCGGACGAGCTGCTGGAACGGGTGGCCGACCGGGCCGCGCGCCTCGTGGTCGGCGACCCGCTGGAGTCCGGCGTCGAGATGGGGCCTCTGGTGAGCTCCGCCGCCCGTGACCGGGTGACCTCCGGGGTGGCGCAGGCCGTGGAGGAAGGGGCCAAGCCGCTGGCGGGCACCTCCCCGGTGGACGGGCAGGGCTGGTTCGTGCCGCCGACCGTGCTCGACCTGCCGGGCATCGGGGTGGACTACTGGCACACCGAGCTGTTCGGGCCCGTGGTGGGCGCGGTGCGGGCCTCGGGGGTCGAGGAGGCGCTGGAGCTGGCGAACCTGAGCGACCACGGGCTGTCGGCGGCCATCTTCACCAGGGATCTGGGGGTGGCGCTGCGGGCGGTCGAAGGGCTGGACGTCGGCGTGCTGCACATCAACTCCGAGTCGGCCGGGACCTTCCCCTATGTGCCGTTCGGCGGGGTGAAGCAGAGCGGGTTCGGGCCCAAGGAGCAGGGGCGGGCGGCTCGCGAGTTCTTCACCCACACGATGACCGTCTACCTCGGGGCTCCGGCATGACAGGTGCCTTGTCGGGGCTGGTGGTGGCGGACTTCAGCCGGGTGCTGGCGGGGCCGTACGCCACGATGCTCCTCGCCGATCTGGGGGCCGAGGTGGTCAAGGTCGAGCGGCCCGGCACCGGGGACGACACCCGGGCCTGGGGGCCGCCCTATGCGGCCGGCGGCGCGGCGACGTACTTCCTCGGCGTCAACCGCAACAAGCGCTCGATCGCGCTCGACCTGCGGGCCGACGCGGAGGTGGCGCGGGCGCTGGCGGCCCGGGCGGACGTGCTCGTGGAGAACTTCCGGCCCGGCACGATGGACCGGCTCGGGCTCGGCTACGCCGAGCTGCGCGAGCTCAACCCCGGGCTGGTCTACTGCTCGATCACCGGGTTCGGCTCGGGGCCGGGCGCCGGGCTGCCCGGGTACGACCTCATCGCGCAGGCGGTCGGCGGGCTGATGAGCGTCACCGGAGAGCCGGACGGGCCAGGGACGAAGGCGGGCGTGGCGCTGGTGGACGTGATCACCGGCCTGCACGCCGGGCTGGGCATCCTGGCCGCGCTCCGCCACCGCGACCGCACCGGCGAGGGGCAGCGCATCGAGGTCTCGCTGCTCTCCTCCCTCCTGTCGGCGCTCACCAACCACGCCTCGGCCTACGTCGCCGCCGGGGTGGTGCCCCGGGCGATGGGCAACCGGCATCCCAGCATCGTCCCGTACGAGGTCTTCGGGACCGCCGACCGCCCGCTGGTGATCGCAGCCGGGAACGACCGCCAATTCCAGGCCCTCTGCAAGGCGCTGAACCGCGAGGACCTCGCCGAGGACCCCCGCTACGCCACGAACGCGGACCGGGTCGCGGGCAGGGACGAGCTCGTCGCGGAGCTCAACGCGGCGCTGGCCGCCCGCACGGCCGACGAGTGGTTCGAGACGCTCACCGCCGCCGGGGTGCCCTGCGGCCCGATCAACGACCTGGCCGCCGCCTTCGCCCTGGCCGAGGAGCTCGGCCTGGAGCCTGCCGTACAGCTCGACGGCGTCGGCCAGGTCGCCAACCCCCTGCGGCTCAGCGCCACCCCGCCCGCCTACCGCCGACCGCCGCCCGAGCTCGGGCAGGACGAGGCGTGGGTTCGTGAGATATTGGGGCGGTGAGTTCGGACGAGGCAGGACGCAGGCCGCCGACGGCCCAGCAGTTCGTGCTGGCCGAGCTGCGCCGCGCCATCACCACCGGCCGCCTGCGTCCCGGCACCCCCATCCGGCAGGATGCGCTGGCCGAGGAGCTGCAGGTCAGCCGCGTCCCCCTACGCGAGGCGCTCAAGACGCTCGAGGGCGAGGGCCTGGTCACCTACAAGGCGCACAAGGGCTACTGCGTCGCCACGCTCTCGCTCGACGACCTGCGCGAGGTCTACCGCATCCGCGAGCTGCTGGAGGAGGAGGCCGTCCGCCACGCCGTCGCCCGTCTCTCCGGCGCTGACCTCGACCGGCTGGAGTCGGCTCAGGAGGAGGTCGAGCGGGCCGCGTCGGCAGGCGACGTGCCGGCCATGGCGGCGGCCAACCGGCTGTTCCACATGACGTTGTTCGACTGCGCGGGCATGCCCCGCCTGGCTCGCCTGATCAGGACCCTCTGGGACACGACGGACGCCTACCGCTCGATGTATTACGGCGACGCGGGCAACCGGGAGCGGGTCGTCAAGGAGCACCGCGCCACCCTTGACGCCCTGCGCCGCCGCGCCGCCGACGAGGCCGTGACGACGCTCAACGTCCACCGCGATCACGCCGTCGCCGAGCTGGAGTCCCTTCTCGCCCGCCCCTCATGAGGGGGCGCAGTGGTCGCGGCAGCCGCCGAACCGGGCGGTGTCGGGCTTGACGAACGCCGTCTCCGGGATGTCGGTCAGGGCCGCCTCCATCGAGGACTTCCAGATGGGGCCGGGGATCGTCGTGCCGTACACGTCCTGGTAGTGGTGGCCGCCGATGGTGATGTCCGACAGCTTGTTCCGGATCGGGTTCAGCGGGTGGCCGAGGGCCACGGCGGAGGCGAGGTCGGGGGTGTAGCCCACATACCAGGCGGCGGTGAAGGCGTCGACGGTGCCCTCCATGCCCGCCGCGTCCCGCCCGAGGCCCTTCAGGGGGCTCCCGCTCAGCGCCTCCGACAGCACGCCGCTCACCGCGTCGGCGACCGGCGGCTCGAGCACCTCCTGGCACTGCGCGGCGAAGGTGCGCAGGAACGCCCCGTCGCGCACCTCCGTGACCGCCCTGGGCGCGCAGTGCCTGCCCCGGGCGGCGAGGGTCGCGTGGGTGCTGGCGACCGAGACCGGGTCCACCTCGTTGACACCCAGGGGGAACGTCTCGTATTCCTGCATCGCCAGCCCGTCGCCCCGCTCGAGCCCGAGCCGCTTGGCCGCCTGCACGCTCTCGCACAGGCCGGCTTTCTCCGTCAGCTTCATGAAGAACGTGTTCTCGGCGGCCCGGGTGCCGGACCGCAGCGTCGTGAACTCGCCGTGATCCCGCTTCAGGTTGGTGATGGTGAACGACGGATCGGCGACCGCCTGGCCCTTGCAGTTCTTGAACGCCGGGTAGCCCGGCGCCCGATACCCGCCGGAGTGCGGGAAACCGTCGTCGAAGCGCATGCCGCCTTCCAACGCCGCGGTCAGCGTGTAGGTCATCGCCGTGCTGCCCTGCTGTAAGGCCAGCGCCTTGAGGGGGACCTTGCTGGTGGCCATGGCCCGGATCTCGCCGGTGCCCGGGAAGATCATGACCTGGGCGGCGATCGGCTCGTCGTCGCGGCCGACGTACCGGTCGATGGCCTGCTGGGCGGCCTGCTGCAGGCGCGGGTCGATCGCCGTCTTGATGGTCAGGCCGCCGCGGGCGAGCAGCCCGTCGTCGAGCTCGCTCTTCACCCGCATGCACAGATAGGCGTACCGGCTGGCCGTGCAGTCGCCGGCGAGCTCCTCGATGACCGTGCCCTGGGCGTCCACCAGCACGTTCGGGCGGATCACCGTGGCGGCGACCGTCAGACGGTCGCGCGGCGGCGGGCCGTCGTCGCCGTCGCGCAGCAGCAGGAAGCCCGCGGCCAGCAGCGCGCCCACCCCGAGGGCGCTCACGCCGACATGTAATCGCTTCATGCGGTCACCTCGAAGATCGACTGATCAGCCGGACGCCCATTATGACCCGCTCACGGCTGGATGGAGTCCCAGAAGGCGCAGCGGCTGTCCTTCGCGGTGTCCACCGGGTGGATGCCGTCGCGGCCCGTCGCCAGGCTGAGCACGTCGCCGGAGCCGCGGAAGCGCGGCCAGCGCGGAGCCTGGGCGGCCGCCGGCCTGCCGTCGCGGGCGAACGACGTCCAGTAGCCGACCATGGCGTCCGACAGCCGCGTCTGCTCGGCGTCGAGCAGCCCGAGCAGGCCGGGGAACAGGTAGGTCAGCTCCGTCCCGTGCTGGGCGCCCTCCTCGTAGCCGGGTACGTCGTACAGGGGTGGCGCGGTCCGGTCGGCGAACTGGTAGGCGTACACCGGGACCCCGACCTTAGCGAGCAGGCCGAACGCCTCACCACGGGCCATGCCCATGGCTGATCAGGGCCGGACCGCACCGCGCAGACGAATCCACAACCCCCTTGTGATCCGAACCCAGAACAGGCACTAGCGCTGCGGCACGAACGAGTCTCACGAGGTCCCCTTCCAGCGAGGGCGATTACCGTACGTGAGCGCGCGCTCCCGACCGTACACGCGGAGGGGGCGTCGTACTAGTGGCTGATCCGGTCGGCCATCGCGACCACGGAGGCCACGATGTCGGTGCCGGTCAGCAGGGCCAGGTCGTTGTGGTCCGCCCCGGCCACCGCGACGGTCGTGGCCGGGCCGCCGGCGGCCTCGGCGACCGCTCTGCTGAGGCGCGGGGGCACGATCGTGTCCCGCGTGCCGTACACGACCACGACCGGCGCCCTGATCTTCGCGAGGTTCTCCGCGACCGGGAAGCGGTCCCGCAGCAGCGGCCTGACCGGCAGGAACGGGTAGTTGGCCTGCCCGGCGGCGGCCAGGTCGGTGAACGGCGAGCGCAGCACGAGGCCGTCGGGCGGGCGCTCCAGGGCGAGCCTGGTGACCACACCCGCGCCGAGGCTCTCGCCGAAGTAGATGACGCGGGAGCTCTCCACGAGGTCGCGCGCCGCCACGGCGTCGCGGTACAGCCCTTCCTCCGTCGGCGTGCCCGGGTTGCCGCCGTAGCCGCGGTAGTCCATGAGGAGCACCCCGAGGCCGTGTTCCGACAGGGCGCGGACCAGCGGCGCGCGGTACTGCCTGTTTCCCGCGTTCCCGCCGGCGATCAGGACGGTGACGTCACGGGTGCCTGGCGCGTACCAGGCCCGGAGGCGGAGGCCGTCCGCCGTGGTGAACGAGACGTCCCGGGCACCCGGGAGGACGGCGGCGGCGGGCGGCGGCGCGGTCCGGTCGGGGAGATAGATGAGCCGCCGCTGGAACACCCACAGGAGGGCCAGCAGCAGGACCAGCACCGCGACGACCACGAGAGCGGTCCGCGTCAGAGTCGTCACCGAATTTCTCCAGGATGCCCTGGCCTTGCGGCCAGGGTCACTGAGCACAACGAACGGGTCTTCACCGGATTAGTGCCCGATCTCCCTCCGGAAGAGCCCGTTCCAGGCCGAAAATCGGCCGCCCGTTGCACGCATGCCTGTGCTCAGCGCGCGAAGGTCAGCTTGGCGACGTGGCCGGTCCAGCCGTAGGTCTCGCGGTCCAGGTCACCGCAGGCCATGATCCCCTTGTGCTTGCTGATCGGCCTCTTCTCGGGCGCACGCACCATCGGGTTGTTGCAGCATGGGCCAGGGATGGTCGCCTTGGTCTCGAGGTTCTTCTCGCTGCCCGCGTCGTAGGCCATGGTTCGGATGGAGCCCGGCTGAGGCCGCAACGCGTCCACGCCGGTGAAGCCGTCGTTGGTGTTGACGAGCATGCTGACGATGCTGATTCGCTCCCCCGGCCGAACCTTGACCTGGAATGTCGCGGTCTTGCCCGGTGCGATCGGAGCGCTCGCGGCGGCGAACGCCGCACGCACGCCGGGCCGCTTGGAGACCTCCTTGATCAGTCGCGGCGCGTCGCCGTCCTCGGCCACCGCGGCGACGCCACGGCTGGCGAACCGGCCCATCTGCCAGACATGGACGCTGGGCGAGTGGACGACGACAACAGGCGGTGAGAGCGGCTGGGACCCCGACGGCGTCAGATTCTGGATCTTCACCATCCACGTCGTCGTGGGCTCCGCCTGTGCGGCGGACGGCAGGGCGACCATGCCGGCGCAGAGGGCGGCCAGTCCTGCGAACAGGTGGACAGGGCGCATGACGTGTGCTCCTTCGGGTCGATGTGACCCACAGGACGTTATGGCCGGATGCGCCGTCAAGATCTTACGCATGGCTTACCTGATGATTACGGGCCATTACGGGCGCGGCGACGGTCCGTACAGCAGCGAGATGTCATCGGCTCGTAAGATCTGGGCCTGCCACCTATGCCTACTCTCGCGACGTGGTGAGGATTCGTGTGACGGCCGCCGTCGTGGTGGCCGGACTGTTGGCGGCCGCGTGCGGCGCCTCCGATGAGGTGGGTCGCGGCGATGCGCCGGTGTCGGCGACCGTGGCGCCGGCCACCCCCGCGCCCGTACCGACGGCCTCCGGGCAGGCAAGCGTTCCCGAGGCCTTGCGGTTCACCGCGACCACCTTGGGCGGGCAGCAGTTCGATGGCGCGAGCCTGGCGGGCAAGCCGGTCGTGTTCTGGTTCTGGGCGCCGTGGTGTCCCAAGTGCCAGTCGGAGGCGCCGGCCGTCAGAGCGGCCGCCGCCAAGTACCCCGATGTCGCCTTCGTGGGAATCGCCGGGCTGGACGGCGAAGCCGCGATGAAGGACTTCGTGCGGCGTACCGGGACCGGCGCCTTCGTGCAGTTGTCGGACGAGAAGGGCGCGGTGTGGACCCGGCTCGGGGTCAGCCAGCAGTCCACGTTCGTGTTCATGAAACCAGACGGATCAACCGAGAAGGCCTCCGGACCCCTCGGCGCCGACGACCTCGATCGCCATGTCGCCAAGCTGCGCACCGCCTAACGCGTGCCGCCGGGGGCAGGTATGACCGGTGAACTGCCGCTGGCGCTGGCCCTGACCGCGGGCCTGGTGGCGGCGTTCAATCCATGCGGGTTCGCGCTGCTGCCCGCGTACCTCACGATGCTGGTCGCCGACGACCGGCCGGACGGCGGCGGCGCTCTCGCGCGCGGACCGGTGACGCGGGCGCTGCTGCTCGGGGCGGCCATGACCGCGGGATTCGTCACGGTGTTCGGGCTCTTCGGGCTGGTGGTGACGCCGCTGGCGGTGCCGGTCGGCCGATACCTCCCATGGGTGACGATCCTCATCGGCATCGCCCTGTGCGGGCTGGGGGCGTGGCTGCTGGCCGGCCGCGAACTGCTGGTCCGCACGCCCCGGCTGGCCACCGGCCGGCCCGTCGCCACGCTTCCTTCGCTGTACGGATACGGCCTCAGCTACGCGGTGGCCTCGCTGTCGTGCACCATCGGCCCGTTCCTCGCGGTGACCTCCGCCGCGCTGACCGCCGGCGGAATCCTGGGCGGCCTGCTGGTCTTCGTCGCCTACGGGCTCGGCATGGGCCTGGTCGTGGCCGTGCTGTCGCTGGTCGTGGCGCTGGCCCGATCGGCGGTGGTGGCCCGGGCCAGGGCGATGTTGCCGTACGTGTCGCGCATCAGCGGCGCCCTACTGGTGCCGGCGGGCCTGTACGTCGCCTATTACGGCTGGTACGAGCTACGCCTCTTCGCCGGCGCCGCGCCCGGCGACCTGGTCATCGACGTGGCGACCGCCGTGCAGGGCACCATCGCGCGGTGGCTGGAATCCCTCGGCCCGGACGGGTTGCCCTCTCATGCCACCACCCTCTATCTTGGAATAGTCGTTCCAAGATAGAGGGAGGGCGAATGCCTGACGTCAAGCACTTCGATCCCGACATGGCGCTGGAGCAGGTGGTGCGCCTCTTCTGGGAGCGCGGCGCCGACGTCACCGGCATCGCCGAGGTCGTGCAGGCCACCGGGCTGAGCCGGTCCAGCCTGTATGCGACCTTCGGCGGCAAGGAGCGGCTGCAGGCCGCCGCGCTGCGCCGCTACCTGGAACGACAGTCGCAGCCCGTGTTCGACGCGCTGGCCGCCGACCGCCGGGGCCTGCCCGCCGTCATCGGCTTCTTCGAGCGGCTGGTGGCGGCACGCTGCACCGGCGAGCACGCCCGCTGGGGATGCCTGGTCACCAACACACACGCGGGCGCCGCCCGCGAAATCCCCGAGATCCGGCAGGTCCTGGACGCCCACCACACCGCCCTGCGCGCCGCGATGCACGCCGCGCTGCGAACGGCGCGCGAGCGCGGTCAGCTCCGCCCGGGGCTGGATCTGGAGGCGGGGGCGGAGGCGCTGGCGCTGCTGGCCTATGGGGTCAACCTGCGCTCCAGGGCCGGAGCCGAGGCCGGCGACCTGCTGGCGGGCGTGCGCACCGTACTGGATGGCTTCACCCACACTGAGGAAAGATGATGATCGATTTCCGCGTGTACGACGAGAGCGACGCCCCCGAGGCAGCCCGCCCGATGCTGGAGGCAGCCAAGAAGCGGATGGGCTTCGTGACCACCCTGAACGGGGTGATGGCCGAATCACCCGAACTGCTGGCCGGCTACAACGCGCTGGCCGAGCAGTTCGGCAAGTCCTCCCTGCCCACGCCGGCCAAGCATGTCGTGTGGATCACCGCCAGCGTGGAGAACGGCTGCGAGTACTGCGTGGCCGCGCATTCCACCCTGGCATTGCGTTCGCGCGTCCCGGCAGAAGTGGTCGAGGCGCTGCGCGTGGGCAAGCCCCTGCAGGACGAGGCGCTGGAAGCCGCGCGGCGTCTGACCAAGGCGATGGTCGCCCGGCGCGGCTGGGTGGACGACGCCGAGGTCGAGGCCTTCCTCGCGGCCGGCTACACCCGCCGCCACGTGCTCGACATCGTGCTCGGCGTCGGCATGAAAACGCTGTCGAACTACACCAACCACATAGCCCACACCCCGCTGGACCCGGCCTGGCAAGGCCAGGAATGGACCCGCGCCCAGGCGGACTGACCCGCCGCCACGACGGCCGCCGCGCTGCGCCGCGGCGGCCGTCGGGCTCGGGTTCAGGAGCAGCAGCCTGACCCGCCTGTGCGGGGTTGCCCGCTGTGGAGGTCGTCGTCGTGGCCGGCGGCGATCCGTGCCCATTGCGCGGTCGGCCGCCCGTCCTTGCGGAACTGCTGGCCGAGGGTTTCGTACGGTTGCGGCCAGCCGGGCGGGGAGTCCTCCCAGGTCTCCTGCCGCCCGTAGACCGTCATGTCGAGGATGCCGTACGACGGGGCCATGGGCTCGACGCCGCGGCTGGTGGTCCAGTACGTCTCGTAGACGCGGTCCCCGTCGCGGAGGTAGCTCGCCTTCATCCCGAAGTGGCGACCGGCGATGAGCCGTTCGTGGGACTCGGCGGGTACGGAGTACCAGGGCATGTCCCAGCCCATGAAACGGCGGTAGCGGTCGGATTCCTCGTAGGGGCCCTGGCAGAAGACGGCGAAGGTGACGTCACGCTGGTGCAGATAGGACAGTTCGCGGACCTGGCCGGTGAAGAAGGTGCAGCCCTCGCACTGGTCGGCGGCGGTGTGGCCGTCGTGCCACATGTGATACGAGACGAACAACTGGGTGCGGCCCTCGAAGACGTCGATCAGGGGGACCTGCCCCTTGCCTCCGACGAGCGGGGCCGACGGGTCCACCTCGGTCATGGGCAGCCGCCGCCGGGCGGCGGCGATCGCGTCGCCCTCTCGGGTATGCGCCTTTTCCCGGGCGCGCAGGGTGTCGATGGCGGCCAGCCACTCCCGGCGGGGAACGATCGGCGGCTTGTTCACAACGGTCATGCCCGTACTGACCCGGCAGCCCGCAAGAACTCATCGGCTGAGCCGAGGCGGGCGCTCTTGCGGTGCTGCGTCCGCAAGCTGCTTCGAAAACATCGCTCATGAGCGACGATTTCACCGCGTAGCGGGAGTCCTCATCTTTGACCCTCCTTACCGACCTGACACAAGGACTCCTGTGACCAACCGCAAAAGACCGTCCGACACGACCGCTCCGGAACCGAAGGCAAGGAGCAGTCACGCGGCCGGCATCTGGCCGCTGGTGCACGCCGAGCGAGCGGCCCTGGCGGCTGACCTGGCGGATCTGACCGACGAGCAGTGGGCCACGCCGTCGCTGTGCACCGGGCTGACCGTGCGCGAGGTGCTGGCGCACCTCACCGCTGGGGCGAGCCTCAACAGCGTGCGGTGGCTGGCGGGCGTGATCCGCTGCCGCTTCGACTTCGACAAGCAGGTCGCCATGCGGCTGGCCGAGCAGTTGGGGGCGACCGCAGCCGAGACGCATGACAGGTTCCGCCGCGTCATCACGAGCACCACCAAACCACCTCTCCCGGTCATTGCGCTGCTGGGCGAGACGATCGTGCATGCCGAGGACATCCGGCGCCCGCTGGGCATTCGCCACAACTACCCGATCGAGACCCTCACCCGGGTAGCCGAGTACTACCAGGGCTCCGACCTCGTCGTCGCGGCCAAGAAACGGATCGTCAACCTGCGACTCGTCGCCGACGACGGCCCCTTCGCCACTGGCTCAGGACCGCTGGTGTCCGGCAGCACCCTGGCGCTGGTGATGGCAACGACTGGGCGCTCGGTGTACTGCGATGAACTTGACGGCGACGGCGTCGAAATTTTGCGCGATCGGCGCGACATGACGTGATCCTGCGAAGGGCTTCCAGCACGTCGATGGGGCAGTTGCCGCTCGCCTGTCACTTCTTGGAGATCATGACCTCGTGGCCGTCCGGGTCGGTGGCCTTGATGTAGGTGCCCCAGGCTTCCTTCACCGGATCGGTCACGGTGACGCCGGCCTCGCGCAACCGGCGCACCGTCTCGTCGATGTCATCGCAGGCGAAGGTGAGATAGGCACCCTCGCCTGGCTGCTTGCCGAACGCCTCCGCACTGTGCAAGGTGATCGAGGTCTGTCCGTTCGGCGGCTTGACCTCCACCCAACGCCCGCCTGGCCACATCTCGGCGTCGACGGTCTTGGTGAAGCCCAGCTTGTTGACGTAGAAATCCACCGACCGCTGCTGATCGGCTACGTACATGACGGCGACATCGATATGGGTGATCATAGACATCCTCCTTGTCGGCTCGACCGCATCGGTCGTCGGCGATGGTGCACAGGCAGCAAGGTCAACTGGATCCTTGAATCGGGGGAGCAGTCAAGATGCCGCCTTGGACGACGTGACGGATGCGGGTGGGGTCGGCGAGGACGTCGATGTCGGTCAGCGGGTCGCCGTCGAGCACCAGCAGGTCGGCGTGCGCGCCCACGGTCAGCGTGCCGAGCTCGCCCGCCATCCCCACCAGCTCCGCCGCCCCGACTGTGGCGGCCCGCAGCACGTCGATCGGCTGCTGCACCTCGCGCCGCAGCCGGAACTCGTGGTTCTGGTGCCGGTGCATGCCCCCGAGCAGGTCCGTCCCGTACGCCAGCCGCACCCCGCCCCGGGCGGCGCGCTCCAGCGCGACCAGGCCCGCTTCGAGCACCTCGTCCACCTTGCGCCAGCTCCGCTCGGGCAGCCCGAAGGCCGGACCCTCCTGCTTGAGCGCCCAGTACGTCACCAGCGTCGGCACCAGGAAGGCGTCGTGCCGCAGGAAGAGCTCGACGCTCGTGTCGTCGATCAGGTTCCCGTGCTCGATGGAGCGTACGCCCGCTTCGAGCGCCCGGTTGACGGCCCTGGCGGTGTAGGCGTGGGCGGCGACGTACCGGTTGGCGGCCTCGGCCTCCTCGACCGCCGCGCGCAGCTCGTCCATGGAGTACTGGGTCGAGTCGATGCGGTCGGTCGGGGAGGCCACGCCGCCGGAGGCCATGACCTTGATGTGGTGCGCGCCCTTGCGCAGCTCGTCGCGGGCCGCGGCGCGTACCGCGTCGACACCGTCGGCGACGCGGCCGACGCCGGCGCAGCATGGGTGCTCGTCGTGCAGGTGCTCGCCGCGGCCGCGGAAGTCGGCGTGGCCGCCGGTCTGGCTCAGCCCCTTGCCGCAGAACAGCAGCCGCGGCCCCCGGATCAGCCCTTCCGCCTGGGCGTCGGCCAGCCCGAAGTCGGCGCCGGACGCGTCGCGGACCGTGGTGAAGCCGCGGTCGAGCATGTCGCCCATGATCCGGGCGCTGTGGGCGGCGACGTACGAGGGTGACATGGAGCCGAGCGAGCCGAGGTTCGCGGTGGAGGCGGTGACGTGCACGTGCGCGTCGATCAGCCCGGGCACCACGTGGGCGCCCGCGACGTCGAGCACCCGCGTGCCCTCCGGCGCGCTCAGCCGGGGCCCCGCCTCGACGACGCGGCCGTCCGCGCAGCGCAGGTCGCCTTCGGCGTACTCGCCGCTCGCCACGTCGAGGACCAGGGCGTTACGCAGCAGCAGGCCGCTCACTCCGCACCTCCACGCAGCGCCGGAACGGCGAGCGGGGCCAGCGACCGGGCCGCCGCCACCGACTCCTCGTCGTAGCTTCCTTCGGCGTCGAGGATGTTCAGCACGCCGAGCACCTCCCCTTGATGAACCACCGGGACATTGATGATCGACCCGCAGCCCAGGCTCTCGATCAGCTCGTGGTCGGCGAAGATCTCCCGCACGGCGGCCCGGTCCCTGCCGAAGTACGGCTCGCGGCCCTCGATGCACCGCGCCAGCCAGCCCTGGGCCACCTCCACGGTCTTCTCCCCGCCCACCGGGTACTGCTCGGGATGGCTGCTGTGGACGCGGCGCAACGCGCGCCGTTCCGGAACCCAGGCCAGGACGGTGAACAGCCGCACTCCCACCTCCTGCCGCACCTTCTCCTCGAGCTCGGCCAGCACGGTCATCGGTTCGCCTCCTTGGCGGGTTCCGTCAGCTCCTCCAGCGATCGCCCGGCCGTGGCCAGGCCGAACACGACCACGCACACCACCCCGGCCACGAGCACCGCCGTCGTCAGGCCGAACACGCCGCCGAAGCCCAGGCTCGCCGCCGACAATCCGATGATCGTCGGGGCCAGGATGCTGCCGACCCGCCCGAACGCGCTCGACAGGCCGGTGCCGGTGGCGCGGATCCAGGTGGGGAAGACCTCGGGGGTGTAGGAGTAGACGCCCGCGTACGTGCCGTTCAGGAAGAACGACAGCACCGCGCCCGCGAGCGTGATCGTGGCGGGCGTGTCCATCTGCGACAGCCAGAACGCGCTGACCGCCGAGCCCGACAGGTAGATCGCGATGGTGTTCTTGCGGTCGAGCCGCTCCGACAACCACGCGGCCGAGAAGTAGCCCGGCACCTGCGCCAGATAGATGATGATCGAGAACTCGAAGCTCTTGGTCACCGTGATGCCGCGCTGCACGAGCAGGGTGGGGATCCACGAGAAGAACCCGTAGTACGAGAACGTGATCACGAACCAGACCAGCCAGGTGACCGCCGTCCGCCTGGCCATCACCGGGCTCCACAGGTAGCGGAGCGCGCTGAGCAGGTTGACCTTGGCCGTGCTCGTGGCGGGCTCGACCGCGGACTCGGGCACCGGCGGGAGCGGCCGGCCCGTGGCCCGCTCGACGCGGCGTTCGAGGTCGGCGACCACCGCCTCGGCCTCGTCCGCACGGCCGTTCTGCAGCAGGAAGCGCGGCGACTCGGGCAGCGAGCGGCGCCACCACAGCAGCATCACGATCGGCAGCGCGGTGATCACCTGCGCGATCCGCCAGCCGTCGTCCATCGTCGGCACCACGAACCGCCCGATCAGCGCGGCCGCCACGAACCCGAACGAGAAGAACCCGGCCAGCGCGCCGATGAACCACCCGCGCCGCTTGGCCGGCACGAACTCCGACAGGAACGGCGCGATGATCGCGCTCTCCGCGCCCGCTCCGGCTCCGGCCAGCACCCGGGACGCCAGGAACACCTCATAGTTCGGGGCGAAGGCGGCGACCACGGAGAAGACGGCGTAGAAGGCGAGCGCGTACATCATCACCTTCTTGCGGCCGATGCGGTCGCCCAGCAGGCCCGCGACGGTCGCGCCGAAGAGGAAGCCGAAGGGGGTGGCCGACCCGATGAGGCCGAGCTGCCCGTTGGACAGGCCCCAGGCGTCCTGCGCGCTCGGGAGCAGGAACGCGACCACGGCCGAGTCCATGCCGTCGAAGGTGTAGCCGAGACCGCCGATGAGGAGGAGTAGGTAGTGGGGACGGCTCAGCGGGAGCCGGTCCAGACGGGCCAGCAAGGTCATCGAACAACACCTTTCCCCAGGTCGTGGCCCTTCAAAACGATTGCGAAGCAACATATAGTGCGAAATGCCGGAAATGCAATGGTCTTTGCAAGTTGGGGGTGTTGCGACCGCGTAGCATGTCGCCGGGACGCATGGAGAGGGACACGTGACAGAGCTCGCCACGGACAGCTTCGAGGACTGGTTGCGGGCCCGCGTGCCCGCGCGCGGCCTGCGCGGCAAGGCGGCCGCCGTGGTCGAGGTCCTGCTCTCGCAGCCGCGCCGTGCGTCGTTCGGGTCGGCAGGGGAGCTGGCGCAGCTCGCCGGGGTGAACGTGGCGACGGTGACGCGCACGGCTCAGGCGCTCGGGTTCGCGGGGTGGCCGGCGCTCCAGCAGGAGCTGCGCGCCCGCTACCTGTCCTCGCTGAGCGCCGGCCAGGTCGCCGCCGAGCACCGGGGCACCGGCTCACCCAGCTCCCGCTCGCTCCGCCGCGACCTCGACAGCCTGGCGCTGCTGAACCGGCGCCTGGACGAGGGGGTGCTGCTGACGATCGCCGAGGCCATCGCCGCGGCCCGCCGTACCGTGATCGTGGCCGACGGCAGCTACGCGGCCGTCGGGCTCGCGCTCGCGCACAACGCCCGCCTGGCGGGCTACCCGGTCACGGCCGTGACCAACGGTGACGCCGAGCTGGCCAACATCGTGGCCGCCATCGGGGCGGGTGACGTGCTGGTGGCGATCAGCTTCTGGCGGCTCTACGAGAGCACGGTCCTGGCCGCCAACGTGGCCCGCTCGCGCGGGGTGCGGGTGTTCGCCCTGACGGACGCGGCCAGCCCCGCGCTGGCGGACGCGGCGGAGGAGGTGGTGATCGTGCCGGCGGAGGGCGAGGCGTTCTTCCCGTCGCTGACGGCGGGCATGGCGGTCGCCCAGGCCCTGGTCACGCAGCTCGCCGCCGTGGACCCGGCCCGCACGGGGGCCTCTATCGAGGCGGCGGAGTCCATGTGGACCCGCTTCGGCCTCCTGCACCGCCGCCCCGCCGCTCCCCATCCTCCGCCGCAGGCGTGAGCGGTCATTCGCGCCGCAACACCCCCTGGGCCGGGGGGGGAGGGCTGATTGACGTACCCGTTGACGAACTGGGCGCCGACGAGCTCGTAGTCCAGCTCGTCGTCATCGCCCAGCGTCAGCTTCACGTCCGCCAGGACCGAGCAGGTGCCCACGTTGTACGTGGTCGACAGCCGCAGCACCACCGGGCTGCCGCCGGACTCCAGGTAGAGCAGGCCCCTGCACTGGCCGCCGTTGGTGCTGAACTGGCCCACCATCGCGGTCAGCGAGCCCGCCGTGATGGTCAGCGTGGTGTTGTACGAGCCCCAGCCGGGGACCATCCAGTCGATCCGGCCGCTCCAGGTGCCCTGGTAGTCCTCCGGCACGGAGACCGACGCGTCCTGCGACGCCGTCTTGGGCTGGCTGGATCTGAATGACGAGGGCGCGGCCGTCGTGCTGTTCCCGGACACCGGGCTCGGGGTGGGCGTCGCCTCTGGCTTGTTCGCCATGACCACGACCGGGATCAGCGCGGCGATGATCACCGCGCAGGCGCCGATGATCGCGACGATGATCTGAGCTCGATGGTCCTTCTTCGGCTCAACAGGAGGAACTGTCACGTTCCAAACCGCCCGTCTGGAAGTCCGCGCCAATCACCGAGAACATCCACCGGTGCCGCCTTCGCGTTACTCGCCGAGGCCGGGGGCGCGGGCGGGCGGGGCTAGAGCCAGCTGGCCCGGACGCTGTCGCTCGACGGCGCGTCGCTCGGCGGGGTGGCCAGGGCGCCGGAACGGACGTCGTCGAGCAGGCGCCTGACGGTGTCGACGATCTCCGGGGCGCGCTCGCGCAGGCCCGTCACGTCCGCCGCGCTGACCTCGTCGCGGCCCACCCCGGCCTCGTCGAGCACGCCTTCGAGGTCGGCCAGCCGCTCGCCCAGCCACTTCAGTGGCTCGCCGGAGAGCTGCTCGTCGAACACCCGCTCGCCCGGCTCCCAGTCGCGCAGCGCGGGGTGATGGTGGGTACGGTCGAAGCTGCCCGGCGTGCCGGTGACCGACTCCAGCAGGTCCACCCGCCACAGGGGCCGATCGACGGTGATGGGCCGCGCCGAGTAGATCGACCCCTTCAGCTCGCCCGGCTCAAGTTTGCGCAGCTCCAGGCGCACGCCTCGCTCGGCTCCCTCCTGGCCCGCGTTCGGGTTGGGGTCGACGAAGTAGATGTCGCTCACAGCCACGCCGATGCGCTCGAAACCGAAGAGGTAGAGCACGGAGAACCACTTCCTTCACGCGTCGCGGTCGGGGGTCGGGGTGAACGTACCCACCCTGTGCCCGAGCCGATCGTGCTTTCAGCGGCCGGCTGTGACCTTGGGGGAGCCGGCACCCGATCCCAGCCGCGGAGCCTGGGCGGACATCCCCCGGCCCAGCAGCAGCGTGCCCAGCCAGATGAGCGCCATGCCCACGGCGGCCAGGGCCGACTCCTTGCCGGTCTGGTACATCCCGACGGCCAGCACCACCATGCCGAGGGTCGTCACAGCCGCGCTCACGATCGTGACCCGCCGGAGCGCGGCCAGGATGACCGCCAGCGCGACCAGGGCGCCGAAGAACACCTGCGCCTCGGTGCCGTAGACGATCGCCTCGAACTCCCGCACCTGCTCGCCGCCGAACCCCTGGTAGAGGTCGATCATCAGCCGCACGACCGCGGCGGCCATGCTCAGCAGCGCGGCCCCCACCGCCCCCTCCAACGCCACCCGCCGCCCGCCCGTCACCGGCCCGGCCATGCCGCGCAGCCCCAGCGTCATGACGCCGAACATGAGGAACCCGGCCAGGCAGGCCACGTGCGCGGCCGTCCACCACGGGCCGCCCACGACGTCGGCGCCGGTGGGGCGCATGAGGAGCCAGCCGCCGAGCAGCGCGGCCGGCGCGGCGGTGAAGGAGAGCTGGGTGAGGCGGTTCATGAGACCACGATGCCTCCTCACGCGGAAGGCCCTCATCGGTGATCGTCCCTGACTTCCCCCTGATCCGGCCCCGTGGCCTGGTGGAGCCGTATCCGGAACCGCCTCAGGTGGTCACCCGGCGGCCGTTGATCCACACGTTGCGCAGGACCAGGTCCGTCACGTCGCGCACGACGTCGTCCTCGGTCATCTCCTGGAACACGCTGTCCGTCACCCGTACGCCCCTGATGGGGTTGGCCGGGTTGCCGATGAGGTGGAACGCCCGGGGCGCGTGCCCGGCGCGCAGGCGGCGGACGTCGATGGCGCCCACGTCAGGGTAGTAGGGGCCGGTGTCCTTGTTCTCGTAGTTCAGCGCCACCTCGATCACCGAGTCGGCTGCCTGCGCCACCGTGATGTCCCTGAAGTAGACGTCCCTGACGTAGCCGCCGCGGTCGGGGTTGGTCTTGACGCGGACCGCGCGTTCCAGGTTGGGGCTGCTCATCGTGCAGTTCCAGGCGAAGACCCAGCGCACGCCGCCGGTGGTCTCGCTGCCGATGGTCACGCCGCCGTTGCCGTCGCGCATCACGCAGGAGTCGACGAGCACGTTCATGGCGGGCGCGTTCACCCGGCGGCCGTCGGCGTTCTTGCCCGCCTTGATCGCCACGCAGTCGTCGCCGGTGTTGAACTCGCACCGCTCGATGAGCACGTCCACGCACGACTCGGGGTCGCAGCCGTCGTTGTTGGGGCCGTTCGGGCTGTCCACGGTGACCTCGCGGACGGTCACGTTGGTGCACAGGACCGGGTGGATGTTCCACATGGGGGAGTCCTTGACCGTCACGCCCTCGATGAGGACGTTGCGGCACCGGTAGAGCTGGATCAGGTTCGGGCGCAGGTAGTGGCCCTCGCCGAACACCCGCTCCGCCACCGGCACGCCCTGCTCGGCCATGGCCGCGAGCAGGGTCTTGTCGGGCTTCTCGGCCGGCGGCGGGTCGCCCGACCAGTCCCACCAGTGCGTGGCGTCGGCCTGGCCGTCGATCGTGCCGCTGCCGGTGATGGCGACGTTCGTCCGGTCGTAGGCGTAGACGAACGGGGAGTAGTTCATCAGCTCGACACCCTCGTAGCGGGTGTATACGACTGGAAGGTAGTCGGCCGGGTTCCGGCTGAACTTGATCGTCGCGCCCGCCTCCAGGTGCAGCTCGACGTTGTCGGCCAGGTGGATCGCACCGGTGAGGTACGTTCCTGCGGGCACCAGGACCCGCCCGCCGCCCGCCGCGGCGCAGGCCGCGATCGCCTGCCTGAAGGCGTCGGTGCACATCGAGGTGCCGTCGCCGACCGCCCCGTGGTCGGTGACGGGGAAGGTGCGGCGGGGGAAGCGGGGCGGCCGGATGCGCCGCCTGATCTGCGGAACCCTGGCCCAGGCACCGGGCTCATAGGCACCGGGCTCATAGGTGGCGGGCTCATAGGTGGCGGCCGCCTCCGCCCGGCCGATCAGCTGGGGCGCCAGAGCGGCCCCGGCGGCCGCGGCCAGGAAGCTCCTGCGGGACCGGTTCATCGTGTTCTCCTATCCGTGCGCCATGGAGATGCCGCGCCGCTCCACCAGCGTGTGCTTGCCCACCTGGTACGGCTCGACCCGGCGCACCGCCGTGTAGAAGTGGTAGAGGCGGCCGTCGCGGGAGACGAGCGCGGGCTTGTGCGCGTAGGTGTCGTCGGCCGAGCCGGGCGGCCCCACGTCGATGAGGATCTCGCCGCTCTTGTGCCAGGTCCGCAGGTCGCGGGAGACCGCGTAGCTCTCGCGGGCGTGCCCGTCGAAGGAGAGCCCGAAGTAGAACATCACCCACCAGTCGCCGTCCCGCAGCACGCACGGGTCGGAGGCGAAGCGCTCGTCGAAGTCGCCGTCGCCGCCGTGCGGCACGACCGGTCCAGGGTCCGGGCGCTCCCAGTGCTCGAGGTCGGGTGAGACGGCGTAGCCGATCTGCTCGCGCCAGCCGTCGTAGGTGCGATTCTTGGCGTTGTAGAAGCAGTAGTAGAGGCCGTCGTGGCGGAGCAGCCACGACTTGTAGAGGCCGCCACGCTCCCACGCGCCGCCGTCCTGGGGGCGCAGCACCGACCCGGTGTCCTCCCAGGTACGCAGGTCGTCGCTGACGCAGAACCCGATGATCGCCGCGCCCATCTCCATGCCGGGCTCCGGATAGGCGTGGTACGTGCCGACCGCCCGGCCGTCCAGCCAGGTCACCTGGCCGGGGGAGCCGAGGCGGTTGTCCCGGACGATCGAGGTGAGCGCCGCGTTGTAACCCCGGTACGGGTGGCCGGGGTCGCGCGGCAGGATCACCTCTCCGGGCGTCCACGACACCAGGTCGGCCGAGCGGCTCAGCGCGGTCTGGTAGCCGGTCCCGTCGAAGCCGACGTACGTCATGAGGTACTCGCCGCCGTCGGAGCACACGAAGGGGCAGTCCACGAAGAGGCTGTCGAACCTGCCCGGCTCCCGCGACGGCCCGACCAGCAGCCGCCCGGCCTTGTGCGGCGTCCTGACGCGCGCGGCGTCGTACACGTCGATCATCGGCTCGCCCTGAAAGACCAGCGCCCGGCCTGCACCTCATAGGCGCGCTCTCCCAGCCGGACCGCCTCCTCCGGGACGGCGTGCCGGGCGAGCCCCAGGTCAGGCAGGCGCACCTCGGCCGACGAGCCCGGCGGGACCGCCACCTCGAGCGCGAACTCCCCGTCCCCGCGCGTCCAGGACACCGAGACCTGCCCGTACGGCGTGCCGGTGCTCGCCCGCACCGACTCCAGGTCCCCTGGTGCGGCGGGCTCGATCAGCAGCCTGCGGAAGCCGTTCGACCCGGGCGCCTGGCCGATGCCGCCGAGCCCGCGGTAGAACCAGGCGTCGATCGCGCCCAGCATGTAGTGGTTCTGCGACAGCCCTCGCGTCGGCCCGTCCCAGGCCTCCGTGAGCGCGGTGGCGCCGTGCCGCACCTGGTAGCCGTAGCTGGGGTGGCTCGTCGAGGTGGCGAACTCCCACAGCGCGTCGTGCCGTCCCGCGCGCCCGAGCACCCGGAACAGCGCGGGCAGCGCGATCTCGCCGACCGTGATGCCGCCGCCCGCCACCGCCCCGGCGATCCGGTCGAGCGCGAGTTCGTCGGTGATGACGCCCATGTCCAGCGCGAGGATCTCCGACGCCTGGCTGCGGCTGGCGGGCAGGATGCCGGCGAAGGCGGCGGTGATCTGGTCGGTCAGGGCGCGGTAGCGCTTGGCGTCGTCGTCGCGGCCCAGCACCCCGGCCACGCGGGCCATCGTGCGCGCGGCGCGCCAGTAGCCCCAGGTGGAGACCAGCGGTACGGGGGTCGAGGTGTCCAGGCCGATCCAGTCGCCCAGCCCGTAGTCCAGGATGCCGTCCTCGGCCTTGCCCGTGAGGTAGTCGACGTAGCGGCGCATGGCGTCGTGGTGCGTCTCCATCGCCGACGCGTCGCCGTACCAGCGGTAGAGCTGCCACGGGATGCGGACGATCGCGCCGCCCCAGTTGGGGTCGTCCCTGAACGGGGGGTCGAACACCAGGAACTCCGGCGCGATGTCCGGCACCAGCCCGTCCCCGGTCTGCGCCTCGGCGATGGTGACCAGCAGTTCGCGGTAGTAGGCGGCGACGTCGTAGTTGTAGGCCACGACGTCGAAGAGCAGGTGGGTCTGCTCCAGCCAGCCCAGCTTCTCCCGGTGCGGGCAGTCGGTGAGCACGCTGTACATGTTGCCCCTGACCGCCCTGTCGATGATCTTGTGGACGTCGTTGACCAGGGGGTCCGAGGTCTCGAAGGCGCCCGTGGGGGTGTTGTCGGCGCGCAGCACGAGCGCCGTCACGGCCTCCTCGCCGACCTGCTCCGGCAGGCCCTGGACCTCGACGTAGCGGAAGCCGTCGTAGCGGAAGCGCGGATGCCAGGTCTGCGGCCCGTCCTTGGTCACGTACGTGTTGAAGATCGGCGCGCCGGTCGTGGGCTTCGACTGCACCACGCGGCCGTACGCGTCGAGCTGGTCGCCCGGCACGAGCCGCAGGTAGCGCCCGGCGGGGAGGTCCAGGCTCAGCTCGGCCCAGCCCGCGACCACCGTGCCGACGTCGAAGACCGGCGTGCCGTCGGTGGCTACGAGCTTGGCGGTCGCGGGCAGCCGCTCGGTGACCCTGATGGGCGGGCAGGCCCGCGAGCGCAGAACGTCTTTCGCGGCGGGTATCACGGTCACGGGACGCCACTCGATGGCGGTGCGGCGGGCGTCGTGGTCCTCGCCGCCGTACCAGTGCGAGCGTACGGTCGGGCCGTCGGCGGCCCGCCAGTCCGCGCCCGTGACGAACCGGCTGAACGAGCCGTCGGCGTAGCCCAGCTCGAGCTGCGCGATGGCGCGCGGGGCGACCTTGGAGCCGAAGAACTTCATATACCGGTCCTGGTGCGGGAAGACGTGCGCGATCCCCGGGCCGAGCTCGACGCCGAGCGTGTTCCGGCCCTCACGCAGCAGCTCCGTCACGTCGTGCGTGGCGTACACGACCCTGCTGGTGAAGTCCGTGTAGGGCGGTTCGAGCACCGCGTCGGTCACCGGCGCGCCGTTCACCGTCGCGGTGTAGACGCCCAGGCCCGCGACGTGGAGCCGGGCGCGGGTGACCCGCTTGGCCAGGACGAACTCGCCTTTCAGCAGCGGGAGCGGTCTGCCCTCTCCGACCCGCGGGTCGCCCTCGTCGTACCAGTCGGGGTGGGTGATCCACGCGGCCGTCCAGTCGTCGGGGCCCAGCAGCCCCAGCTCGAAGCGCGCGTCCGGGCTCCAATCGGACCATTCGCCGTTCGCGTCGCGGATCCGCACGCGCCAGCGCGCGGCCGTGCGGCTGGTCAGCGGCCGCCCACCGTACACCACCCGTTGCTCGGCACCGCTGACCTCGCCGGTGTCCCACAAGCCCGGCTCGACCTGTACGTGGTAACCGGTCTGCGTCGTGGTGCCGGTCAGCTGCCAGCTGAGCGCCGGCCGGGTGATCTCGATGCCTAGGGGGTCGGTCAGGTCGCACGTTCGCAGGTTCGTCACCATGGCGCGGGCTCCAAGTCAGGCGATCTTGATCATGTACGCGGCCTTCGTGGGCGGGTCCGGGGGCAGGTCGGCATGGAGCGCCTCCTCGGTCAGCCGCCAGCCGAGCGGGCCGTGGCCGAGGAGCTCGACCGTGGCCGGGCGGCCTTTCAGCAGCCCCTCGCGGGTGCCCAGGCTGGTGATCGCGGCGGTCCCGTTTTCCGGCCAGGCGAGCAGGGTGGCGTACACCGTGTCGCCACGCCTGGTGAAGCGGATGTCGCTCGGCAGGTAGGCGCGGTCGGCCTCGTTGTAGCCCTCGTAGCCCTTGGTCTCGCCCATGCCCGTCGCGCCCTCGGCGGGACGCAGCCAGGGCGTCGTGCCGTACACGCCCTCGCCGCACACCCTCAGCCAGTCGCCCACCTCGCCCAGCAGGGCGCGGGCCCGGTCGTCCACGGTGCCGTCGGCGCGCTGGGGGACGTTGAGCAGCAGGCAGCCGTTCTTGCTGACCACGTCGATCAGCGTGTGGACGATCTGCTGGGAGCTCTTGCGCGGGTGGAACATCGGGTCGTCGTCGGAGCAGTCGAACCACTCGCCGTCACTGGTGTCGAACTGCCACGGGTAAGGCTGGGCGGCGTCGAGCTGGCGGCGCTCGCAGTCGAGGACGACGGCTGTGCGGTCGGCGTCGGGGACCTCCTTGACGGTCACGAGTCCGCCGGTCGGGCACGTGTTGTAGTAGTGGGCGAGCAGCTCGAGCCCTCGCGCGCTGACCGGCTCCGACTCGACCACGCTGCCCGCGTCGAACGGCAGGCGGCCGTCGTCGAGGTAGACCAGGTCGGGGCGGTAGCGGTCGAGCGCCTCGCGGACGCGGGCGTAGAACCGGTCCGCCACCTGCGGCGGGGGCTTGGCTCCCGGCGCGTGCCTGGCCGGGTAGAGCTCGGCCGGGTCCAGGCCCTCCCACCAGGTGCCCGTGCCGTCGTGCCTGGTCAGCGTGCCGTCGTACGGCTCGCCTGTGGCCGGGTCCGCGCCGTGTGCGACGTCGAGCCAGCGCCACGTCCAGTTGTTGTGGAAGCTCAGCCCGAACGGCAGTCCCGCCGCGCGCGCCGCCCGCTCCCATGCGCCGACGATGTCGCGCCGCGGGCCGATGCGGGCGGCGTTCCAGGCGTGCTGCCTCGAGTCCCACAGGTCGAAGTTGTCGCAGTGGGCGGCCAGGGCGACGAAGTAGCGGGCGCCGCTGGAGACGTACAGGTCGATCAGCTCTTCGGGGTCGAAGCGCTCGGCGCGCCAGCGGGGGAAGAGGTCCTTCGTGCCGCCGCGGCCGAAGTGCGCGCGGTGGTGGGCGTGCTGGCGCTCGGCCCTTCGCCGCTCCCAGGGCTCGGACCAGGGCTGCATGCCGTACAGGTGGCGGGCGTACCAGTCGCCGGAGCTCGCCACGGACTGCGGCCCCCAGTGCGACCAGATGCCGAACTTGGCCTCCCCGAACCACTCGGGGATGCGGTGACGGCGTAACGACTCCCAATCCGGCAGAAACCCGCTCAATGGGCGCACCTACCTTATTGAAACGATTTACGCATGGTATATTTATTCAGCCTCGGATGTCAATGCAAACCTCGGAACCTTTCGAGGATGAGGAAGGATGGCCCGAGGGATGGTCACCGCGGATCCGGGCGTCTAGAGTTAAAACGTTTTGGTCTCGGAGGGACAGTTCGGAATGCTCGATTTCCACGAAGACCCCGGGCCGGGCTCCGGGCGGCGGGCGGCGCGCGCGGACTTCCTCTCCGACGCGCCGCGCCTTTCGCTCAACGGCCGGTGGCGCTTCCGCCTCTCGGACACCGCCGAGGGCACCGGCCCCTCGCTGCCCGACCCGGCACTCGACGACACCGGCTGGGACACGATCCGCGTGCCGTCGCACTGGGTGCTGGAGGGGCACGACCGGCCGCTCTACACCAACACCGCCTACCCTTTCCCCATCGACCCGCCGCGACTGCCCGACGGCAACCCCACGGGCGACTACCGGCTCGGCTTCGACCTGCCCGACGGCTGGCCCGAGGGCCGGACCGTGCTGCGTTTCCAGGGGGTCGACTCCTGCGGCACGGTGTGGCTGAACGGCTCGTTGCTGGGCCACTCCAAGGGGAGCAGGCTGCCGTTCGAGTTCGACGTCACCGGGCTCGTCCGGCCACGTGGCAACCTGCTCGCCGTACGCGTGCAGCGCTGGTCGTCGGGCAGCTACCTCGAGGACCAGGACATGTGGTGGCTGCCGGGCATCTTCCGCGACGTGGAGCTGCTGGCCCGCCCTTCGGACGGCATCGACGACTTCACCGTCCACGCCACCTACGACGCCCAGAACCGCTCCGGCACCCTCCGCGTCACCGCCGACGTGCCCGGCCTGGTCGAGATCCCCGAGCTGGGTCTGTCCGTCGCCACGGGAGAGGAGGTCACCGTCCCGGGCGTCGAGCCGTGGAGCGCGGAGCGCCCGCGCCTCTACCGCGGCACTCTGCGGGCCGCCGGCGAGACGATCGACCTGCCGATCGGCTTCAGGACCGTCGAGATCGCCGGCGGGCGGCTGCTCGTCAACGGGGCGCCGGTGCTGTTCCGCGGCGTCAACCGGCACGAGCACCACCCCGAGCGCGGCCGCGCGCTCGACCGCGACACCATGATCCGCGACATCGAGCTGATGAAGCAGCACAACGTCAACGCCGTCCGCACCGCCCACTACCCGCCGCACCCGGAGTTCCTGCGGCTCTGCGACGAGTACGGCCTGTGGGTGGTGGACGAGTGCGACATCGAGACCCACGGGTTCATCTACGCGGGCTGGGAGGGCAACCCGCCGGCCGAGCCGATGTGGCGCGACGCGCTCCTCGACCGCGCCCGGCGCATGGTGCAGCGCGACAAGAACCATCCCAGCGTGGTGATCTGGTCCCTGGGCAACGAGAGCGGCAGCGGGCCGGCGTTCGGCGACATCGAGCGGTGGATCCGGGAGCACGATCCCAGCAGGCCGCTGCACTACGAGCGCGACCCGAGTTACCGCCACTCCGACTTCTACAGCCTGATGTACCCGTCGCTGGACGACCTGGAGCGCATCGGGGAGCGGAAGGAGGACCCGCCTGAGGGGGTGGCGCCGGAGTCGCCCGACGACGTGCGCCGTCGCGGGCTGCCGTTCCTGCTGTGCGAGTACGCCCACGCCATGGGCAACGGACCGGGCTCGCTGGCCGACTACCAGGCGATCCTGGAGTCGCACGAGCGGTTCTGCGGGGCGTTCGTGTGGGAGTGGATCGACCACGGGCTCGCGGGACACGACTCGCTCGGCCGCCCGTACTTCCGGCACGGCGGCGACATCGACTACCAGCCGAACGGCGGCCGGTACTGCCTGGACGGCCTGCTCTTCCCCGACCGCACGCCGTCGCCCGGCCTGGCGGAGCTGCGCAAGGCGATCGAGCCGGTCGGGATCGCGGTGGACGCGGCGGCCGGGGAGGTCGTCGTCGTCAACAAGCACGACCTGATCGACCTCGGCCACCTGGAGTTCCGCTGGCGGGTGGAGGTGGACGGCTCGCGGTCGGACGCGGCTCAGGTGACGGGCGGCGCGCCGCCGGGAAGCGAGCCGCCGGGAAGCGGACTGCCGGGAAGCGCGCTGCCGGGAAGCGGGCCGTTGCCCGTCCCGCACTGCGGCCCGCGCCAGACGGTGCGGGTGCCGTTGCCGGAGGTCGCGGTCGCGGCGGAGGGCGAGACGTGGATCACGGTCGAAGCCGCGCTCGCCACCGCGACCTGCTGGGCGCCGGCCGGACACGTGGTCGCCTTCGGCCAGGCCCGGCTCGGCGACGGCACCCACCGCCGCCGCCCGCTGCCCGCGGCGAGCGAGACGGCCGGCGGCGGGCCGCGGCTGGCCGGGACGTCCAGCGGAGGGTTGCGGCTGGGCGGGGCGGTGTTCGACCCGGGGACCGGGCGGCTGACCCGGCTCCACGGCGTCGAGCTGGACGGGCCGGTGCTCGACGTGTGGCGCGCCCCGACGGAGAACGACCGCGGCCAGGGCACGAGGAACGCGCTGGCCGCCGACTGGGAGGCCGTGGGTCTCGACCGGTTCCTCCACCGGACCGGCGGCATCGACCGGCCCGACGACCGCACGCTCGTCGTCCACGGGCGCAGCGGCCCGGCCACCCGGACCCTCGGCTTCCTCACCACGTACACCTGGCAACGGCAGGACGGCGCGCTGCGCCTGCGGATCGAGGCCGAGCCCGTCGGCGACTGGCACGACACCGCGTACGGCCACCTCGATGTGAGCCCGCCCCGCATGGGAGCCAGGTTCGCCCTGCCCGGCGGCTACACCGACGTCGAGTGGTTCGGCCGCGGCCCGGGCGAGTCGTACGCCGACAGCCGGGCCGCCGCCCGGGTCGGCCGGTTCGCGCTGCCGATCGACGCGCTCCAGACTCCGTACGTCGTGCCGCAGGAGAACGGCAACCACGTCGAGACCCGCTGGCTGGAGCTGTCGGGCACGGAGCTGCCCACCTTGCGTGTGGACGGCGAGCCGTACCTCGACTTCACCGCCCGCCGATGGACGAGCGAGGCGCTGCAGGCCGCCCACCGCCCCCACGACCTGCGCGACTCCGGCCGCGTCTGGCTGAACCTGGACCACGGCCAGCAGGGCATCGGCAGCGCCTCCTGCGGCCCCGCCCTGCCCGGGCGGTACCGCCTGCCGGTCCGGCGCTACTCCTGGTCGATGACGTTGACCGCCTGAGAGGATTTTGATCGCATGACGGAACCGACCAAGTTCGACTTCTGCCCGTGGCTGTTCTGGGACCACGCGACCGAGGAGGACCGCCTCGCCCAGGAGCGCCACCTGGACGCGCTGCGGACGAGCATGGAAATCGACGCGGCAGGCAAGGTGTTCGTCTCGCCGCTGGCGGCCGTGTACGCCGACAGCCTGCGCATGGGCGACTACTGCTACATCGCCGCCCACGCGTACGTCACCCACGACATCGTCATGGGCGACGACTGCACCATCAACCCGTACGCCGTGGTGCGGGGGAACGTCGTGCTGGGGAACGCGGTGCGGGTGGGCGCGCACACGTCCCTGCTCGGCTTCAACCACGGCACGGCGCCGGACCGCCCGGTCTTCCGCCAGGCGACCACGTCGAAGGGCATCCGGATCGGCGACGACGTGTGGATCGGCTCGAACGTGGTCGTGCTCGACGGGGTGACGATCGGCGACCACGCCATCGTCGGCGCGGGCGCGGTCGTCACCAAGGACGTGCCCGCCTGGGCCATGGTCGCGGGCGACCCGGCGCGCCGCATCCGCGACCGCCGCGCCGCGCGCCCCGCTCCGGCCGCCGGGCAGGACCTGGAACGGCTGCTCGCCGACTTCGCCGCACGCGCCAGGGAGCAGGCGGAGGCGGTGCTCGGCCGGTGCTGGACGGGCGAGCGGTACGTGGACCGCCCGGACGCCCCGCCGACCGTCCGCGCCTGGTGCGACGCGGTGGAGATCGCCGACCTGCTGCTGGACGGCCCGCCCCCGACACCCGCGCGGGAGGAGATCGTCGCGTTCCTCCGCGACCGCCAGGACCCGGCCAGCGGCCTGATCCCGGAGATCGGCGCCCCCGGCTCACCGGAGACCGGCGCCCCCGGCTCACCGGAGACCGGTGGTCCCGGCTCGCCGGAGCTGGACGGAGCCACCGCGTATCACGTGCTCTGCGTCGGCTACGCCCTCGACCTGCTCGGCACCCGGTTCCAGCACCCCGTCCACGCCGTCGCGAACCTCGGCTCGCAGGACCTGCTAGCCACGCTCGACTCCCTCGACTGGGCCCGCAACGCCTGGACGGCGGGCTCGTGGGTGGACGCGTTCGGCACGGGCCTTCACCGCAACCTGGCCGATTTCGGCGTGCGCGGCGAGCTCGAGACCCTGTACGGGTGGCTGCTGACCCGCTGCAGCCAGGCCCACGGGATGTGGGGGGAGCCGGATCCCGACGCGGGCTGGCTGCAGGTGGTCAACGGCTTCTACCGGCTGACGCGGGGGACGTTCGCGCAGTTCGGCGTGCCGTTGCCGTACCCCGAGCGGGCCGTCGACACCGTGCTCGCCCAGGCCGCCGACCCCCGTTACTTCGGCCCCGACACCGGCAACGCCTGCAACGTGCTCGACGTCATCCACCCGCTGTGGCTGCTGGGCAGGCAGACCCGGCACCGCCGCGGGGAGGGGGAGGCGTGGGCGCGCGAACACCTCCTCCGGGCGGTGGGCGGCTGGCACGACGGCGCGGGCCTCAGCTTCGCCCTGACCCGGGGGAGCGGCGCGGCCCGCACGCCTGGGCTGCAGGGGACCGAGATGTGGCTGGCCATCATCTGGCTGCTCGCCGACTACCTCGGCGTCTCGGACGCCCTCGGCTACCGCCCGCGGGGCATCCACCGCCCTGAACCGGCGACCCGGCTCCCCGGCCCCGGCCGCTGACCGGTCCGCATCGCTCCCCACCGAACCAGCCCACAATTCGAGAGGACTCTCTTTCGGAGGGGGAGGAGGAAGCGGCGGGCCGAACGGCCTCATGGGACGGGAGAGCGATCGGCGGCCGCAGTCTGATCGGGGCCGATCAGCTGCGCCAGTTCGAGTGCGGCGGCCATCGCCTGGTGGCCCGCCGCACTCGGGTGGAGGTGGTCGCCACTGTCGTACCGGGGCAGCAGGCGGCTCGGGTCCGCGGGGTCGCGGAGCGCCGCGTCGAAATTCGCGAGCCCGTCGAACACGCCGCCGTCCCGCACGAACGCGTTCACCGCCGCCCTCGCCAGTTCCCCCTCGGGCGTGTGGTACTCGGCGCCCGCGAACGGGCCAAGCGTGCCACCGATCACGCGTACCCCGGCGGCGTGCGCCTTGGCGACGATACGGCGGTAGGCGCCGATGAGCGCGTCCGCCCGCGCGCCCGCCCCGAGGTCGTTGACCCCGGCCAGCAGGATCACTGCGCCGATCCCCGGCTTGGTCAGCACCTCGGCGGTCAGCCGCTCCTCGGCGGGGCGCCCGGTCCCGGCGGCCAGCACCCGCCCGCCGGACACGCCCTCGTTGACGACGGCCAGCGGCCACGGCCCCCGCACAGCCCGATCGGCGAGGAGATCCGTCCAGCCGTGGCCGGTCTCGGAGCCCACGCCGGTCGTGATCGAGTCCCCGAGCACCGCCACCGCCACCGCCGGCACCGGGCCGGGCGCGGTGACGATCACGGCGTCCAGCCAGTGCCAGACCGCCACCCGCTCGGTGTACGGGGCGCCGCTCTCGTCGGCGGCGTGGTCACCGGGAAGCGACCGGTAGGCGGGCGAGGCCGCATCCCGCCTGGACGTGGTGCCCGGTCGCGGTGGGTGGGCGGCAGTATCGGGTGCGGCGGTTGGTGGCGGTGGGTGGGCGGCAGTATTGGGTGCGGCGGTTGGTCGCGGTGGGTGGGCGGCGGCATCGGGCGCGATGGTTGGTCGCGGTGGGTGGGAGGTGGTGGCATCGGACCCGGGCGCGGTGTCCGGTGGGTAGGGCGGGGCCGTGGCGCGGTTGCGGCCGGTCAGGGTGCCGCCGTCGCCCTGGAGGTGGAGGCTGACGGCGAGGCGCTGCCGGGGCGCCACGTGGCCGGGCAGCGGGTCGCTGAGCGCCGTCGTGCCCGGCGCCAGCGTCACCTCAGGGATCCCACCGAACGTGAGCATCCGGTTCGACCCCGGCACCAGCGCCGCCCCTGAGGCCGGAACGCCCACGTAGACGTGCCCGAACGTCACCGGCCGGTCCCCGAAGGCGTTGGTGAGCCGCACCCGCAAGCCGGTCCCGCCCGCGCTGGTCCGCACGATGTTGCGCACGGTGAGGTCCCGCAGCCCGCCCCCGGCCCGCTCGGCGGCGGCCGCCCAGGTGGTCACCGGACGGCCGCCTCCCGTCATCGCTCCCACGCCGCGGTGAACTCGTACCGGCCGGACGCCACCCGGCACACCAGCGCCGCCTCGCTCACGCCCACCACCTGCACGGGCGGCGAGTCGGTGGCGCTCACCGCCTGCACGGGCGGCGAGTCAGCGGTGCCCACCGCCTGCACACGCGGCGAGCCGGCGACGCCCGTCACCTGCACGGGCGGCGAGTCGGAGGTGTCCGGCGGCGGCTCGCTCGCAGGTCGGGTGGGCTCGTGTGCGGACGACGTCGTCCCGGGGAGCGACGTGCCGGACTCCCGCACCGAGGACGGGTCGGTCGTCGGCACATGCACGGTGGCCACCGCGCCCGGCGGGATGTGGACGTCCAGCCGCAGCGTGCCGCCGTCCGCCTCCCACCGGCTGCTCAACCGGCCCAGCGGCGTGTCGTACGAGGCCGAGGCCCACTTCAGCCGCCCTCCGGGCAACGGCCGGATGAGCGGTCGCCGGTACCCGACCGACCCCTCCTCCTGCCCGATCCCCGCGACCCCGCCGTACAGCCAGGCCCCGACCGACCCGAGCGCGTAGTGGTTGAAGGAGTTCATGGCGACGGGCCCGAACCCGGCCTCCTCCGTCCACCCGTCCCACCGCTCCCAGATCGTGGTGGCGCCCCGCTTGATCGAGTACCCCCACGACGGGTACCGGTCGTCGTGCAGCAGCGAGTAGGCCAGGTCGTGGTGCCCGTACGCGGACAGGACGGGCCCGAGCAGCCCCACGCCGGCGAAGCCGGTGGTCAGGCGGCGCCCCCGCCGTTCCAGGTCGGCCACCAGGTGCGCGACGGCCGCGGGCACCAGGGACGGCGGGATCAGGCCGTGGGCGAGCGCCAGCAGGTAGCCCGTCTGCGTGTCACCCGTGACCCGGCCGTCCGCCGACACGAACGCCCGCACGAAGGCTTCACCGATCCTCGAACGCAACGCGGCGTAATGCGAGGAGGCGGCGACATCGCCCACCACCGCGGCGGCCTTCGAGGTCAGCTCCGCGCTCAGCGCGAAATACGCGGTGGCCATCACCTCGCGCGAGGTCCGCACGCCCGCTTGCAGCCAGTCGCCGTAATGGCTGCCGACCCGGTTGCGCCAGATCAGGTCGGGGTTGTGGCGTTCGACGTGGTCCACCCACCGTCGCATGCTGGGCAGGCTGTCACGCAGCACCCGTTCGTCCCCGTACACCTGGTAGAGGTGCCACGGCACGACGGTGGCGGCGTCGCCCCAGCCCGGCGTGCCGTGCCGCTCGGTCATGACGTGCGGCACGACGTCGGGCACCGCGCCCTCGTCGGTCTGCGCGCACCGCAGGTCGGCCAGCCAGCCCGTGAAGAACGCGGCCACGTCCGCGTTGTAGCAGGCGGTGGGCAGGAACACTTGAGCATCCGCGGTCCAGCCGAGCCGCTCGTCGCGCTGCGGGCAGTCGGTGGGCACGGAGACGAAGTTGTCGCGCTGGCTCCACCGGATGTTGCTCATCAGCTGCCGCACCATGTCGTCCGAGCACGAGAACTCGCCCGCGACCGGCGTGTCGGAGTGCAGCACCCGCCCCACGACGTCGAAGTCGGAGTGCCCGCTGACCTCGACGTAACGGAAGCCGTGCACGGTGAAGCGCGGCTCGAACGTCTCGACCGGCGCCCCGGCGGCCACGTAGTGGTCACTCGCCTCGGCCGAGCGCAGGTTGGCGGTGTAGAGGCCGCCGCCGTCGTCGAGCGTCTCGCCGTGGCGCAGCGTGATCCGGGCGCCGGGCGAGGCTCCCCTGAGCACGAGGCGGACCCGGCCCGCGATGTTCTGTCCCAGGTCGACGATGGTACGGCCGTCGCCCAGCGGCCGGGTGCCGACCGGCACGATGTCCTGGATGACCCGGACGGGCTCGGCGACGGAGGGCACGAGGACCTCGTGGGACGTGTCCACGACGCGGGCGGGGGCCCAGGAGGTGTCGTCGAAGCCGGGCAGGTCCCAGCCGGGCTGTTCGAGCCGCGCGTCGTACAACTCGCCCATGAGCAGGTCGGCGTACCGGATGGGGCCGGTGCTCTCCCGCCACCGCCCGTCGGTGCCGACGACCGTGCGGGAACCGTTCTCGTGCTCGGCCACGATCTGGACCAGCAGTTGCGGGCGCCTGCCGTAGTGCTGCGCCTGCTGCCGCGAGTCCCAGCCGAGACTGCCCGACCACCAGCCGTCCGCGAGGATCGCCCCCACGCAGACGGGCCCGTCCCCGACCAGGTCGGTGACGTCGTACACCTGGTACGTCACCCGCCGCCGGTAGTCGGTCCACCCCGGGGTGAGCTCGCCGTCGCCGACCCGGTTGCCGTTGACGCGCAGCTCGTACAGGCCGCGTGCACTGCATGCAATGCGTACAGCGGTCGCGGGCGGCAGGTCGAGCACGCGCCGGAAGTACCGGGGGGCGGGCAGGTGCGCGGTGCGGGGGCTGCGCGGTTCGCGGTTGTCGGTGGGCGGCTCGAACGGCGGCTCGGTCTCGGGATCGTGGCCGATCCACGCCGCCCGCCACTCGTCCTTATGCATCACCCCGGTGTCGAACCACGACTCGGCCGCCCCACCGCCGGGTGTCCCATCCGCTCCGCCGTCGTGTATGTCGGCTGGCCCGCCGTCGCGCGTCTTGGCTGGCCCGCCGTGGCGTATCTGGGCTGAACCGCCGCCGCGTACCTCCACCCGCCAGGTGTAGCGGGTGAACGACGCCAGCGGGGCGCCCCCGTAGTCGGCGCTGACGTCCTGGCCCTCGACCCAGCCGCTGTCCCAGACGAGGGCGCCGCGCGCGTGGACCCGGATCCGGTACGCGTGCTGCGCGTCGCCGCGCCGGTCCGAGGCCAGCCGCCAGCTCAGCCGGGGCACGGGCGTGCCGATCCCGAGCGGCGTGGCGCGGTGCTCGCAGCGCAGGTCGTACGGCCTCAACGTGCCGCCGTCGGGCACCTCGGGGAGTGACCAGCTCACCAGGTCCACTCCTTCGCCGGCTGGGTGAGGGTGTAGTCGCGCCGGGGCGCGGTCGGATGGACCTTGCGCCCGCTGTACATCGGCCGGGCGGTCCCCTCGGGGCTGATGCCGATCACGTCGTCGCCCCGCCACCGCACGCGGTACTCCCGCCCCGCCGCCACCTCGGTGGAGGTCGTCTCCGGCACGGGGAACGTCACCGTGACCCGCTCGCCCCGCCGTGGCGCGGGGATCGACAGGTAGCCGTCCGGCGCCCACGCCCCGGCTTGCGTCCCGTCGAAGCCGCCCCGCCCGTCGGCCCGTCCACCACCACCGTCGGCTCGTCCGCCACCCCCGCTGGCTCGTCCGCCACCCCCGCCGATCCGTCCGTCACCGTCGGCCCGTCCGCCACTCCCGTAGGCCGGTCCGCCGCCGTCGCGGGTCACGCGGACCTTGGCGTATCCCGCCCAGTCGGGCACGCGCAGCCGCAGCTCCGGCAGGTCCTCGTGGATGTCCAGGTCGACCCGGCCCTCGTGGGGGAGGTGGCTGAGCACGGTGACCTGCCGGGTGGCACGGGTGAGCAGCAGGTTGACCCGGACGGCGCGGGAGTCGGCGGTGACGATGGAGTTCCAGCCCCAGAACAGGCCGCGTACGCCCGAGCCGACGCAGCACGCCTGCACGTCGGCCGTGTGCCCGCGGCCCAGCTCGACGTCGCAGACGAAGTCGTTGGGCGCGCCGTACCCGGCGAACGCGCCGCGGACCCGCTCGCCCACCCGCACGTGCGTCACCCAGCCCGGCTCGTCTCCCGAGGTGTCGGGCGCGGACTCGACCCAGCTCAGGTCGAGCAGCTGCGACTCCACGAGGTGGTTGCGCAGGAACCGCTCCACCACGCCCCAGTACGGGGTGTGCCCGGACTTCGCCAGCGTGGTGCCGGCGCCGATCAGGTCGACCAGGGAGCAGCTCTCGTGCTCGTACCGCTGGTCCGCGAGGTCGCCGGGCGTCCAGCCGAACGCGGTGGCCTGGCCGAGCGCCCAGTCGTAGGCGCGGCGGACGTAGGCGGTGAGCTCGTGGTCGCCGGTGTAGCGGGCGTAGCGGGCGAGCCCTTCCAGTGTGCCGAGGCGGGTGTGGAAGTGGCCGCTGCGGTACGCGCGGGCGGAATTGAAGCTCCCGTCCTCGCCGAACACCCCGCTCTTGTGCACGATCAGCCGCGCGAACCAGCCGCACAGCTCCAGCGCGTCCTCGTTGCCGGTGGCCTGGTGGTACCGCAGCAGCGGCATGATCAGCCGCCCGCTGAACGAGGCCGGGTCGGGGGCGAGGCGGAGCGCGATGGCGTTCGGGGACGGCCAGCCGTCCGGGGTGTACTCGGAGGCGGGGTAGAACCACACGTCCCGCTCCTTGATCGCGATCCGCTTGAGCGCGGCCACGTGCCGGTCGGCCAGCTTCTGCGCTGCGGGGTCGCCGTCGGACACGTACCACGTGGTGAGCGACAGGAGCACGGCGCGCTGGTCGACGAGGTTGGCGTTCGCGGGCCAGCCCACCTCGGGGCGCGCCAGCCGGTAGCTCAGTCCGTCCTCGCCGAAGAAGCCGATCAGCCGCCGCCTGAACCCCTCCTCGACCTCCCGCCACGTGTCCTTGCCCGTCATGTGCCTGGCGATCAGGCAGGCGTCGAGGAGCCGTCCGTGGCTGGAGCCGTAGTCCCAGTCGCCGTGGCGCAGGGCCGCCGGGCGGGCCAGCAGGTCGGCACTGAAGTACGGAATGCCGTCCATGTCCTGGTCGGGCAGTCCGGCCACCGCGTTCATCGCCAGCTCGGCCCGTTCTTCGAGCAACACCGTGTCGGGGATCTCGGGCATGGGGCGTCCCTTCGCCTAAACAACGCGTCAGTGTGTCCCATGCCCCGCCATGGGCATAAATATTCGTATCTTGTTGGATATGTGACGCTGGGGCAGGATGGCGATATGAGTGATGATCGGATGTCTTCGGTCGTACGGCCCCGGCCCGACGCCGCGGTGGCCCTCCGGCCCGTGGCGGGCGGGCGGATCCAAGGAGGGTTCTGGGGCGCGCGGCAACGCGTGAACCGCGAGGTGACGATCCCGCTGGGCGGCGAGCGGGTACGCGAGTCCGGCGCGTTCGACAACCTCAGGCTGGCGGGTGAGCATCGCGGCAAGGTGTTCGCGGACTCCGATGTCTACAAGTGGCTGGAGGCGCTCGCCTGGGAACGCGGCAGGGCCGAGGACGACGACCTGGCGAGGTCGTACAAGGAGGGCGCCGAGCTCGTCGCGGGCGCCCAGTGCGCCGACGGCTACCTGCACACCCACACCCAGCTCACCGGCCGCGAGCGCTACTCCGACCTGGCCTCCAGCCACGAGCTCTACTGTGCGGGCCACCTCATGCAGGCCGCGGTCGCGGGCAGTCGCGCGGTCGGCGACCGCACGCTGCTGCAGGTCGCCACCCGTTTCGCCGACCACCTGGCCGAGACGCTGCCCGACGACGCGCTCGACGGCCACCCCGAGGTCGAGATGGCCCTGGCCGAGCTGCACAGGGAGACCGGCACGCGCTCGTACCTGGACCTCGCCGCCCGGCTCATCGCCACCCGCGGCCACTCCCTCCTCCCGCTCAAGGGTCACCACGGGCCCGGCATCCGCCAGGACCGGGTGCCGGTGCGCGAGGCGACCACCGTCGAGGGACACGCGGTGCGCGCCATGTACCTGGCCGCGGGCGCGGCCGACGTCGCCGTCGAGACCTCCGACCTCGCGCTGCTCGACGCCCTGGAACGGCAGTGGCTGGACATGGTGGCGACCAAGACGTACCTGACGGGGGGACTCGGCTCAGTCTGGTACGGCGAGCAGTTCGGCGGCCCCCACGAGCTGGCCCCCGAAACCGCGTACTGCGAGACCTGCGCGGCCGTCGGCAGCATCCAATGGTCGTGGCGCATGCTGCTGGCCACCGGCAAGGCCGCCTTCGCGGACCTGATCGAGCGCACCCTCTACAACGCCGTCCTGCCTGGCGTCTCCCTCGGCGGCGACCGCTTCTTCTACGTCAACGTGCTGCGCGTGCGCGTGGGCGCGAACCCCGACGACTTCCGCGCGCCCGCCCGCGGCCGCCAGGACTGGTACGGCACCGCCTGCTGCCCGCCCAACGTGATGCGCCTGCTGTCCTCCCTCGACCACTACCTGGCCACCCAGGACGGCGACGGCGTCCAGCTCCACCTGTACGCCCCCGGCACGATCCGGGCCGGCGACGTGCTGCTGGAAGTGGAGACCGACTACCCGTGGAGCGGCCGGGTGGAGATCGTCGTGCGCGAGACCCCTGGCCGGCCGTGGACCTTCTCGGCGCGCATCCCGGCGTGGGCCGACCAGGCGGCAGTGACCATATCCGGCGCATCCGGCGGGACCAGTGCGGACGACCGGCCCAACGACCGGCCCAACGACCGGCCCAACGACCGGCCCGTCGAGCCGGGCTCCTACCACCGCGTCCGGCGCGCCTGGCGGCCGGGCGACCGGATCACCCTGGACCTCGCCATCCGCCCCCGCCTCACCACGGCCGTGCCCCGGCTGGACGTGGCCCGCGGCCAGGTCGCCGTCGAGCGAGGCCCCCTCGTGTACTGCCTGGAGCAGGCCGACCACCCCGGCGTCATCGTGGACGACCTGTGCGTGGCCGGGGCGGACCTGCGCGACGGGACGGCGGTCGCCGGCCTGCCCGCCGACGTGGTGCCGGTCACCGCACGCGGCCGGGCCCACGTGCACCGGGAGGAGGACGGCGGCTTCCCCTACCGCACCGCCGGCGCCCCCCGGGAACCGGAGCACGGGGGCCCGGTCGATCTCACGTTCGTGCCGTACTACGCCTGGGCCAACCGGGGCGCCGGCCCGATGACGGTCTGGGCACTCATGCACCGCTGACGTATGATCTCCGGGCGCGCGCGGCCTGACCGAGGACGTCGTCGTGCGCGCCCGGCCATACCCCCCGTGCATGGAGGCACCCGCCCCGTGAGGACGCTGCTGGTCGAACGAACACGCCTGTTACACCTGTCGCTCCAAGATCGGAAAGCCGCCGCCGGCCTGGTGCCCGTGCACGCCGGAGGGGCGCTGGCCCCCGCCGCCACCGCCCTGTCCACCGGCTGGCTGGTCGCCGCACTCACCGGCTCCGCCGGCGGGCGGGAGCCCGGCACCGCGATCGTGTGGCCGCTGGTCACGATGGCGGCCCTGCTGGCGGTCACCGAGGTGCTCCAGGCGCTCGGCGGCGCGCTGGAGCAGTTCGTGGCCGGCCGCGTCGACGCCCGCGTGATGCGGAAGGTCCGCCGGCTCGCGCTCGCGCCCGCCGACATGGCGCACCTGGAGGATCCGGCGTTCGCCGACGACGCCTCCCGCGCCTCCGATCCGGGCGGCGGCCGGGTCCGCTCCCCGGGCACGGCCGCCGTCGGCCAGCTCCGGCTGGTCTTCAGAATGCTGGCCGCAGCGGGCTCCGCGGCCGTGGTGGCGGTGGAGTTCTCGCCGCTGCTGGCCGTCTTCCTCCTGGCCACGGCCCTGACCCAGCGCGCGCTGCTCCGCCGCTGGTGGGTCGGCCTGGCGACGGCGGCGGACACCCGCGAGGACCTGCGCCGCCGGGGCGAGCACTGGTCGGACGTCGCCTCGACCACTCCGGCCGCGAAGGAGATCCGCCTGTTCGGGCTGCAGGAGTGGGTGGTGCGCCGCCGTAACCGGGAGGTGCTGGCCTGGGCAAGGCCCATCTGGGCGTACCGGCGCGACGTCCTGCGCCAGCAGTGGCTGACGGCCGTGCTGGCGGCGGTGTCGGCCGGGGCCGCCCTGCTGTTCCCCGGCCTCGCCGCCGTGAACGGCACGCTCTCCCCGTCCGACCTGGTGACCGTGCTGGTGTCCGCGTTCGGCCTCTTCACCATCAGCTCCATGGGCTACGAGGCGTTCGACATCGAGTTCGGGCTCGGCGCCGTCCGCGCGCTCGATCGGCTGAGCAGGCAGTACGGGCCGCGTGCCCGGTCCGGGAGCGCGCCGCGCGGAACGTCCGCTCCGGCCGAGATCCGCCTGGAGGACCTGGTCTTCCGCTACCCCGGCACGGACCGCGACGTCGTCGCCGGGGTGAACCTGACCGTCCACCCCGGCGAGGTGCTGGCCCTGGTGGGACAGAACGGCGTCGGCAAGACCACGCTGATCAAACTGCTCGCCGGCCTGTTCCCGCCCACCGCCGGGCGAGTGCTGGTGGACGGCGGACCGCTCGGCCCCGGCGACCTGCCGGAGTGGCGCCGCCGCGTGGCCGTGGTGTTCCAGGACTTCAACCGCTACCCGCTCTCCGCCGCCGACAACATCGCGATGGCCGCGCCGGAACACCGTTCCGACCTCGACGGGATCCGCGCCGCCGCCCGCCGCGCCGGCATCGACGGCGTGATCGAGGCGCTGCCGGGCGGCTACGACACCCCTCTCGCACGCGAGCGCGCCGACGGCACCGACCTTTCCGGCGGGCAGTGGCAGCGCGTCGCCATCGCCAGGGCCATCTTCGCCGTCGAGCACGGCCGTGACGTGCTCATCCTGGACGAGCCGACGGCGCACCTGGACGTCGAGGCCGAGGCGAGCTTCTACCGGCAGGTCGTCGCCGAGGTGCCGGGGACCACGGTGCTGCTGATCTCCCACCGCCTGTCCACTGTGCGCAACGCCGACCGGATCGTGCTGCTGGAGAGCGGCCAGGTGGCCGAGCAGGGAAGCCACGCGAGCCTGCTGGCGGAAGGGGGCGCCTACGCGCGGCTCTTCCGCCTGCAGGCGGCCCGCTTCACCGACACGGGAGCGACGAGCCGATGAGCGAGAAAATCCGACTGGTCCGCCACATGTTCGCCCTCGCCTGGCGCGCCGACCGGGCCGTCTTCGCGATGATCACCTTGTTGTCCGCCGGCCAGGCCGCCGCGACCGCCCTCACCGCCCTCGGCCAGCGCTGGGTCGTGGACGCCGCGGGCCTGCACGCCGCCGGCGCCCTCGTCGTGGCCGTCGTCGTCGGCACCCTGGCCCACACCGTCCTGGCCGCGGGCAACCGCACGCGCTACAACTACCAGGACGACCTGATCAACCGGGTGGACATCGCGGTCAGCGGCGAGATCCTCGACGTCACCGCCGCCATCCCCACCCTCGAGCACCTCGAACGCACGGACTACCTCGACCGGCTGAGCCTGCTGCGCCGCAACACCCGCGCCCTGGCCGGCTCCTGCTGGGCGCTGTCCGACACGGCCATCTCGGTGGTCAGCGTCGGGCTGTCGTTGTGGCTGCTGGCCTCGGTGCACCCGGCGCTGTCCGCGCTGGCCGTGCTCGCCCTTCCGCCGCTGTGGGCGGCCGGGCGCGCCCGCCGGCGGCTGGCCGACGCCCACGTCGCCACCGCCGAGCAGTCCCGCCTGGAGCAGCGCCTGCACCGGATGTGCATCGAGCCGGAGACCGGCAAGGAGATCTACGTCTCAGGCGCCGGCCCCGTCCTGGACACCGCGGCCGACGCCGCCCGCCACTCCGTGATCGACGCCGTCCTGCGGGCCCGCATCGGCGCGATCGGCTGGGAGCTGGCCGGCTGGCTCTGTTACGCCGCCGGGTTCGTCGCCGCGCTGGTGCTGATGACCAGGATGGTCGGCCGCGGCGAGGCCACACTCGGCGACCTGATGCTGGTCATCAGCCTCGGCACCCAGCTCCGCTTCCAGGTGTACGGCACCGTGCAGGGCTTCTCCCAGATCGCCGACGCCGGGCACTCCACCCGCCACTACCTCTGGCTGCTCGACTACGCGCGCCGCCACCGCCCCACCGGCACCCGGCCCGCCCCGGACGTGCTCCGGCACGGCATCGAGCTCCACGGCGTCGGCTTCACCTACCCGGGCTCGGCGGAGCCGGTGCTGTCCGGCGTGGACCTGACACTGCGCGCCGGCTCCACGGTCGCCCTGGTGGGCAGCAACGGCGCCGGGAAGACCACCCTGGTCAAGCTGCTCAGCGGCATGTACGCGCCCACCGAGGGCCACATCACCGCCGACCGCGTACCACTCGCCGAGCTGGACCTGCGGGCCTGGCGGCTGCGGCTGACCGGCGTCTTCCAGGACTTCGTGAAGTTCCAGCTCCCGCTGCGGCAGGCGGTCGGCGCCGGCTGGCTGCCGTCGGCCGACGACCCCGCCGCGGTGACGAAGGCCCTGGACAGGGCCGGTGCCGCGCCGATCGCCGAGCAGCTCCCCGACGGGATGGACACCCAGCTCGGCCGGCTCTACGCGGGCGCCGAGCTGTCGCACGGCCAGTGGCAGCGGCTGGCCCTGGCCCGCTCCCTGATGCGGCCGCACCCGCTGCTGCTGGTGCTGGACGAGCCCACCGCCGCGCTCGACCCGCAGGCCGAGCACGAGCTGTATGAGCACTTCCTGCGCCACGCGGCCACCGGGCGCGGCCGGATCACGCTGCTGGTCTCGCACCGCTTCTCCACCGTCCGCAGCGCCGACCACATCGTCGTGCTGGAGGAGGGCCGGGTCACGGAGCAGGGCTCCCACGAGGAGCTGATGGCGCTGGGCAGCCGGTACGCCACCCTGTACAGCGCGCAGGCCGAGGCCTACTCGTGATGCTACGCAGGCGCCTTCTCCGGGGTGCGCAGGCTCGCGGCGGCGACGGCGACGAGGGCGCAGATTCCCAGCATGGTCACCCAGACCCCCTGGTACGCGCCGATCGAGCCGAGCCGGTCGCCCGACAGGACCAGGACGAGCGCCGAGACGCCGATGACCGCGCCGCAGGCCCGCGTGGTGACCGACAAGGCAGTGCCGGTGGCGAGCCGTGCGGGCGGGATCTCGGCCACTGCCGCGCCGCTCAGTGAGGTGACCAGCATGGCGACGGCGGCCCCGGCCAGGACGACCGCGGGGAGGACCACCGTGAGATACGCCCGGTCGGCGCCCGCCGAGAACGCCAGATACGCCGTGGCGAGGGCCAGCAGCGCGACCCCGCACAGTGCCAGCGCCCGGTGGCCGGTACGCACTGCCAGCCGCCCCGCGAGCGGCGCGGTCAACACCTGGGCGAGCGCTCCGGGGGTGACGGCGAGCCCCGCCGCGGCATCGGAGTATCCCCAGATCCTGGTGAGGAAGAGGATGTTGGCCAGCGGCAGCGCGAACATCACCAGCCCCAGGAGGAACATCGCGATGTTGGCCCGCTGAGTGCCGCGTGCTCGCAGGGCGTTCAGGTCCACGATGGGGGCGGGGTGCGTCCGCGCGCGCCGGACGAACAGGACACCCACGACGACGCCCGCCACGAGCGCGGTGATCGTGCCGGGGCTGCCGGGGCCCCACGCGTCACTCTGCACGATGGCCAGCGAGGGCAGGCCGATGGCCCCCACCAGCAGGAGCAGGCCGGTGACGTCCGGCAACCTGGACGTGGCGGCCTTCGCCACGCCCGGGGTCACGATGCGCCACGCGCCCGCCAGGACGACGAGCCCGACCGGCAGGTGCAGGAAGAACACCGTCCGCCAGTCCCAGACGCCGACGAGCATGCCGCCGAGCGACGGCCCGGACGCCGTCGCCACCGACTGCGCCGCGCTCCACAGGCCGATCGCCGTGCCACGGCGTTCTGGCGGGTAGTACGGCAGGATCAGGGCGAGCGTCAGCGGGGTGATCACCCCGCCGCCGACGCCCTGCACGACCCGGGCGGCGATCAGCGCGCCTGCCGACGGGGCGATGGCGCACAACGCGGAGCCGAGCACGAACACCGCCAGCCCGGTGAGGAAGACCCGGCGGTAGCCGAACCGGTCGGCCAGCCCGCCCGCCGGCAGCAGCGCCGCGGTGAACACGATCGCGTAGCCGTTGAACACCCACGACAGCTCGGGCAGGCTGCTGCCGGGGAAGCTGCGCAGGATGTCGGGGAAGGCGATGTTCGCCAGTTGCACGTCGATCGCGCCGAGGAAGGCGCTCCCGCACAGGACGGCCAGCGGGAGCGCCCGTGATCCGGCCACCTCAGTCCGACGCCGCGCCGAACCGCTCCCGCAGCTCGACCTTGCGGATCTTGCCGGTGACGGTCCGCGGCATCGCGTCGACCAGTTCGAGCCGTTCGGGCCAGAACCACTCGTTCACCCCGGCGTCCTTCATGTAGGTCCGCAGGTCCTCGAGCGTGGGCGGTTCGCCCGTCGGCGCCACCACGGCGCATACCAGCTCGACCAGCGACGGGTCCGGAATGCCGATGAGCGCGATGTCGCGGATGGCGGGATGCCTGCCGAGCAGTGCCTCGAGGTCGCTCACCGGCAGCTTGAAGCACATCTTCGCGACGATGACGTCCTTGGTCCTGCCGGAGATGCGTATGCCGCCGTACCCGTCGTCGCGGGCCAGGTCCCCGGTGTCGAACCAGCCGTCCGGCGTGATCGACTTGGCGTAGATCTCGTCGCGCAGGTAGTAGCCGAGGCACTGCGCCGCGCCGCGTACCTGCAGAGCGCCGATCTCGCCCGCCGGGACAGGCTGGTTCTCCTCGTCGACGATGCGGATCTCCATGCCGGACACGACGGTGCCGTCGCTCTCTCCGGCCCGCTCCGGCGGGTCCTCGGGCCGCGTCATGGTGACGCCGCCGTTCTCGGTCATGCCCCACAGCGCGTACACCCGTACGCCGAGCGTCTCGCTCACCTGCTCCACGAGGTGCGGCGGGACGGGCGCCGAGCCCGACACGAAGATGCGCAGGCTGGACAGGTCGCGCGGGCTGACCGCCTGCGTCTCGCTGATCTCCCTGGCGAACGGGGGCGTGGCGTAGTACATCGTGACGTCGTGCTCGGCCGCGAGGTCGAGGTAGAGGCCGGGGTCCCAGACGTCGGCGGTGACCGCGGTGCCGCCCAGCGTCAGCGCCGTCAGGTACGTCATCACCATGCCCACGTAGTGCATGGAAGTCTGGGAGGTCATGATGACCAGATGGTCGTCCAGGTCGTAGGCCTCCTGGTAGCCGTTGATGGCGGCATAGAGGGTGTTCTGGCTGTGCAGCGCGCCCTTGGGCTCTCCCGTCGTGCCCGAGGTGAACAGGATGAGGAAGGGATCGTCGGGGCCCAGCGCCCGCCCGGCGAGCTCCTCGGGATCGCCGGGCTCCGGGTCGAGCAGGTGCTCGTCGAAGTCGAGCGCCCCGGGCGGTCCGTCGCCGCCGACGATGACCACGTGCTCCAGGGTCGGGATCTCCTCCGCGAGCGTCATGGCCGTCTCCGCCGTCGGCAGGTCGCCGATCCGGTTCACGGTGATGAACACGCGCGCTTCGGTCAGCCGGATCATGAAGTCCAGCTCGCGGTGCCGGTAGAGCGGCATCTGCGGCGCGATGCGCGCACCGATCTTGATGCAGGCCAGGGTCAGGGGGAGCGTTTCCCTGCGGTTGGGCAATTGGACCGCGACGAAGTCACCCGGCCGCACGCCCAGCCGGATCAGGCCGTGGGCGATCCGGTCGGTCAGCCGGTCGAGCTCCGCGTACGTGATGACATCGGTAAGACCGTCGGCGACTCGTCGACTGATAAGTACGGATTTATCAGGAAATGTCGCCACGTGACGTCGAAGGTCGTCCAGGAAGGTCGCGCTTCGCCACCAACCGTTGCGCCGATATTCCTCGTGTGCGTCTGACACGGTCACCGCCTTTCGTTGTTTTTGTTGTAGGTGGTTGCTATACAGATGGAAATGTGCCGGCAGGGGTGACCAGGTAGAACAGGCCCGGCAGATGGACCGCGACCCCCTCGTACACCTCGGCGCAGACGGCCACGCCCGGCCGGGCGAACGTGCCGGGCGGAGGCTCGGCCACGCGGATCACCGAGCGGCGCGCGTCGAGCAGCCTGGCCGCCACGGAGATGTCGCCGACCAGGGCGTCTCCCTGGCCGATCCACCGGTTGCGACTGACCTTCATGCCGTTGCCCGCTGCCAGCTCCGCCAGCAGCCCGCCCCGGCCCACGAGCCGGTGGTAGTAGTCGTGGGGGTTGACGATCATCGCGTGCGGGGTCGCGCCCGACTGTTCCACCTCGTCGCAGGCCGCCAGGACGCCGGCGACGTAGTCGGTGTCGTACGGCAGGCGGGCGATCTCCGGGTGGCCGAGCAGGGCTGTCGTCAGGGCGAGGTTCTCCGCGGTGGCGAGCCGTACCAGGAGCCGGTAGTCGAGGAAGGTGGCGAGCGCGTCCAGGTCGTCGGCCAGCCCGTCGGGGATCTGCACCCAGGCCTGGATCGGCTGGACCTTGGCCTCGGCCATCCCGAACCTGAACGCCGCCTCACGGCGGACGCCGGAGTCGCGCACCGCCTGCCGCTCCTCGTCGCTGGGCGGGGACTCCGTCCAGAACCTGGCCCCGTCGCCCTCGACGGGGATGACCCTGAGCAGGTTGCGCACTGTCAGGCGCGGCCTGTCCTTGGTCGGCTCGTGTGCCTCGGTGATGGTGTAGTCGAAGGTCACCTCCGCGCGTTCGGGGTCGTCGGCGAAGGCTCGCGCGAACAACCGGCCCGGAGACTGCTTCATGGCTGTTGACATGGGTTCTCCCTCTCGTGCTGGACGAGCCGCTGGTAGAAGGGGAGATGGTGGTCGTAGAAGGCCCGCAGGACGGGGTGGTTGTCCACGGTGGCCGGATAGGTTTTGCGGCGCTCCTCGAATCCGGCGCTGCCGCTCGCGTCCAGGTGCCACCGGCGGGTCCGCCGCCACTCGGGCCGGTCCTCGGCGGCCCAGGTGAGCGCTTCGGGGCGGAAGGCCAGCCCCGCGTACGCGCAGAAGGTTTCGACCACCTTCGCGGGCTCCCGCACCAGCCGCTCCGTGCGGATGACGAGCGGCTCGCGCCCCGTGGCCGCCCAGACCAGCTCGAACAGCCGCGCGAGGCGCTCGTAGCCGATCTCCTCGCAGGTCACCGCCGGTTTGATCGCGTAGTGCGAGCTGATGGTCGGCCTCGGGTCGCGGACGATGAACGTGTGGACGATGCCGGCCAGGTCCTCGGGGTGTTTGAAGAGGTGCGGGTACTCGTAGTCGAGCACCTCCTTGACGAACACCGGCCGCACCCTGGCCAGCTCCACGAGGCGGATGAGCAGCTCCTTCTCGGAGCGCGCCGTCGCCTGGCCGCCGTCCGGCGACGGGAGCTCGAGCGCGCCCTCCTCGGTCAGAGCCAGGAACGGCTCGTGCAGGACGGTCACGTCGCCCCGCTCGATCATCATGCGCAGGAACGCCGTCGAGGCAGAGCGCGAGTGCGCCCACATGACGATCAGCGGCGGGTTCACCCGGACCACCAGGCGGGAACGCGGTCCCATCGGTGCCGCCGCAGATCGCGCAACAAGGCGTCGTCCAGCGGTCTCCCGTCGCTGACGGCGAGGTTCGCCCGTACATGGGCGGGCTTGCGCATGCCCGGGATCACCGTGCTGACCGCGGGGTGGTGGAGGATGAACCGCAGGGCGACCTCGGGGAGCGAGACGCCTTCTGGGATGGCCGCCTTGAGCCGTTCGGCCCGTTCGACGCTGGGCAGGAGGTTCTCCGGGCCGAAGTAGGTGCTGCGCCAGTCCCCCTCCGGCCAGGTGCTGGCGGCGGTCAGCGTGCCGGTGAGCGTGCCCTCGTCGAACGGGACGCGGGCGATGATCCCGATGCCGTCACGCATCGCGCGCTCGAACAGCTCGTCCTCAGGCGCCTGGTCGAAGATGTTGTAGATCACCTGGATGACGTCGATGAGGCCGGTGTCGAGCGCGGCGAAGCAGTTGGCCGGCTCCCACCGGTTGACGCTGATGCCGACCGCGTCGATCACCCCCTCGCTCTTGAGCCCGGCGATGGCCTCCTGCCACCGCTCGTCGCCGGCCCACCGGTCCTCCCAGGTGTGGAACTGCATGAGATCGATGCGCGAGACCCCGAGGTTGTCCAGGCTGCGGTGGGTGTACTCCCTGATGTGGTCCGCGGGGTAGGCGTCGTCGAGGGTGTCGCCCGGTTTTGGGGGCCATTCACGGTTCTTCGGGGGGATCTTCGTGGCCACGTACAGCTTTTTGTCGGGGTGGCGGCGCAGCAGCGCGCCCAGCAGCTGCTCGCTGACTCCCCGCCCGTACACCCAGGCCGTGTCGAAGAAGGTGCAGCCCAGCTCGACGGCCTCGTCGAGACAACGTGGGGCGACGTCGTAGTCCCAGCCGGTGAAGCCGCCAGGGCCGCCGCCGATGCCCCACATGCCGTATCCGACCTCGCTGACCTCCCAGCCGAGGTTTCCCATCTTGCGGTAGCGCATCCCTTAGCCCCTCTGTCGTGTGATCAACCGGTCGGGACCCGATTCGCGGCGAGGGCGTCGCCGTCCCTGCTCGCCAGCCGGGCGTGGTAGGCGGCGATCGGGCCGTCAAGGGTGCCGTCGTCGAGCCGCCATCGCTGTTCGAGCCGGTGGCACTCGTCCTTCCGGAACAGCGCGGGGTTGTCGGTCAGCAGCCTGCTGAAGGCCCGCCGCAGCTCGTCCTCGTCCCGCATGGCGGGCAGGAGCGAGGCGAGCGTGGTCAGCTCGCGGTCGGCGCTCGCCCGCCCGGTCTCGCGTACGAGCGTCACGAAGTCCCCGCACGGGATGGGCGCGATGGCCGCGCCCGCGCGCACCAGGACGTCGTCGAAGCAGACGCTCTCGGCGCGGAAGACGTGCAGGTTGCGGCCCCAGACCTCGTCGTCGCAGACCGCGGCGGCGACGCGGGAGGCCACGTAGTCGACCGGGGTGTAGTCGGAGCGCGCGGAGACGTCGGGCCGGACACCCAGTCGCAGGAACGCCGAGAGCAGCAGGTGGGTGAGGGCGAGCTGGTTCGGGTAGCCGTTGTCGGCGCTCGGCATGACTTCGCCGAGCCTGAGCACGGTGATGAGCGCGCCCCTGCGCCGGGCCTCGGCGAGGTGGCGTTCGGCGATCCACTTGGAGCGGCTGTAGCCGCCGGCGGGTGTCCTGGCGAGGGAGGGGTCGCAGTCCTCGGGGACGCGCTCGCCGCGGTGGAACGCCTCCTCCTGGAGCGCGGCGAGCGTCGAGACGTAGTGCAACGGGACGGGCCGGTACGCCATCGCGAGCCGTAACAGCTCGATGGTGCCGCGGACGTTGGCCTGGCGGTGGGCGCGGTAGTCGAACAGGAAGTTGACCATCGCGCCGTTGTGCAGCACCAGATCACAGGTGCGTGCCAGGTGCTCCCAGGTCCTGGTGTCCAGCCCAAGGCCGGGTGAGGCCAGGTCGCCCGCGAACCCCTCCAGCCGGTCGGCGAAGCGCCGCTCCCACAGTCCCCGCTCGGCGAGCGCGGTCACGACCCGAGCGGTCGCGTCGCCGCCGGGCGCCCGTACGAGGCAGCGCACCCGCAGGCCGGTACGGGTCAGCAGCTCGTGGACCAGGCGGCTGCCGACGAACCCGGTCGCCCCCGTGACCAGCACGGTTCGCAGCCGCCCTGACCTGGTCACGCGCCTGATGGGCTCGCCCTCGGGCACCGCCGCGTCCCGTGCCATCAGCACGGACTCCTCCTCGACGGCCGCGCCGTCGCGCCGGCGGCGCTCGATCAGCCGAGTCAGCGCGTCGGCGGTCGGATGGTCGTACAGGTCTTTGACGTCGACCCGCACCCCGGACTCCGCGGTGATCATGTGCACGACGGACAGGGCCTGGATGGAGTCGCCGCCCGACTCCGCGAAGTGCATGCCAGCCGTCAAGCCCGGCCAGCCGAGGGCCGAGCGCATCGCCCGCAGGACCTGGTCGGCCAGGCTCGCGGTCGGCGTGCTCTCGGCCAGCAGTGCGGTGTCCTCGGCGAGCCTGCCGTCGAGGATCTCCTGGAGCCGCCCCCGGTCGACCTTGCCGTTGTCGTGCAGCGGCATCTCCTGAAGGAGGAAGAAGTAGCGGGGCATGCTGGTCCTGGGCAGGGTGCGGCGCAGTTCCTCGCTCAGCGCGGCCTTGGTCAGCCCGCCGCCGGAGGCGAACAGCGCGAGCACTTTCGTGCCCGCCTGCTCGGCCACCAGGACCTCCGCCTGCCGCACGCCAGGGCACCTCTGCGCCGCCGCCTCGATCTCGCCCAGCTCGATCCGCACGCCGTGGATCTTGACCTGGAAGTCCTTCCGCCCGGAGAAGAACAGCCGGCCCTCGTCGTCCAGGTGTCCGAGATCGCCGGTGAGGTAGAGCCGGTCTCCGGGGATCGCCTCCGGGTACGGGTTGCGGACGAACGCCCTGGCCGTGGCCTCGGGGTCGCCCAGGTACCCCGCGCCGAGGCAGGCGCCGCCGATGACGATCTCGCCGGTGGCTCCGGGCGGCAGCGGGCGCAGGTCGTCGTCGACCACCACGGCGTAGCAGTTGTCGATCGGGCGGCCCAGCGGGATCCGGTCACCGTCGGCCGCGGACACGGGGTGGAAGACCATCCCGATGGACGCCTCCGTCGGCCCGTAGCCGTTGGTGACGCTGAGCCCGGGCAGCAGGGTCATCAGCCGGTGGACCGCCTGCGGGTTGACCGCTTCGCTGCCGACGACGAGCCGGCGCAGGGACGACAGCCCCCCCAGGGCCGTCTCGTCACCGTCCACGATCGCCACCAGCCCGTTGAAGACGCTCGAGACGAAGTCGGCGGTGGTGATGCCGTACTGGGCGATCAGGTCGATGGTGTGCCGGAGATTGAGGAACTCGCCCTGCACGGGCAGCACGGTGCGCCCGCCCATGGTCAGGGGCCAGAAGAGCTGCCAGATCGCGGAGTCGGAGGTGTGCCTGCTGTTCTGCAGCACCACGTCGTCGCCGGTCGCGGCGAAGTACCGGGTCATGAAGCGGAACCGGTTGGTCAGCCCCCTGTGCCGGTTCATCGCACATTTCGGCGTCCCCGTGGTGCCGGAGGTGAAGTAGCCGTACACGAGGTCGTCGGGGTCGATGCCGATCGCCGGGCGGCGGGCGGTCGGGACGATCCCGTCGATGTCGACGGTGACCGCCCGCTGACGTGACTCCTGCGGCAGGGCGCCGTCGCCCGCACAGAGGATCGGCCCGTCCGGCAGCACCTCCAGCGTGCCGCGGATCCGCTCCCGTGGCCAGGACGGGTCGAGCGGCACGAACGCCGCGCCCAGCTTCATCAGCGCCAGGTACGTGACCGGCAGCTCCAGGGAGTTGACCAGCAGGACCGCGACCACGTCGCCCCTGGTCACACCGTGCTCGGCCAGCCTGGCCGCCAGGCCGTTCACCAGGTCGTCCAGCTGCCGGTAGGTGAGCGTCCTGCCGTCGTAGGTGACCGCCGGCCGCTCGGGACCTCGGTCCGTCTGCTCTTCGATCATCGCCGAGACCGGACGGAACGGACCGAAGTCGACCGCTCGGCCGGAGAATCCAGGGGGGTTGCCGGTCATCTTCACCTCTCCGTCAGGGATGTTCAAATGGCGACCGGTCCCTTCACCCTGCACGCCCCCGTCGCCTTGCTCATGGACGTTCCGTGCCGTTCAACATGCGTTGTGCCGAGTACGCCGCGTCGGGCGGCGTGCCCGTCGCCGCCGCGGCGGCGATCCTGCCGACCGCGGGCGACGCCTGTACCCCGTAGCCGCTGAGCGCGGCCAGCCAGACGAAGCCCGGCGCGTCCGGCGCCTCGCCGATCACCGGCAGCTCGTCCGCCACTGAGCTGCGCAGCCCCGCCCACGCGTGCCTGACGCTGCGGATCTCCAGCGTGGTGGCCTCCTGTACCCGCTGCACGCCGATCGCGACGTCGACGTCCTGGGGACGGACGTCCCCGGGCGGCACGAGCGTCGCGTCGGCGGGCGAGACGAGCAGCCGGCCCGACTCGGGCTTGACGTAGAACGTGTCCGCCACGTCGGTGACCATCGGCCAGGAGGCGGCGTCCACGCCGCCCGGCAGGTCGGCAAGGAAAGCGGTGCGGCGCAGCGGCCTCAGCCCGACGGGCCGTACCCCCGCCAGCCCGGCCACTTCGTCGGCCCATGCCCCGGCCGCGTTGACCACGGTCGGCGCGGTGTGCTCGCCCGCGTCGGTGACGGCCCTCCAGACCCCGCTGCTCCTCGACAGCTCCCGCACGCGCGCCGACGTGATCACCTGACCGCCTCGGGCGCGGATGCCGCGCAGAAACCCCTGGTGGAGTGCGTCCACATCGATGTCCATCGCCGCGGGTTTCAGCATCGCGCGGCTGCACCAGTCCAGGCGCACGATCGGGCAGTACTGCTCGACCTCGCCGGCGTCGATCTCCACTGCCGGAGTCGGGGCCTCCTGCCCCTCGGCCAGCACCTCGTCGAACAGCTTCTCCCCGCCCGCCGGGCACAACGCCAGCACGCCGCGCGGCGTCAGCAGCGGGCCGTCAGCGAAGCCGGACGGTGGTGCGGCGAGGAACGACCGGCTCGCCGCCGTGAGAGCTCGCACGGTACGGTTGCCGAAATACTCTGAGAAGAGCGCGGCCGACCGTCCGGTCGAGTGATAGCCGGGGGCGTGCTCCATTTCGAGCAGGGTCACGGCGCCGCACTCCGCCAAGAAGTACCCCGCACTGGCGCCTGCCACCCCGCCGCCGACTATGAGAAAGTCTCTCACGTTCGTAATTGATCACATTGCCCGCGCTCCCGTAAATACATTTCAAAGCATGACAAATATGACATGTCCGTAAACAGGAATGAAGTCAAGCTGTAAATCCGCATCGTCGCAGAGTGGCCTGGAGGCGTCCCCATGTCCTCACCGAAGAGTCCTTTCGCCGGTCGGCTCGGCCGGGCCGACAGTTCGCCCGTCCGGGATCTGCTCGCGCTCATCGATCAGCCCGAGATCATCTCGTTCGCGGGCGGTCTGCCGTCGGCCGAGTTCTTCGACGTCGACGGCCTGCGCGGGGCCTACGACCACGTGCTGTCGTCCGCGGGGCGCCGGGCCCTGCAGTACTCCTCGACGGAGGGCGATCCCGAGCTCCGCGACGTCCTGGCGCGGCGGCTGACCGGACGCGGGCTCGCGACGGCGGGCGACGACCTGCTGGTGACGACCGGATCGCAGCAGGCCATCTTCCTGGTGGCGACCGCCCTCCTCGATCCGGGCGACGTCGTGCTGGTCGAGGAGCCCACGTACCTGGCCGCGTTACAGTGCTTCAGGCTCGCCGGCGCCAGGGTGGTGCCCGTCCGCGGCGATGAGCACGGCCTGGACCCGGACGCTCTGCGCGAGGTCGTCGAGCGGGAGCGTCCGGTGCTGCTCTACGCGGTGCCCACCTTCGCCAACCCGACCGGGCGCACGCTCACCGACCAGCGGCGCCGCGCCGTCGCCGGGCTCGCCGCCGCACACGGCTTCTGGATCCTCGAGGATGACCCCTATGGCGAGCTGCGCTACCGGGGCGAAGTCCTGCCGCCGCTCAGCTCCTACCCGGGCGCCGAAGAGGCCTCCATCTACCTCGGCAGCTTCTCCAAGATCGGTGCCCCCGGACTGCGCGTGGGCTGGCTCCGCGCCCCCGCGGCACTCCTGCGCGTGCTCGCCGTCGCCAAGCAGGCAACCGACCTGCACACCTCCACCATCGACCAGGCCGCGGTGGCCCGCTATCTGACCACCGCGGATCTCGACCTGCACATCCGCACGCTCCGCGACGTCTACGGGCCCCGCCGCGACGCCATGATCGAGGCCCTGGCACGGGTCGCCCCGCCCGGATCCCGCTGGAGCGATCCCGACGGCGGCATGTTCATCTGGCTCCGGCTGCCCGGCGACTCGGACACGGGGCTGCTCCTGCGCCGGGCACTCCGCCACGATGTCGCCTTCGTCCCGGGCGCACCCTTCTATCCGGCGGAACCGGACCGGGCGACCCTCCGCCTGTCCTTCACCGCCTACCGCCCCGACGAGATCGCCGAGGGCATGCGCAGGCTCGGTGCGGCGCTGGCCGGTTAGGGGCTCACCGTGACGCCCGTGATGGACAGGTCCTCGACGTCCCCGACCACGTCGGCCCGCAGCACCCCGGAGAACGTGCTGTCCCTGATCGTGATCTCCCGTAGCGGCTGCTCCGGATAGCCCCGCAACAGGTACGCGCTGCGCGTCCGGTCACTGCGCATCCCGGCGACGTTGATGTTGCGGATGACCGGCGCCTCGTCCCCGTTGTGCCCGTCGCCGTGGTAGAGGTCGATCGAGACGGCCTCCTTGGTCAGCCCGTCGATCTCGATGTCCTTGACGTAGACGTTCTCCACGAAGCCGCCCCGCACCGAATTCGTCTTGATGTAGAGCCCGAAATACAGCCCTTCACCGCCCCAGCGGCAGCGGCGCACGAACACGTTGCGGATCCCGCCGGTCGTGTCGGTGCCGATCGCGACCGAGCCGTACCGGTAGCGCATGTCGCAGTCCTCGATCAGCACGTCCTCGCACGGCACCCCCACCCGCCGCCCGTCCGGGCCCCGCCCCGCCTTGATGGCGATGCAGTCGTCGCCGACGTCGAACACGCAGCCCGAGATCACCACCGACCGGCACGACTCGGGGTCGCAGCCGTCGTTGTTGGGGCCGCGCGAGTGGATCGACACGTTCCTGACCAGGACGTTCTCGCACCGTACCGGGTGGATCTCCCACATGGGGGAGCGGACGACGCGCACGCCCTCGACGAGCACGTTGCGGCACAGGTACGGCTGGATCAGGTTGGGCCGCAGGAAGTGGCCCGCGCCGAACACGCGCTCCTCGACGGGCACGTTCTCCGCGGCCATCCGCTGCAACGAGGCCCAGTCCTCGGCCTCGTGCGGCGTGCCAGGGCGCCAGCCGAACTCCGGCGTGCCCACCCACGGCCACCAGTGCTCGGGCCCCGCCCCGCCGTCGAGCGTCCCGCCGCCGGTGATCGCGATGTTCTCCTGGCCGTAGGCGTAGATGAAGGGGGAGTAGTTGTAGCACTCGATGGCCGAGAAGCGGGTGTAGACGGCCGGGAGGTAGTCGGCCGGGTCGGTGCTGAACTGGATCGTCGCGCCCTGCTCGACATGCAGGTCCACGTTGCTGAGCAGGTGGATGGCGCCGGTGAGGTGCGTACCCGGGGGCACCCGGACGTGGCCGCCGCCCGCTTCGTGGCATGCCTCGATGGCCCCGCGGAACGCCTCCGTTCCCGAGCCGAACTCGGAGACGTCGAACCAGCGGTCGGGGAACTCGGGCGGGCGTACCCGGTCCCGCAGCTCGTCCGCGTAGCGCCAGGCCTCTTCCTCCGTCATGTCACCTTCCTCGTGCGGAGCGCGTGATAGAGGGGCAGGGCGATCACCCAGGACGGGTTCCAGGTGTTCGCCTCGCCCTTGCGCTGCCAGTTGGTCTGGAAGAATCCCTCGCCCTGCTCGCCGGGCACGTCGAAGCCCCAGTCGCCGGGCTCCCGGCAGACGCCCTGGCCCATGGCGTGCAGGATCGTCTCGGCTCTGGCCGCGTACCAGGGCTTGCCGGTGGCCAGGCCGAACTCCATCAGCTCGGAGGTCGGGAAGAACACGTCGAGGTGGTGGTTCTGCACGCTGACCGCCGGCCAGCCGCATGCCTGGAAACCGCGCCGTTCGAAGGTGCTGCCCGCGTCGAACTCAGGCGACCACACGTAGACGAACGTGAGCAGCCAGTCCGCCGCCGCCTCGGCCCACTGCGCGTAGAGCTCGCGCCCGGTGAGCCGGTACAGCTCGAAGGAGGCCAGGAAGTAGTACATCCCGGCCTCCTTGTCCTCGCCGGACGCGTCCAGCGTGGCGTGCGCGAACGGCCGCTCGAACGTGGCCGCGTGCAGCCGGTGGTAGTGGCCCAGCACCTCCTCGGCCCGCCGCAGCCAGACCTGCTCGCCGCTGAGCCGGTACGCGCCCAGCATGGCCTGCACGCACGCGATGCCCGCCGCGCTGACCATCGCCGAGAACGGCCGGCCGTCCGGCGTCCAGCCGATCGGGACGATGCCCTCCCGCAGTCTCGTCCGCCAGAAGAAGGCGGCGGCGTCCTCCACGGCCTCCTCCCAGGCGTGCGGGACCGGCAGGCCCGCCTCCCTGAAGTGGAGCGCGATCCCGGCCAGATCGGCGACCGTCTCGCCGTGGGCCCGGCTGGACACGAAGTCCGTGCCGTCCTTGCGGAACATCTCCCATTTGTCGTCGTCGAGCAGGTACCGGCCGTACCGCAGGCCCTTCGTCGAGGTGCCGCTGCCCTCGACGTAGAAGTCCGCGGCGCGGCGGGTCCGCTCCTTGCGGCCCAGCAGGGCGTCGCACAGGGCGAGCTTGAGGCACTGCCCGGTCCAGCCGTACAGGTACGACCTGGGCCTGCCGTGACGGGTGCCCGTGTAGGCGAGGTAGCCGTGGTCTGTCCAGCGCGCGTCCATGGCGTTGGTCTTGAGCCGGACGATGTCCTCGCGCTCCAGCGGGCGGGCTCCGCCGTTCTCCTGGTAGAGCTCGGTGTGCACGAGCTTTCTGAAGCCGAGGCCGCGCGGCTCGACCGGGCCCCAGTCGAGGGTGTGCCTGGTGCTGATCGTCTCGCCCGGCGCGAGCGTGCGGTAGCCGATCGGGTGGTCGGCCACCTCGGCCTTGCTGACGTAGCAGACGTCGGGTTTCCCGTCGAACATGATCACGCCGGTCATGGCGGCCACGGTCAGGCCCGGCAGGACTCCCAGGGAGTCGTAGGTGACCGTGCCGTCCTCGGCGCGGCGGGCCGTCGGGTGGGCGAACAGGCTGACGTACCGGTCGTCCCAGGCGGCGTTGACGGCGGGGACGGGCAGGCGGTCCTCCTCGCACACGAACCCTCCGCCCGGCTCGATGCGGGGCACTCTCCGGCGCGGGTCGGAGGAGGGGTTGCCGTTGTAGAGGACGCCGGGCATGGTGACGTTGGCGTCGGCGGTGGGAAGGGGGATCAGGAGGCCCGCCGCGACGTCGGTGACCTCATGCCCGGAGTCGTTGTGCCAGGTCGTGCCCAGGGTGAGCAGCCCGTCGGGGGTGAAGGCCAGCTCCAGGCGCGCGCTCAGCGGCCCGGTCCTGGCCGTCACCACCACGGCCTCGTCCGTGCCCGCCACCTGGACCGAGCCGGCGGGCTCGACGCGCCACGGGCGGCCGGTGGAGGCGGTGAGCATCCCGTGGAGCGGCGCCCGGAGGTGCGGGGAGGACGCGTCGCGATGACGCAGCCGCATCTCCGGGCCGTCCGCGCCCGCCACGACCTCGACGACCTTCCCGCCCGGCTCGGCGATGGCGGCGGCGGTGCCTTTCACGGGCGCCGCCGCAGCCGCACGGCCTGGCCCACCGTCCCGGGCAGCGGGACGCTCACCGTCTCGCCCTCCTGCACCCCCAGCGGCGTGACGGTCATCTCCCACGTGTCGATCACCTCGACCTCGTATCGCCCGGCGGGCACCTCGTACTCCCGCTGCGGGAACCGGTGCTCCCCGCAGAACTCCAGGTAGAACTGCCCGGGCAGCTCCAGCATCGGCGCGTCCCTGTCGCGGTAGCGCGCCTCCGCGGGTGTCCCGGCGATCACCTCCCGCAGCAGTGCGAGCCGGGGCACGGCCGCGCCCGCCAGCGTGCCGCCGGCCTCCGACCAGGTCAGCCCGTCGTCATCGGCGTAGGACTCGCCATGGGTGAGGTAGCGGCGCCGCACCGCACCGTCCCACGCCTGGGACACGACCTGCTCGGCGGTCAGGCTCAGCCACGGATCGTCCGAGTCCCCCTCGTACCCGCACATGTCCATGAGCACCGGCTTGTGATGGTCGCGCGTCTGCATCCAGGCGTCCCGGGGGCTGGGCGCGCGCACGCTCCCATGGGTGAAGGCGCGCCGCCACAACAGCGGCGACCCCGCCTCCACAGTGATCGACAGCGGGTGGTGACCGGGGTCCTCCTCGGCCACCAGATCGGCCAGGCGCGCCCAGTCGTGCTCCGACAGGAACGGGAAGGCGGCGGGATCGGCGGCCAGCGACCACCACACGTTCGCGTGGGGAGCCAGCCGCGGGACCACCTCCGCCAGATAGCGGACCGCCGCGCCCAGGTCGGCGATGCCGTCACCGGGATGCAGCAGCACCAGCTCCGCGTCCACGCCGATCGCCGCCAGCTCCGCCACCCGCTCTTCCAGCTCGTCGAGCGTGCACCTGGTGGCGCACGCCGCCATCCGCACCCGGTCGAAGGGCGAGGACTCCAGCGTGGCGAGCGTCTGGGCGCGCCGCTTCTCACCGTGCAGGTGCCAGCCGAGCGCGGTGGTCGCCATCGGGCCAGCAATGGTCATCGGCCTCACACCCTCGTCATTCGCAGCGCCAGGTACGGCCGGCGCGGCAGCCCGACCCGCACCCGATCCCGGTGCGTCCCGTCCACCGGGGCGATCGTCATGTTCCAGGCGTCGATCAGCTCGGCCGCGTACTCGCCGTCCGGTGGCAGCTCCACCGTGACGTGGGCCGGTTGCCGCCGCCCGAGGTAGCGCAGGACGGTGCCGTCGCGGCGCTCCTCCATGATCCGGCGCAGGAAGGCGATCCTGGCCGGGCTCTCCCCGAACAGCGCGCCGCCATTGCCGATCCAGGCCCTCTCCTGGTGGCCGGTCAGCGACTCGCCGTGGCCCACGTAGCCGCCGCGCGCCATGCCCTCCCAGAACCGGTCCACCAGCTCGGCGCCGGTGACGTTGCCCCAGCGCTTGCCGAGGTTGCCCTCGTAGCAGATCTCGTCGATCACCACCGGCTTGGCGCAGGCCGTGAGCCACTCGCCGGTCAGCGTGGCGTCCCAGTGCTGGATGCTCTGGTGCGTCACCCACGGCTTGGTGAAGTCGTACAGCGACGCCACCTCGTACATCCGCGTCCCGTTGTGGATCGACCGCAGATGCTCGTACGGGTCCAGCCGGAGAATCGTGCGCAGGAGGTCGTCCCAGTCGTGCACGGTCTTGGCCCGGTTGAAGTCGTACTCGTTGGCGGCCGACCACCACACGTTGCGGTAGGCCGCCAGGCGGGCGATGACGTGGCGCAGGTAGGCGTGGTCGGTCTTGCGGCCCATGTCCTCCACGCCGCGCAGCCCGCCGTCGTACGGGTGGAAGAGGATCACGTCGGCCTCGACCCCGATGTCCCGCAGGTCGCGGACGCGCTCCTCCAGGTGGCGGAAGAACACCGGGTTGAAGCGGGTCTTGTCCAGGCCGTCCGGATCCGCGCCGGCGAACGGCACCTCCGGCGGCGCCATCTGCCCGGTCGGCAGCACGCACATGCGGATCTTGTTGAACGGCGAGGCCGCGAGCGTGCGCAGCGTCTCGCGCTCGCGGTCCTCGTCCATGTCGTGCGTCCAGTGGTAGCAGGTCGTCCCGAACGGCAGGTACGGCGTTCCGTCCGCGTAGGCGAAGCCGGTCCCCACGGCCCGCACGGGGCCGTGGTTCCCGGAGGAAGCAGGCGTCACCTCGAAGCCGCCCGTGTGCCCGTCCAGCTCGGCGACGTTGCTGACGGTCGTGAACCGCCACGGACCCACCGCGTCCGGCATGAACCGGACGCGGTAGACGCCGTCACCGTCGTAGAAGCCCTCGGCCTCCACGATGCGGTTGCGGTACTGGTACCGGGCCGACAGGCGGACCTCCGCGAAGGGGTTGCCGCCCGCCGGACCGGCCAGCTCGAGCTCGTGGACGCCCCAGCGTTCCACGGTGGTCAAAGGGTCACCAGTCCTTCCCGGCGGCGGCCTGAGCCTTGATGTAGGCGGGGATGCCCTCCTGCTCGGTCACGGTCAGCGACTGCTCGGGCGTCATGCCGTCGCGCAGGACGTGCTGGCGGAAGACCTGCCACAGGGGCAGGTCCCAGTACTCGGTGTTCTGGTAGTTCTTCACCGTGGCGTTCTCGCCCCAGTAGACGGCCGAGGTGTCGAGGTTCGCCAGCTCGGGCACGCTCTTGCCGAAGTTCGACACGACGGCGTCGGTCTGCAGGACGGCCTTGACGCCCTGCTTCGACAGCTCCGTCTGGGCCTCCTCCGACACCAGCCACTTCACGACCTGCAGCGCCTGGTCCTTGTGCGCCGCCGCCGGCGGGATGAACGCGGCCCGGCTGTTCGGCTGGTAGACCGCCTTGGAGCCCGACTGCAGCACCGGCACCGTGGAGACGCCGATGGAGACGCTCTTCGCGTCCTCCTTGAACTGCTCCTCGTCCCCGTCCTCGATGAACAGCTCGCGGCCCGCGTACATGTTCAGCCGCGACAGCGTGTCCACGGCCATGGCCAGGTGGCCCGGCTTGGCCATGTCACCCTTGAAGAAGTCGTTCACGGTGGTGAACTCGTTGCGTGGGATCATCAGGAACCGGTACAGGCTCTCCACCTGCTGCTTCCACCCGTCACCGGTGATGCTCACCTTGACGTCCTCGGGCTTGGGCTGCTCGCTCGTGGTCGGCAGGAACGGGTAGAGCCCGAGCTGGTTGAACTCGAGGTACTGGTCGGGGTGCTGCATGTAGCCCTTGTAGTGGTCGAGCCCGTCGTCGCGGGTCAGCCTCTTGGCCAGCCGGTACGCCTCGTCGTACGTCATGCCGGCCTTGGGGTGGGGCACCCGGAACTTGTCGAAGATCTTCTTGTTGTAGAGCAGCACGTGCTCGTCGATGAAGAGCGGCACGCCGTAGATGCCGCCGTCGGAGCGGGACTTGACCAGCTCGACGGCCGCCTGGTTCAGCTTGCCGAGGTCGATGCCGGCCTGCTGCAGCGACGGGGTGAGGTCGCCGACCCAGCCCAGCGGCTCGAGGTCGCGGTCGATGCGGGTACGCGGGTCGTCGATGACGATGTCGGGCGTGACGCCGGCCTTCTTCAGGTCCTCGTAGCGGACCGGGTAGTCCCACGTCGCGTACTTGATCTTGACGTTGGGGAACGCGGCGCGCAGCTTGTTGCCGATGACCTCGTCGAAGACCTTGCTCGCCTGCCGGTTCTCATCGGCGGTGGCCTCGAACGGCTTGTAGTTGGCCGCGAAGACGAACAGCTCGTCGTCGCAGACGCTGAACGGCTTGTTGTACTTGTTCGGCACGTCCTTGCAGGCCGCGGCCGAGGCCCAGGAGTTGGCAGGGGCGGAGACCGGGGCGGTGGTGACGGTCAGAGCGAGCGCGAGCAGCGCGAGCCCACGGGCCTTCATGTTCATTCAGACTCCCCCTTGGAAGGCGTGTAGCTGCACCTGGGCACGACGTTGCGGCGCACGCCGTTCTTGAACTCGGTGATCGTGTGCTGGGGCCAGTTCGACAGCAGGCCCACGGCGTCGCGGAGATACTGCTCGTTGAAGACGACGTGCCGGATGTTGTTGCGGTTGTAGGAATAGACCATGTGGATGAAGCCGTCGCTGCTCTGCGTCATCACCGGGTAGGTGAACTGCGGCCCCGACTGGGCCTCCACGTCGACCGAGTTCTCCCAGGTCCGGCCCTTGTCCGGAGAGAGCGACACCCGCATGGGGGAGCGGTGCTCGACCCAGGGGTTGTAGGCCAGCACCAGCTTGCCGTTGTCCAGCTTGAGCGCGGCGATCCGGGAGTTCGGGTTGCCGATGGGCTCGGCCACGGGAGCGCTCCACGTGCGGGCGAAGTCGGTGGACTGGCTCTTGTAGATGGCGCCGTCCCCGGTGCGCATGTACGCGACCAACTTGCCCGGCTCGACCTCCACCACCGTCGGCTGGATCGAGCTCTTCGGCGTGCGGATCCAGCTCGTGTGCTCCTCCGGGTACGCCTTCCACGAGCTCATGTCCTGGCTGAACACGTAGAAGCCCGAGCTGGACCCGGCCTCGTCGTAGATCGGCACCAGCACCTCGCCGTTCGACATGCGGATCGGGTTGGTGCCGACCATCCACCCCCACTCCCTGCGGATGTAGGCCGGGTCGCTCCAGGTGTGGCCGCCGTCGTCCGAGGTGATCAGCCTGATCGGGGCCTGTGCCCAGCCGCGCCCCTCGATCGTCACGAAGAACAGGTACAGGCGCTTGCCGTCCGACCACAGCACGGGGTTGCCGTCGGCCTTGCCCGGCTCGTCGAACACCACCTCGGGTGTGGACCAGGTCCGCTTGCCCACCGCCAGGCGCGACAGGTAGAGCGCCTGGTTGGACGCGCCCTCGGAGGTGCCGCCGTAGTAGACGGTCACGATGTCGCCCGTCGGCGCCTGCGCGATCGCGGCGGCGTGCACCTTGGGGACGTTCGGGTCGGGGGCGGCCACGTCCTGGCGGCAGGCGTAGGAGCCGGTGGGCTCCACCTGCACCTGGCCGCCGCCGTCGTCGTCGGTGAAGTACGACGGGACGGCCACGGCTGCCGCCAGCGCCCCGTATAAAATGCTCTGCCGGAATTTCATGGCTGGCCAATCTCCAGATATTTGATGGTTTTGCGCAGGTAGGAAAAGGCGACGTGCAGGCGTCCGCCGCCGCCGTCGACGACGCTCGGATAGGAGTAGCCGAGCTCGTTCTGCCAGTACTCGGGGTCGGTGTCCTGCAGCACCTGCCGGTACGGCCAGCAGGCGCCGCCGTCCTCCGACACCGCGAGGACCAGCGGGGTGCGCACCGCTTTCTTGCGGAGTTGCCCGTTCTTGCTCACCCATCTGAACTGGTCGCGCTCCAGGCTCGCGTCGTTGTAGACGAGCGCGAGCCGTCCATCCACCCTCGTGAGCTGGACGGAGGAGTCGTTGTTGGGCAGGCTGGTCCGCTCGGGAGCGGACCAGGTCCGGCCGTCGGACGAGGTCGAGGCGTGGATGCGGCCCGCCCTCCGGTCCCTGAACAGCGCGAGCAGCCCGCCGTCAGGCCGCCGCGCGATGGTCATCTGCACCACGTCGCCGCTGCCGGGGACCTCGTGCTCGTCCCACGTGCGCCCGCCGTCCGCGCTGACCTTGACGACGCTGCGGTCGCCGGACTTCCCGCAGTGGTAGGCGGGCAGCAGCCAGGCGCCGCCGTCCAGGATCAGCGGCGGGTGCCGGACGAAGGTGCCGGGCTCGGCGAAGAGCACGCGCGGCTCGCTCCACGTACGTCCCGCGTCCGCGGAGGTCCTCGCCACGACGTGCGCGGTGGTCTGGTCGTACGGCTCGCTGGAGGTGTGCAGCAGCCAGACCAGCCCGTCCGCCTCGAACAGCACGGGGTTCTGCTCGCTGCGCCCCGGGTCGGCGGCGACGACCCGGGGCCGCTCCCAGCGGTCGCCGGCCAGCCGTGACAGCACGACGTTCGTGCCGGGATGGCCCTCCTCGGGGCCGCTGAACCAGGTGCACAGCAGGCCGCCGTCGCTCGTGCGCAGCAGGTTGGCCGCGTGGTTGTCCGGCCCGTGCGGCGCGGGCAGCAGCGCCTCGCGCGCACCCGGCAGGACCGCCGAAGGGCGCACGATGCCGTCGAAGCGCGGATCGGCTGTGTTGATTGCTCGCTCGCTCATGCGCTCATCTCCCGCACGTCGGGGTCGGGCACGCCGCGCAGCTCCAGCTCCTCCGCGAAATGGCAGGCCACCCGGCGGCCCCCGACCTCGCGCAGCGGCGGCGGGTCCGTACGGCAGGTGTCCTTGGCGTACACGCAGCGCGGATGGAACGGGCACCCCGGCGGCACGTGCGCCGGGTCGGCGATGTCGCCCAGCAGCTTGATCCGCTCCCGGTGCCGCTTGGCCGCCGGATCGGGGTCGGGCACCGCCGACAGCAGCGCCTCGGTGTACGGGTGCCGCGGCCGGGCGTACAGCTCCTCGGTGGGGCCCTGCTCGACGACCTTGCCCAGGTACATGACCGCGACGACGTCCGCGACGTGCTCGATGATGCCCAGGTCGTGGCTGACGAACAGGTAGGCCAGGCCCGACTCCTCCTGCAGGTCCATCAGCAGGTTGAGGATCTGGGCGCGGACCGACACGTCCAGCGCGCTCACCGCCTCGTCGGCCACCACCAGCCGGGGCGACAGGGCCAGCGCCCGCGCGATCCCGACCCGCTGGCGCTCGCCGCCGCTGAAGGCGTGCGGGTAGCGGTTGGCGTACTCGGGGCGCAGGCCCACCCGGTCGAGCAGCTCGCCGACCCGCGCGTCGATCTCCTCCTTGGTGCCGTACTTGTGCGCCCGCATCGGCTCGCCGATGATCTCGCGCAGGGTCTTGCGCGGGTTGAGCGAGGAGTGCGGGTCCTGGAAGATCATCCGTACCTGCGCCCGGTACGGCTTGAGCTCCTTCTCCTTCAGCCCCGCGACGTCGATCACCGAGCCGTCCGGCTGCCGGTAGAGCATGCGCCCGCCGGTCGGGTCGTGCGCCCGCACGATGCAGCGGCCGAGCGTGGTCTTGCCGCAGCCGGACTCCCCGACCAGGCCGAGCGTGCTGCCCGCCGCGATGGTCAGGTCCACCTGGTCCACGGCCTTCACCGCACCCACCTGTCGGCCCAGCAGCCCGCTGCGGATCGGGAAGTGCTTGGTCAGCCCCTCGATGCTGAGGAGAGGTTCGGTGCTCACGCTTCCTCCTCGTAGAGCAGGCAGGAGACCTCGCGGTCGCCTACCGGAACCCGGCGCGGCGGCACCGTGTCGCACTTCCCGGCCAGCACGGCGTCACAGCGCGGGTGGAACGTGCACCCGTCCGGGCGGTCGAACGGCGGCGGCACCATGCCCTTGATCGCCGTCAGCCTGGTGCGCGAGGCCCGCCCGAGCCGGGGCATCGAGCGCAGCAGCGCCCGCGAGTACGGGTGCCGCGGCTCGGCCAGCACCTGTTCGGCGGCCCCGTACTCGACGACCCGGCCCAGGTACATGACCGCCATGCGGTCGGCCACCTGCGCGGCCACTCCCAGGTCGTGGGTGATCAGCATGATCGCCATGCCGAACTCCGCCTGCAGGTCCCGCAGCAGCTCCAGGATCTGCGCCTGGGTGGTCACGTCCAGCGCGGTCGTCGGCTCGTCGGCGATGAGCAGGCTCGGCCGGCACGACAGCGCCATCGCGATCATCGCCCGCTGCCGCATCCCGCCGCTCAGCTCGAACGGGTAGGCGTCCACCCGCCGCTCCGGCTTGGGGATGCCGACCCGGTCGAGCATCTCGATCGCGCGCTGCCGGGCGGCGGCCTTGCCGACGTTCTCGTGCAGCCGGACCGCCTCCACGATCTGGCTGCCGATCGTGTGCACCAGGCTCAGCGACGCCATCGGCTCCTGGAACACCATCGCGATGTCCCGCCACCTGATCTGCCGCAGCAGCCTGCGGTCCGCGCCGACCAGCTCGACGGGACCGCCCTCGCGGTGCAGCGTGATCCGCCCGCCCTCGATGTGGCCAGGCGGGTCCACCAGGCGCAGGATCGAGCGCGCCATGACGCTCTTCCCGCAGCCGGACTCGCCGACGATGGCCAGCGTCTCGCCCTTGCGCACCCGCAGGTCCACGCCGTCCACCGCGCACACCACGCCGTCGTCCAGCAGGAAGTGGGTACGCAGGTCCTCGATCTCAAGCAGCACGTCGTCTGCGGCCACGCCGGCTCCCTCCGTAAGGATCGGCGGCGTCACGCAGACCGTCACCGAAGAAGTTCATGGCCACCACGACGATGACCACCGCGACGCCCGGCGCCAGCAGCCAGGGCGCGTTCGCGACCACGCGGACGTTCTGGGCGCCCTCCAGCAGCACGCCCCAGCTCACCGCGGGCGCCTGCAGGCCGAGCCCGAGGAAGCTCAGGCTCGTCTCGCCGAGGATCATGCCCGGGATGGCCAGCGACAACGACGCGATGATGTGGCTGGCGAACGACGGGATCATGTGCCGGAAGATGATCGACAACCGGCTCACGCCGTCCAGCCGCGCGGCCATGACGAAGTCCTCCTCGCGCAGCGACAGGAACCGCCCGCGCACGTCCCTCGCCAGCCCGGTCCACCCGATCAGCGACAGGATCACCGTGATCGCGAAATACCTGGTCAGCGGCCCCCAGTCGGTCGGGAGCGCGGCCGAGAGCGCCATCCAGAGCGGGAGCGTCGGGATCGCGATGAGGAACTCGATCACCCGTTGCACGGCGTTGTCCACGCCGCCCCCGAAATATCCGGATATGCCGCCTATGAGCATGCCGAGTAAGAAGCTCGCCGCGACGCCCACCAGCCCGATCGACAGCGACACCCGGGCCCCGTGGATGAGCCTGGACAGCAGGTCGCGCCCGTTCTGGTCGGCGCCGAGCAGGAAGACCGGCTCGCCCTTGGTGACCGGGCCGATCAGGTGGATGTCCGACGGGATCAGGCCGAGCAGCTTGTACTCGTCGCCGTGCACGAACAGCCCGACGTCGATCCGCTTGCCCGGGTCCTCGGTGTAGCGCTGCTCGTACGTCTTGGGGTCGCGCTCGGTCCGGTAGCCGCGCACGTAGAGGCCCAGGTCGCCGGAGTAGCGCAGCGGCTGCGGCGGCGCGTACGTCATCGACGTGTTCGCGGTCGAGCTGGACATCGGCGCGAAGAACTCCGCGAAGATCGCCCCGAAGTACACCGGCACCAGGATGGCCATGCCGGCCAGCGCGAGCCGGTGCCTGCGGAACTGCCGCCACATCAGCCGCCACTGCGGCAGCGTTCCCACTTCCTTGGAAGGTCGCCTGAGGAACATGTGGCGCTACTCTCTCTTGTACCGTTTGCGGATTCGCGGGTCCCACCACGCCAGCGCCAGGTCGCTCACCACGGTTCCGATCACGGTCAGCGTGCTGAGGATCATGATGAAGCTGCCGACCAGGTACATGTCCTGGTTCATGACGCCGTTGAGCAGCAGCGGGCCGCCGGTCGGCAGGCTCATGACCACCGACACGATCGTCTCCCCGCCGATCAGCCCGGGCAGCAGCCAGCCGACCGTGCTGAAGAACGGGCTGAGCGACATCCGCACCGGGTACTTCAGCAGCAGCTTCCACTCCGGCAGACCCTTGGCCCTGGCCGTGTGCACGTACGGGCGGTAGAGCTCGTCCAGCAGGTTCGCCCGGGTGACCCGGATCATGCCCGCGGTGCCCGACACGCCGATCACCACGATCGGCACCCACAGGTGGCCAAGCAGGTCGAGCATCTTGCCCAGGTTCCAGGCGGCGTCCTGGAACTCGGGTGAGAACAGGCCGCCCACGCTCTGGCCGAAGAAGCGGAAGCCCACGTACATGAGGACCAGGGCCAGCATGAACTCCGGGACCGCCATGCCGATGAACCCGAAGAAGCTCGCCGTGTAGTCGCCCCACGAGTACTGCTTGACCGCGCTGTAGATGCCGATCGGGAACGCGATCGCCCAGACCATGAGCAGCGAGCTGATCGACAGCATCGCCGACAGGGCGACCCGCTCGCCGATGAGCGTGGAGACCGCCTGATTCCAGGCAAACGATTGACCAAAATCGCCGTGGAAGACGATCGCCGTGATCCAGCTCCAGTACTGCACCAGGAGCGGCTCGTCCAGGCCGTAGCGGTGCCTGAGGTTGGCGATCTCCGCCGGGGTGATGCCCTCGCCGCCCGCCTGCGCGTTCGCGACGAGCGTCGAGACGTAGTCGCCCGGCGGCAGGTTGATGATGACGAACGTGACGATCGAGATCGCCCAGAGCGTCACCACCACGTACACCAGGCGGCGGCCGAAGTAGCCCAGCACGTCGGCCCCTCAGAGGGAGTACTGCTCGGGCTGGGTCGGCCCGGGGGTCACGGGGGCGGAGGCCATCGAGTCGGGCACGTTCTTGAAGCTGTTCGACACGATGCCGTACTCGTCCGGGTACGTGCTGATGCCGATCGCGTAGAACTGCTGCGCCGCGATCTCCACGACCTTCTTGGCGGACTCGATCGCCTTGGTGGAGTCGTACTCGGTGCGCATCTTGGTGAACGCCTCGAGCTGCTCCTTGACCTCCTTGGGCGGCTCGTCGCCGGACTTGCCCTTGCTGCCGTACCACTGCGCCCAGCGGATGGCGTAGCGCGCGCTGCCGGAGTTGCTCGGCACGTAGTAGTGGTCGCCGCCGGTGCCCGTGATGATGTCGAAGTCGCTGCACGTGTACGACGAGGCCTGCGGCTGGTTCGCCATCGTGCGCTCGGTGAACAGCGTGTCCGCCACCGGGTCCACCCGGAGCCCGACCCCGACCGCCTCCCAGCCCTTCTTCACGAACTCCAGCGCCTGGGTGTGGTGCGGGAACTCGGTGCTGGCCATGACCGTGACGACCAGCGGCTTGCCGTCGGGACCCAGGCGCTTGCCGTCGGCGTCCTTCTTGGTCAGCCCGGCCTTGTCCAGGAATTCGTTGGCCTTGGCGACGTCGTACTCGGTGTACTGCTTGGCGAACTGCTCGTTGTAGACCACGTTGCGCTTGGACGGCGCGGCCTGCCACGGCTCGCCCTGGCCGGCGTACACGCCGTCGATGATCTCCTTGCGGTTGATCGCGTACGACAGCCCGATCCGGAAGTCCTTGTTCCTGAACAGCTCACGCAGCTTCTCGTCCGCGATCGTCTGGTTGAACTGGATGATCATCGTGTTGCTCAGCCGGCTCGGCACGTCGAACAGCCGGTATTTGCCCTTCGCGGCGTTCTGGGCGACCAGCGGCTTGTTCTCCGGCGTGTTGAAGTTGCGCAGCTGCATGCCGAGCTCGCCGTTCATGATCTTCAGCAGCTCGACCTGGACGTCACCGAGGAGCTCCGCCCTGAACCGGTCGAAGTAGGGGAGCTGGCGCCCCTGCTGGTCGACCTTCCAGTAGTACGGGTTGCGCTCGGCCACCAGCGCGGTGCCCTTGCCGACCGGGTTGCTCACCTTCCAGGCGTGCAGCGTGGGCTGGTCGGCGTTGTGCCACGGGTCCTGCTTCAGCATGAACAGCTGCGTCCAGTCCTCGAGCTGCGCCTCCTTCGCCAGCTGGTCGACGTCCGGGTTGTACTTCTTGTGGAACTGCTTGAGGTAGTGCTTGGGCAGCAGGAACCCGGTCGCGCCCGGCCGCTCGAACGTCGCCACGGCGATCTGGAACAGGAAGCCCGCCTTGGGCTCCTTGTAGACGTACCGGACGGTCCGCTCGTCCACCTTCTCGACCTTCACCCGCTCGGTGGTGCTCCCGTTCTCCAGGAAGAGGTCGTAGATGCCGGTGGTGTGCAGGTCGTGGTAGGTCGCCACGTCCTCGAAGGCGAACATCAGGTCGTCGGCGGTGCACGGCTGGCCGTCCGACCACTTGAGGCCCTCGCGCAGGCGGAAGACGTACTCCCGGCCGTCGTCCTTGACCTCGAACTCGGCCACGTTGGCCACGATGTCGTCCAGGCCCTTCTGGCCGTTCGTGCCGGGCTTGAGCCTGACCACGGGCTCGTACCCGAGGGTGCTGGTCAGCCACTCGAGGTCGTCCTCGCCGACGATGGCCGAGGCCCACGTGCCGCCGTACTTGCCCGCTTCCTTCAGCGGCGTGACGACGAGGGGGTTCTTCGGCAGGCGCTGCTCGAGCGGCGGCAGCTTGCCGCTCTTGACCAGCTGCGCCAGCGCCGGCGCCTCCTTGGCCGACAGGTCCGCCGCCTGCGCGGCGCCGCCCGTGTCAGGGCTGGTGTCGAAGAAGCTGCATCCGGTGGCGGTCGTCAGCAGGAGAAGGCCTCCGCCGCGGAGCAGGTTCCTCCTCGTCAACGGTTGGTGTGTCATTGGCGTGCTCCCGTTCTAACGATTGACCTTCACCTGGCTGAATGTGGCCGCGGTGTAGGCGTGGACGGCGTTCGCCTCCTGGTTCCCGTCGACCGCGAGGCCGATGTAGAACCGGCCGGTCCGCATCGCGATGCGCTCGTAGCCGATGCGCGTCCAGCTCAGCGTGTCCGTGGAGATGAAGGCCTCGAACTCGTTGTCGCCGCCGGTCAGACTGCGGCAGACCAGGCGGAGCCAGTACGGCTTGCCCTTGTCGAGGGGCTTGTCCGCGACGGCCGGATAGAGCCCGACGCTGGCCTGCTTGCCCTGGCCGGCGACCCTGATGGCCTTGGCGCGCTTGCCGTCCTCCGACCAGCCGAGTGCGGCCAGCATGAACGGCGAGTTCGGTGCGAGATCCTGGCGCACCATGAGACCGGCGACGGCCTCGACGTGCTCCCTGCTGATCTCGTCGATCCTGGCGCTGATCTCGATGACCTCGCCGCGCTTGCTGAACCCGACGGCCTGGTAGGCGAAGTGGAAGGAGTCCTTCCAATCGGCGATCTTCCCCGAGCCCTTCACGGTGATCGTGCCGTCCTGGACCACGGTGTGCCCGGGAATGGGCACCTCGCCGATGTCCTGGGCCTTCCAGGGGGCGGTGCCGCCGGCCTGGTTGACGTGGATCGGCACCAGTGACGAGGCCGTCATGGACCCGGTGCTGTCGGTGGCCCTGGCGGTCAGGTAGTAGGACCCGTCCGCCACGCCCGCCCAGGTCACCTCGTACGGCGCCGAGGTGGCCTCGCCGATCTTCTGGTCGCTGTGGAAGAACTCGACCTTGGCGATGGAGGCCTGGTCGAGGGCCTTCGCGCGCGCCTGCACGGTCACGTTCTGGCCGGCCCTGAACACCTGGTCCGTGGTGGGCTGCGTGATCGCGACCTCGGGGTTGCGGCTGCCGGTCCGCTGGATGGAGTTCAGGTACCGCTCGAGGTTGGTGTAGCCGCTCGCGTCCACGGCGTTGCGGTCGTCGGCGCTCTCGGGGTTCAGCCCCTGCGCGCGCTCCCAGTCGTCCGGCATGCCGTCGTGGTCGCTGTCGGCCGGCGCCAGGTCGGAGGGCAGCGGCACGAAGCCGCCCACGTCTTTCTGGGAGTTGATGTGCCGGCCGGTGCCGGTGCGCACCTCGTTGATCAGCCGGGCGTCGACGGCGTCCCGTCGGGGTAATATCGCGCCGACCTGGTCGAGCACGGTCGTGTACGCCTCGGCGGGCGTCTGCGCGGTGATGCTGTTCTCGAACTCCACGGGCCTGGGCAGCAGCGTGATGCCGCCGACCGGGTAGGTGATGCCACGCGTGTTGTCGGCGGTCACGTCGGGGTGGCCCTCGATCACGTTGCCGCTGACGTGCCACTGCCCGAACCGGCCCGGCGCCACGATCTCCCGGGCGATCGCGGGCAGCGTGTTGGGGCCCGGCTTGTAGTAGTTGCCCACCAGGTTGACGCCGTTCGACCACTCACCGCCGTAGCACGACGTGATCCCGTGGTTGTAGATCACGTTGTTGCGGTGGTCGACCACCATGTTCATGCCTTCGGTGAAGCTGAACCGGGGGTTGCGGGCGTTCTGGTGGACCAGCAGGTTGTGGTGGTACGTGATGTTGTCGCCGCCCCACAGGCCGCCCATGCCGTGGCGTCCCTTGTCGTGCACCGAGTTGGTCAGGCCCTCGGAGATGATGCACCACTGGACGGTCACGTTCGTGTTGCCGTAGACGGAGAAGCACTCGTCCACGCCCCAGCTGAAGGAGCAGTGGTCGATGATGACGTCCCGCACGCCCCGGGCGCCGAACGTGTCGATGCCAGTGCCCAGCTCGTCGCCGCCGCGGAAGCGCAGGTAGCGGATGATGATGTTGTTGCCCCTGATCTTCGTCTCGTTGCCGGTGACGCAGATGCCGTGGCCGGGGGCGGTCTGACCGGCGATGGTCAGGTTGGAGCCGGTGATGTCGAGGCCGCCCTTGATCCGGATGTTCCCGGAGACCCGGAAGACCACCGTCCCGTCGGACTTCGCCACCGCCTCCCGCAACGACCCGGGACCGGAGTCGTCGAGATTGGTCACCTCGTAAACGGCGCCGCCGCGGCCGCCGGTGGTGTACATCCCGGCGCCCTCTGCCCCGGGGAAGGCGGGCACGCCCTTCGCCGACGTGGCCGTGGGGCTCTGGGTGGCGGCGGCGGCCACGGCGGCGCCGGGCACGCTGCCCCACGCCACGGCGGGGGTGACCAGCGCCGCGGAGCGCACGAAATCCCGGCGACTGAATTCTGATTGCTGGCGATCGAAGCCAAGGGCCTCGGTCATGCGAAACGCTCTCTTTCCGCCCGAATAGACAGGGCTGTGCCGTCCTTCGGCACGACTCCGGACCACGCTGTCGCTAGGTGAGAATTTTTATTCAGCCATGAATGGAGTGGATTCATCACATCGTGAACGACACCGTTGTGACTGTCAAGAGCGCTTTCCGACGCAGCCAGATGATCCGGTAAACGCCGGTGGATGCCCAGCGGACGCCGCATCGGGGCTCGACGTTGTGGCATGCCGGAGACGCCCCCGGTGTCCGCGTCCGGGGGCGGGTCGGCGGGCCGGCGGTCCGCCGGTGAGGTCAGTCCTTGAGGAGTTGCTCCGCCACGCCCACATCCGTGATGAGCGTGTTCACCCAACCCCCTCGAAGCGCCGCCCGGATCGCCGCGGTCTTGCGCCGTCCCCCCGCGATGGCGATCCGCCGGGGCACCCGGAGCAGGTCGGCGGCCGGGATCCCCAGGATGCGCTCCTCCAGAGGAGAGTCGACCAGCCGCCCGTCGGCGTCGAAGAAGCGCAGGCACACGTCGCCCACCGCCCCCAGCCCCCGCAGCGTCTCGAAGTCCTCCTCCGTGATGGCGTTGCCGCTGTCGCGCAGCAACGGTGACGGATCCAGGCTCCCGATCCCCACCAGCACGGTGGTCAGCCGCGACCAGGCGTCGACCACCTGGCGCACCACCTGGTCGTCCGAGAGCGCCTGCCGGGCCATCGCCGAGCCGACGAGGCCGGGTGCGGGCAGGAAGACGGGCTCGGCGCCGGTGAGGTCGGCCAGGTGGGCGGCCAGGCGGGTGGCCTGGACCTGCGCGGACCCCTTGCCCACGCCGCCGATGAGCTGGACGACCTCGTCCGCCACCCGTACCGGCCGGCGCTGCATGGCCTCCACCGTGGCCAGCAGGCTGGCGCTCCAGGAGGAGATGCCGAGGTGCTCGCCGCCGATCAGGGTGGCGTCCAGGTACGTCGCCCCTGCCGAGCCGAGCGCGGCCACCACGTCGTGGTTGTCGCCGGCGGCGTCCACGATGATGATCTGCTCGACGCCGTACTTGCGCTCGAGGTCCTCCTCCAGCAGCGCGTGCACGCCGCTGGGCACCACGACCACCGTGCGTACGATGCCGATCTCCGCGGCCTCCTTGAGCAGCCGCGACACCCGAGGCTGCGAGATGCGCAGCTGCGCGGCGATCTGCGGCTGGCGCACCCCGTGCTCGTGGTAGAGCCGGGCGACCCGCACCAGGAGCCGCATGCGCTCCGACTCCTGGCCGAGCCGGCGACCGCTGAACCTCAGGGGCTCGCCGCCGGAGCGGCCCTTCTCGAACTGACTTTCAGCTCCCACGATCGCTGGCCTCCGCTTCGGCTCCGCCGCTTGTGCTGGTCCGGTGGCGAGCCCGGCCCACTGCTGAGTCCCATTTTGCTAGCGCGCGGCGACGCTCGCATGACGATGGGCCAGGCGCATGGGACGCCTTCGTCATGGCCCGGCCTGAGGCCCCGCGAAGGCCCGCGGTTTCGACCCGCCGAAATGCGCGTCGACCGGCCCGCGAATGTCGAGGCTCGGCGAAAGCAGCGCGTGCACGATGGCGAATTGATCGTCCGCCGCGTTCTTGGAAAAGGTCCTGCCCGGCATGGACGGCCTCCGCTGCGAATATTCATTCAAAGCTGCATCTATATTCCGATATTATGTTGTGACATTTGTGGTGTCAAGATCCCAGAGGATGACGGACAGCGCGTACGGCGAGATGGTGTGGTCGTCGTGCGTCGCGTCCTCCAGCAGGTCCCACCGCCCCTGCTCGGGCCGCCCGCCGGCCAGCAGCGCGACCCGGTCGCGCACGGGAGCCTGGTAGACGCGGTGCCCGACCCCGTTGAAGCAGCACTCGTCGAACCGGTTGAGTATCTGCAACTGCCCCCGTCCCGCGCCGACGGAGGCCAGCACGTACATGTCGAGGAAGTCGTCGGAGGTCGCGGCGTAGAAGCCGGGCAGCGCGTCCTTGGTCTGCTCGAAGTCGCCGGTCGTGGGGCGCGGCTTGGGAGAGGCGGGACGCAGGAAGAACGGCAGCGACCCCGCCGTGGGGTAGCTGCGGGTGACGCGCGGGTCGAGCGCCGAGAACACCGTCGTCGTCCAGCCGCCGCCCGACAGGCCGATCATCTCCACGCTCTTGGGCTGGTACGTGGCCTGCGCGTAGTTGAGCGTGACCGTGAGCGGCTCCAGGAAGAAGGTCAGCGTCGAGAACTCGGCGCTCTCCCAGGGCGGCAGCTCGCGGTGGGAGGGGTTGGGCAGGAGCTTGGCCGGGTCCTTGGGGTCGGCGATCTGCTGCTGGTTCCAGTGCTGGAACGGCATCGCGTACGCCATCACGCGGTAGCCGCGGTCGAGCAGGGGCTGGACGGTGCGGAGCATGGTGTCGAACGGCTCGCCGTGGCCGTTGTGGTAGAGCGCCAGGCGCCTGTTCCAGGCGCGGTGCGGGACGATGTCGTACACCTTGGCGGACACCTGGTGACGCAGGGGGACCGTCAGGCGGTCGATCCTGCGTACCCCGGTCAGGGAGGCGAAGTCGGGCGCGCTCACGCCGGTCTCGACCGTGGGCAGCGTCTTCGGCCGTCCCGCGCCCTTCCAGATGTAGTCGGTCATGGCCTTGCGCTTGGCGGCGATGTCGGCGGCGGAGCCGATGCCGATCAGCGGCTCGATGTCCACGCCCGCCACGGCGGCGGGCAGGGTCTTGTACTCGGGGCCGAACCTGGCCGCGACCTCCTGGTTGACCGGCGCCACCGGCCGCGGCGTCCCCTTGCCGCCGTGGGCGCCTTCGGCGGGGCCGGTCGCCGCCGCCGCGGGACCCGCCGTCGAACCCGCGACGGCCGCCGCGCCGATGCCGCCCAGCACCCCGCCCAGAACGGTGCGCCTGCTCGCTGACCTGTCCATCTCATTCCCTTCAGTGATGTTCCATGACCTCAACGGCGCCCCGGCTCGGGATCCCATCCGCCCAGGACGAACGAGGGATCGCTCCACTGCTTCGCCTCGGCCGCCGTCATCTGGCGTGAGCAGGCCAGCCGCTGCGAGGTGTCGATCGCGCGACCGGTGGTCAGGTCGGTGCTGCCGTACTCCCAGAAGGAAAGACTCTGCGCCTGCGCGCAGTCGTTCGGGTCGATCACCCAGCCCACGGGGGCGATGTGGCCGTCCATCCTGGTGTCGATGAAGACCGCCTGGCTGTGCGTGAACCGCCACACGGCGCTGCGGCTCAGCGTCACCGAGCCGTCGGGCACGCCGGGGGCCCGGGTCAGCCTGGTGCGGACGAACACCGCTCCCGGGCGGGTCTCGTCGTTGCGGCTCTGCGAGATGTAACCGGCGTCCGTGGACTCCAGCACCGAGTCCTGGATGAACACCGTGCCGGTGCCCCACACGAAGTCGGTGTCGCCGCTGATCCGGCTGCGGGTGACGAAGCCCTTGCCCTGAAGGCGCAGGGTGTCCTGGTGGCTGCGCAGGTCCACGCGCTCGAGCGTGATCCGCTCGTTGTTGCCCCTGAACGCCTCGGCCTGCGAGCCGCCGTCGGGTGTCGTGTTGTGCAGCGTGAGGTCCTGGATGCGGAAGTCGGCCGCGTCCACCCCGAACATCGCCCGCCAGCAGTTGTGCAGGTCCGAGTTCTCCAGCACGCGGCGCGGGCACACATCGGCCGGCCCGCCGTTGCTCAACGCCTTGTCGCCGTTGCGCAGGTCGTTGTTGGCGTACCGGATCACGGTCCACCCCGCGCCGGCGCCGCGGACGGTGATGTGCGGGCGGTCCTCGCGCACGTAGACGATCTCGGTGTAGACGCCGGGCCGCACGTCGATGGTCACGGGCTCCCGGTTGCCTTTGGGAACGGCGTCGACGGCGCCCTGCACGGTGCAGAAGTCGCCGGTCCCGGTCCCGGAAACCGTCAGGTGCCGGCCGTGAGCGCCCCGCTTGCGGGTCCTGAACTCCCACTTCCCGGGCTCCCGCACTCCGTCGAACCCCGCGAACACGCCGGGCTCGACGGTGACGTAGTACTCCTGTCCGTACTCGAGCTGCCGGTGCAGGTAGACGCTGGCCGTGTTGCCGTCGATCATGATCGATTCGTACGAGAAGTCGTGCGGCAGCCCCCCGTCCGAGACCGCGGCGCCGATGTTCTTCTTGTCGGCCTTGGCGGCGGCGGCCTCGACGCGATCGACCAGCGCCCCGTCGGCACGGCGCACCTCGATCGCGCCGGACGAGCCGAGCACGGGAGGCTCGGGGAAGGTGATCTGCAACGGCGCGTCGGCGCAGGTCCCCCTCGCCTGGCCCGGCACCGAGAACCGGACCTCCGATTCCGGGGAAGCCGCGGCCGGGGTGATGGGGGACAAGGCGAGCGCCGTCGCGACGAGCGCGGTGATCGTGGCCTTCACATTCACCTCTCGAGGAGCGAATGGATATTGGAGATTGAATATATATGTAGACGGCTTCGCGGGGACGGTCAAGGGGCGCCGAGGTCTTGCCGGTGCGGCAGATGCATGGCATGCCTCAAGTGACTTCCTTTCGAAAGGGGCCGCGATGAATACTTCGACCATGCGCGTCATCTTCGACACCGACATCGGCACCGACGTCGACGACGCGCTGGCGCTCGCCGTGCTGCTCGGCTCGCCGGAGGCCGACCTGCTCGGCTGCACGACCGTCTACGGCGACACGCAGCTGCGGGCGCGCCTGGCCAAGCGGCTGGCACGCCTCGCGGACCGGTCACTGACCGTCGTCCCCGGCGCCGGCAAGACCCTGACGGACCGGCCCGTCTGGTGGGCGGGGCACGAAGGCCGCCTCTTCGCCGACCTGGAGACCGAGCAGCTGGATCACGGGGACGCGGTGGCGTACCTGGTGGACCAGGTGAGCCGCGCGCCCGGCCAGGTGGACGTGGTGGCGGTGGGGCCCCTCACCAACATCGCCAACGCGATCACGGCCTCCCCGTCCTTCTCCCGGGACGTTCGGCACCTCTGGATCATGGGCGGCCGCTTCGACGGCCCCGAACCGGAGCACAACCTGAAGTGCGACCCGGAGGCGGCGGCCATCGTCTTCGGCTCCGGAGCGCCGATCACGGTCACCGGGCTGGAGATCACCACCACGGTCCGGATGGACGCCGCGGACGTGGCCGCCATCGCGAAGGCGGGGGCGCTGGGGGAGGCCTTGAAGGCGGAGATCGAGCAGTGGTGGCGGTTCTGGAACAAGGAGTGGAACAACCCGCACGACCCGATCGCGGTGCTGGCCATGCTGGTGCCTGACCTGTTCGCGGTCACCCCAGAGGGCCGGGTGGCCGTCGGGGCGGACGGGTCGAGCACGTTCGAAGCGGGCGGCGGCCGTACGCGCGTGACCACGTCGGCTCTGACGGAGCCGGTGGCCCGGGAGATCGTCCGCCGCATCGTGGCCGCCGCCGCATAGCAAAACTTGTCCAATGCGCGGGGACCGATGTCGCCATGGCTTGCCAATGATTCGGTACGGGTCCCCGATATGCCCGATGACCAGGCATATTGTCCGGAGGGCAGCACCCGCCATGAGCATATGTTGGATACATAGGCTGTTGTCGGCATATGGTGACCTACTCGCTCAGGGCCGATGCGAGGCATGAATGACCACTGCCACGTTGCACACCGCGGCGCAGACGTACGCCGGCGGGCTGCCCGCTGAGGTAACCAGCTTCATCGGGCGTAAGCACGAAGTAGCGGAAGTCAAGCGCCTGCTGGCCGACGCCCGATTGGTGACCCTGACGGGGCCAGGAGGCGTCGGCAAGACCCGGCTTGCCCTGCGCGTCGCCGCCGACCTGCGACGGGCCTTCCCAGACGGGGTCTGGCTGGTCGAACTCGCCGAACTGGACGACCCGGCGCTGCTGCCCCAGGCCATGATCGCCGCGTTGAAGATCCAGGAGCACTCGGCCCGGCCGCCCGTCCAGGTGCTCAGCGAGCACTTGCGCGAGCGGCGGGCGCTGGTCGTCTTGGACAATTGCGAGCACCTCCTCGACGAGTGCACCATGATGGCCCAGACGCTGCTGTGCTCCGCCCCGAAGCTTCGCATCCTGGCCACCAGCCGGCAGCCGCTGGGAGTCGTCGGCGAGCAGGCGTTCCCCGTGCCGACGTTGCCGCTGCCGAGCAGCGAGTCCCAGCACGACACGCCGTCCCCCATGCCCGACGCGGTACGGCTCTTCGCCGAGCGGGCCGCGGCCGTGCTGCCTGGTTTCACCATCACGGACGAGAACCGGGACGCGATCGAGCAGATCTGCCGCCGCCTGGACGGTGTGCCGCTCGGCATCGAGCTCGCCGCCGTGCGACTGCGCGTGCTCTCGATTCACCAGCTGCTCGACCGGCTGGACGATCTCTTCGGGCTCCTCAGGGCGGGGCCGAACATCGCGCCCCGCCACCGGACGCTCCGCGCCCTGATCGACTGGAGTCACGGGCTCTGCACCGAGAACGAGCGCCAGCTGTGGGCAAGCCTCTCGGTGTTCACCGGCAGCTTGGACCTGGAGGCGGCCGAAGCGGTCTGCGGTGGGGACGGCATCCCCCGTGACGAGATCATCGATCTGGTCATCGGCCTGGTGGAGAAGTCCATCCTGATCCGGGAGGACCATCCGTGCGGAGTGCGGTACCGGCTGCTGGACACGATCCGGCAGTACGGGCGCGAGTGCCTCGTCGCCTCCGGGCAGGAGCAGGAGCTGAAACGCCGGTATCGCGACTACTACCGGCAGCTCTCACGTGAGGCGCAGGCGAAGCTGTTCGGCCCGGCGCAGGTCGAGCTGCTGAACCGGCTGCGCGCCGAGCATCCCAACCTGCGCACCGCCCTGGAGTACTGCCAGGCCGAGCGCGCCGGGCTCTGCATCGACATGGCGAGCGACCTGCTCGACCACTGGATCACCAGCAGCCACCTGGGCGAAGGACGCACCTGGCTCGAACAGGGACTCGCGCACGCCGCCGGCCGCTCCGAGGTCAGGGCCCGGGCGTTGTGGGCATGCGGCTCGCTCGCCATCTTCCAGGGCGATCCGGCCTCGGCCATCGGGCTGCTGGCCAAGAGCAGGACGCTCGGCGAGCAACTGGGGCTGGAACCGGTGCTCGGCTACGTCGCGCTCTACTCCGGAATGGTCGCCATGCAGGAGGGAGACACCGCAACGGCCATCAGCTCCTTCGAGGAGGCGGTGAACCACCATCGCGCCGGCGGAGATCCCGCGGGCGAAGTCCAGGCGCAGACCTGGCTCTGCCTCGCGCACTCGTTCCTCGGCGACTCGGAACGCGCAGTCGCCGCCGCCGAGGAGGGCATCGCCATCTGCGACGCTCATGGCGAGAGCTGGCACAGGGCGTACACCATGACGGCGCTCGGCATCGAGCTCTGGCGCCAGGGCGACACGCGGCGCGCGACCGCCTTGGAGCAGGAGAGCCTGCGCGTCTTCCACACGCTGGGCGACTCGGTCGGCGTAGGGGTCGATATCGAGGTGCTGGCCTGGATCGCTGCCTCACAGGGTGAGTACGCGCGAGCCGGCGAACTGCTGGGCATCGTGCGCAACGTCTGGGAGGCGATCGGCGCGCCACTACTGGGATTCGGGCACCTCATCCGATACCACGACGAATGCGAGGACCGTACCCGTCGCGGCCTTCGCGAACAGGCCTTCCAGGCCGCCGTCAAGAGGGGCGCCAGGCGCTCCCCTGACCAGGCGCTCGCTTACGCCCTCATGGAGGAGGCGCCGCCTCGCAGCCGATCCGATGAGGACGACCCGTACGCGCCGCTCACCCCACGGGAGGTGGAGATCGCCCAGCTCATCGCCAAGGGAATGCGGAACAAGGAGATCGCGGCGGCACTGGTGATCGCCCAGCGCACCGCGGAAAGCCACGCCGAGCACATCCTGCAGAAACTCGGCTTCACCTCCAGGGCACAGATCGCCGGCTGGGTCGCAGAGCGCGCCCGCCCCGCCGGCGAGGGACCTGCCGGCGGCGAGTGAGCATGCCCGTGAAAGACACGATCCGGAACGTCCAACAGCCGGCGGGGGACTGGCAGCAGACCGACGCCACCGGTTTCGTCGGACGACGGCACGAGATCTCCCAGGTCAGGCGGATCCTGGCCAAGACGCGCCTGCTGACCCTGACCGGCGCGGGCGGGGTCGGCAAGACCCGGCTGGCGCGACGTGTCAGCGAGCTCCTGCCGCAGCGCTACCGGGACGGGGTCCGGCTGGTGGAGCTGGCCACCATCGACGACGAGGACCTGCTGGCCCCGGCCGTGGCCGCCTCGTTGGGGATCCATGACCGCACACCGGACCTCGTGGCCCTGCTGACAGAGCATCTGGCGGACAAACAGCTGCTGCTGGTGCTGGACAACTGCGAGCACCTGCTCGGCGCGTGCGCCCGGCTGGTGCACCAGCTCCTGCGCGGCACCTCGCGGCTGCAGATCCTGGCCACCAGCCGCCAGTCACTCGGGGTGTACGGCGAGCAGGTGCTGCCGGTGCCGTCATTGCCGATCCCGCAGCCCGGCGACAGTACCCGCGACATCGCCCGGCGGGACGCCGTGCGCCTCTTCGCGGAGCGGGCGGCGACCATCCGGCCGGGCTTCCTCGTCAACGCGGCCAATGCCCAGGCGGTCGCCCGGCTGGCCCGCCGCCTGGACGGGATTCCGCTGGCCATCGAGCTGGCGGCGGTACGGCTGCGGACGACATCGGTGGAAGACCTCGTGGACGAGCTCGACGAGCGCCTGAAAGTGGCGGCCGAGGCCGACTCCGGCAGGCTCGCCCGCCACCAGACACTGTGGGCGACCATGGAATGGAGCTTCGGGCTGTGCTCGTCCGGCGAGCAACGGCTGTGGGAGCGGCTGTCGATGTTCGCGGGCGGCGTGGAGCTGGAGACCGCCGAAGCCGTCTGTCCAGGGCAGGGTCTGGCACGCGAGGACGTGCTGGATCTGATGATGGGGCTCGTGGACAAGTCCATCCTGGGCGGCGAGCAGCACGGCACCAGAGTCCGCTACCGCATGCTGGAGACCATCCGCGCGTACGGCCGCGAACAGCTGTCCTCACTGGACGCGGAGGCGCTGCGCGAGCGCTACATCGGCCACTATCGCCGGCAGGCGGAGCGAGTGCGCGTGGACCGGGCGGACCCGGACCAGATCGATCGCATGCGGGCGCTGGAGCTGGAGCTTCCCAACGTGCGCGTCGCCCTCGACCTCTGCTTCGGCCGGCCCGACGACGCCCCCGCCGGTTTGGAGATCGCCGCCAAGCTGTGGGCCAACTGGCTCGTCGCCGGCGCTCTCGGCGAAGGCCGCTATTGGCTGACACGCGGCCTCGCGCTCGTGCCCGGACCGAGCGTCAGCCGGGCGATGGGCCTGTGGGCCGACGGGCTGCTCGCCTACTACCAGGGCGATCCGGTGGCGGCAGCCTACGCGCGCGAGTGCTTGGCGCTCGCGCGGCAGCTGAACGACGAGGCGGCGCTCGGGTTCGCCGTCCAGCTCTCCGGCGTCGCGAAGTTGTGCGAGGGCGACGCCGAGGGTGGGCTCGCGCTCCTGGAGGAGGCCCGCGACCTGCACTGGGCGAGAGGCGACGTCCACGCCGTGGGGGTCACCCTGTACCTCGCCGCCATCTTCGCCGCCACGATGAGCCCGGACCGGGCCGCCGAGTACGGCGAGGAACTCGTGATGTTGTGTGAGAAGCGCAACGCGGCCCTCTTCCGCGCGTACGCACTGTACGGGGTCGGCATGGCCCGCTGGGAGCAGGGCGACTGGCAGCAGGCCGAGGCCAGCATGCGGGAGGTGGCCGCGTTCTGGGGCGCCGCCGACGACCGGTGGGGCCTGCCCAACTGCCTGGAGGTGCTGGCCTGGACGGCCGGGGCACGCGGCCGGCACGAGCGCGCCGCCCGGCTGCTGGGCGCCGCCCACCTCCTGTGGGAGGCGGTCGCCTGCTCTCCGATGCGGCAGCGCCTCCACGCGAGATCGCACCAGGAGTGCGCCGAGCGGGCACGCCGCGCGCTGGGGGCCCGGGCGTTCACGGCGGCTTTCCGGGACGGCACGCGGCTCGAGCTGTCCCGGGCGGTCGCCTACGCGCTGGAAGAGCCATGACGAGCACCACCAGCCCCCGCCGTGCTCTGTACTGGTGTCCGAGCGTGTCACAGCTACTTGAGGTCGGAGACGAAGGTCTTGGCCAGCCGTACGAGGGCTGACTGCGCGACGGAGGACTCGAAGGCCGGGGCCAGGTAGCCGGGACTGCCCACGATGCCGCCGCCGGTGGTCGTACCTCGGTAGGTGAATTCGAGCGTGCGGTCGCCGAGGAGGACCTCGACCAGGACCTCGTGGGTGGTGCCTTCCTCGGGGCGGTTCGGCCGGTACGTGGAGGACACCACGGCGAACGCCTTCTCCCCGAGGCCGGAGATGTTCTGGCGGACCTCGTAGTCGGTGTGGATGTTGGCGTCGCCGACGCCGCCCTTGGCGTTGTAGCGGTCGAACTTCTTGGCGGCCCGGTCGAACTGGAACTTCGAGCCGAAGCCGTCCTTGCCCCAGTTGGTCAGGTGGATGACCAGCGTGCCGCCACGGGCGGTGAACTCCTGGCCGGGGCTGTGTTTGACGACCTCGCTGATCTTCCAGGTGCAACTGGTCTGCTGGATGCCGCCGGAGTTGCCGCCGACGGACGGGCCCTCGACGGTGGGGAAGAAAGCCGACTTGATGTCGGAGGTGGTGAGGATCGCGCAGGGGCCGGAGAGCTTCACGGCGGCGGCGTCCTTGGCCATCTCGGCGGTGATGAGCTCAGCGACCTTGCCCGTGGCCTCGCGGACCGAGTCGCCGGTGGGGTATTTGTCGCCGGTCCGGTTGTCGCCGCCGTACGAGATCTCGATCAGCCAGGGGCCCTGCCGCACGTACACGGTGGTGAAGAGGCCGCTGCGGCCGATCGAGCTCTGGCTGTAGGACGCGTCACCGAAGGTGAGTTCCTTGAGCGGGCCGAACGCGGAGCCGGTGGTTTTGCCGTCGATCCGCTTGCCGTCGCGGACGTTGACGCGGCGCTCATACGATTTCTTGTCGCGGTCGAACTGGTCCTTGGCGTAGTCGAGCGCGTTCTGGGATTTGCTGCTGCGGGCCTCCACGGAGATCTTCAACGAGCGGTAGCCGAGGACGCCGGAGCCCACGTCCATCTTGCTGTTGTTCCACGAGCAGGCCGCGCGCTTCTCGGTCTCGGTGGCCACGCTGGTGGACGCGTCGTTTCCGCCGTACTTGCCATCGGTGACCAGAGTTTTGCGGTACGCGTCGGGGACGGCGGCGCAGAGCTGGTCGCCGGTGAGCGCCCGCAGTTTCACCGCCGCGACCGTCGGTGTCGCGGACGCGACGGCCTTCCGCCGGGTGGCGGAGGTGGTCGCGGCCTGGGGAGGTTCGTCGCTGGACGCGCGTAGGAGCAGCCAGCCGCCGGTCGCCAGCCCGCCGACCATGAGGGCGCCGAGCACGATGATCAGCCCGATCAGCAGCCCCTTTCCGCCGCCGCGGCGAGGCGGCTGAGGTGGCGGTGGCAAGTACCCACCGGTCTGCCGGCCCTGCGCTCCGTGTCCCTGAGGCTGCCCAAGCGGCTGGCCCTGCGGCCACTGGGGATGAACGGGCCCGTTGGACGGCGGGTACGGCGTGGGCATCGCGACCTTTCAACCGGCAGATGGCTGGTCGCGATTCTACGGAGAGCTGAATGCCCGGTCTGTCAGGCGAACACTCGACAGGATGATCAGCTTTTGGCGACTACCCGGGAAGAAGAATCGCAAGAAGTCCGCGTGAGGTGGCGGGCCAGCGGCTGGTTGCCCGTCAAATCAGCAGATAGTGCGCGTGGAGTGTCTGGGTGATCAGGCGGGCGGCCATCTTCGCGGTGTGCAAGGCGTCCAGCGTCACGGCGCGTTGTTCCGCGCGGCGTTCCTCGCGCTCGGTCGGTCCGGGGGCGGGAATCAGCCACCAAGGCATGATCCCTATTTCGAGCGGACCGGTCTGCCCATCTCTGTCGCAATCAGCGCGGCCAACACCCACGACAGCCTGGGCTTGGAGCCGCTGGTGCACAGCATCCCGCCGATCCGCTCCCGCCGTGGCCCGCGCCGTCGCCGACCGGGCAAGCTGCACGGCGACAAGGGCTACGACTACCCGCACCTGCGCACCTTCCTGCGCGGACGCGGTATCGTCCCGCGCATCGCCCGCCGCGGCATCGAATCCAGCCAGCGCCTGGGCCGGCACCGCTGGGTGGTCGAACGAACGGTCTCCTGGCTGGCCGGATGCCGCCGCCTTCATCGCCGCTACGAACGCCGGGCCAACCACTTCGCATCCTTCGTCGCCATCGCCGCAGCACTCATTTGCTACCGCCGACTCGCCAAATGAGACGTCGTCTAAGTCTGCGACCCGTTCGTGTTGACCACGCCACACCAGTCACAGGGCTCAGGACCAGGCTCATCGGTGCTCATGCCGATCGACTACCCGGGTCCGGGTAGTGCTTCGCGACGTCTGCCCGCGACGTGAGCGCACGCTGCTTGAGAAATGGCGGGACGAATTGTGGCCGCGTGCTTACATCGGTGGTCGCGTCGGGGTCGTTTTGGTGCCCATCACGCTCGACCGGCCCTTGGGGCGCCGGAAGGTCGTCGACAAGGAGGGCCGCGAGATCCGGGTCTGCCCGATCACGGGCTCGCGATTGAAGACCATGCAAGAGTGCCTGAAGTAGGGTGTGGGTGCCGAATACCCTGTCATGTCATGTGACCTGCTTGTATTCGTGGATGAATCAGCTCCTATCGGTGCGGCCAGCAGCTCGCCGATCATGTGGAAGTGCTCCGGGGAAGCGCCTCGGTGCCTCCGATGGAGATGCCGTGGGCCCCATCGCAGACGGAGCTGAGCAGTCAACTTGTGTGAGGCACCACCACGCGAGCTTCGCCGTACGGCACCAGCCGGACAGGGCCCATGAGGCCATAAGGCTGGCGGGTCAGCCGCCCGTACACGGCAGGGTCGGCGACCCTGAGCCGGTTGCCGAGCGGCGTCGCCACCTCCACCTCGATCGTGTTGGCCCCCTGCCTGAGGTGCGGCCCGACGTCCACGACCGGGTTGATCTGGTCCACCGGGTCCAGGCGCCGCCCGTTGACGCTCACCCGGCACGTGTCCGTCACCTCGCCGAGTTCCAGGTACGCCCCGCCCTCCAGCCGTATGTCGGTGGTGTAGACGCCGATGCCCGATACGTCGGCCAGATCGGGAATGTCCGACCAGGGGGACAGCCGGTCGAGGGCCATCCGGTGCGTGGTCGTCCCCTCCGGTCGCCAGTCCTCGACCTCCAGCTGCCATGACGACAGGACGACCGGCTCGGGCACCGGTCCGATCACGGAGGTCACCGTCCGGCCGTCGGACAGCGTGGTCGTGTACGTCCCGGCGCGGGAGGCACGCACCACCAGCGCGCCCTTCTCGAACCTCACCAGGTCCGCGTCCGTCGCGACGGCGTGCGGCCCCTCCGCCCTCCCGGTCCCGAACAGGCCGGGCCGGCCGATGGCCACCACCATCGACTCGCCCGGGCGCAGCCTCGCCCGCAGCCGGATCCCGTCGCCGTCCTCCGCGCAGAGCGCCAGCCGCTCGGCCTGCCCGGTCCACGGGTCCAGCAGGTACGGCACCCCGTCGCGGGCCGTGCGGGCCAGCGTGACCTGGTGGTCGACAGGGGCGATCGGCGGCTTGGGGTTCTCGACGTGCTTGCCGTTGCACAGGTAGTAGTAGTCCACGTCACCGGCCACCCGGCGGGCCGTGAGCAGCGTGGACGCGGTGGCGTACCGCACGTCGGGCCGCACGCCGAGGGCGTCGAGCGCGGACGGCACGTCGCCCGCTGCCGCGACCATGCGCACGGTGGGCCGCGAGAGCAGCTCCGCCAGGACGCCGCGGAGCCGCTCGTTCTCCCCGTCCCGTGCGACGCCGGGCACCGAGGCCGCCCGCCAGTCGCCCAGCAGCACGATCGGCAGCCCCGCCGTGGCGTATCCCAGCAGCCGCCGCGCCACCCCCACGGTCATCGTGCACTCGCCGGCGTTGAAGCGGTCGCCCTCGACGAACAGCGCCTTGTACGCCGGCCCGTCCGGCGCCAGCCGTCCGTGCGCGACCCGGGCGGCCGGCAGGTCGAGCAGCGGCCCGCTGACGAACTGATGGGTCCAGCCGATGGGCACGCCGCTCGCGGTGAACCAGCCGGCGCCGATGCCGGTCTTCGTGTAGCCGGTCTGCCGCAGCACCGCCACGTCGGCGCGCGGCGCGCCTTCCCGCATGACCTGGTGAATTCTTGCGAAATATCCAGAAATGTCAGCCATATGCCGCCAGGTGGGCTGGCGCGGCCCCCAGGACTCGGCGTACCCGGCGGTCCCGTTGTAGGGCGTGAAGGCGGCGAACCCGGGCCAGGCCGCGCCGGGCGCCGTGGCGTAGGAGAAGCCGTGCAGGACGGTCTGGTTGAGCCCCGCCGCGTACGCGCCACCCATCGTGCGCAGCAGCTTCGTCCAGGTCGTGGTGTACGCCCCGCCCTGGTACGCCCCCGCCTCGCAGGACAGCACCTCGCGGCCCGCCAGGTCCCGGCCGCCCGCCAGGCACCGGTAGTCGTCGAGGTTCTTGAACCCCAGCGACTCGCCCTCGGCCACGTCGAGAATCGCCGCGCTCGCGATGGCGTCGGTGCGCAGCCCGTACGGCTGCGCCCGCAACTCCAGGCCGATCGAATGCGCCCAGTCGCGCAGCATCCCGAGATGGTGCTCGTTGAACAGCTCGGAGACCGTGTCCCAGTAGTCCTTGCGCGCGTGCCTGGTCAGCGCGGCATCGTAGGCGAAGACCTGGTCCTCGTCCTTCAGCACGATGACCGGCAGGAAGGGCGCCAGGTCGTAGCCCCGCCGCCGCCCGAACTCCGCCGGCAGCCCGGGCGTCCACGGCAGCGCGTCGCTCTCGATCTCGATGGAGTCCTCGAACAGCGCACCGCCCGCCCGCTTCAGCAGCCGCCGCACGGTGGGCGTGAGCAGCGTGGACTCCCAGTAGTCGATCACTGCCCGGGTGCCGGCCCGGCTGAAGTGGTCCACCACATACGCTTCGGGCACGGTGTGCGGCCCGGACTCCGGACGCTGGCCCGAGCCCCGTTCCCAATAGGCGATCAGCACCCATTCGCCCTCGGCGGGCGCGGTCCAGTCGACGCGCCCGTCGCTCACCGGCACCCGCACCACCGAGGCGGGGTCGAGGCCGGTCTCGTCGCGGGTGGAGTTGGCGGACTCGACCCTGGCCGCCTGGACGAGCAGCAACTTGCGTACCGGATGCCCGGCCACGGCGGGAGGCGGCGCCTCGCCCGCGTACGTGGCGCCGCCCGCCACGGTGACCGAGCCGTGGGCCAGCTCCTTGACCGCCGCGTCGCTTTCAGGCGTGATCGTGGGGACGGCCGCCGGCCAGGAGGGGCCGAGGGTGAGGTCGATGCGGAGGCCGCGCCTGGCCGCCTGGTCGAGCGCGGCCTCGACGGCGGCGTTCCACGCGGGGGTGCCCCAGCCGTGCCCGGCCGGGTCCAGCACGGACTTGTCGCGGATGCTGTGGTGCACCGCCGCGATCTCCGCCCCGCCGAACCCGGCGTCCGCGAGCTGGTCCACCTCCCGCCTGATCTCGGCGGGATCCACGTGCGCGTCGGGCCACCACCAGCGCACCATCGGCCGGGCGGCCCGGCGCGGGTGCGCGAACCAGCCCGCCCCCGCAGAGGTGGCGGAGGCGGGCGAGCCGGTGAGGGCGAGCGTGGTGGCGGTGCCCAGGAAGAGGAAGCCTCGGCGCGTGAGGTTGTTCACGATGCGCTCCAGGGGGTGCGCGGCCGGGCGGCGAAGCCCAGCTCCAGGGGGTGCGGGGCCGGGCGGTCAAGCCCGGCCCCGGAGGGTTCGCCTAGCTCGGGATCGGGTACGGGAACGCGCTCGTCACGCCGATCTTGTCGTACTCCATCTTCGAGGTGTCGAAGCCGTCCGCCCAGTTGGCGTTGGTGACCTCGTTGCACTTGTAGGCCTGGTACTTGTCGTCGCTGACCTTGCCCACCTCGACGTTGGAGATGGAGAAGCCGCAGCCGCCCGCGTCCATGTGCACGCCGCGCGTGCCGGAGTCCGGCATCTGCCCGGCGGGGTCGTTGAGGACGTCGCCGATCACCATCTGCGTGACGTAGTTGTCGATCGGGTGCGGCTCGACGTTGTGCACGCCGTAGGTGTAGAAGGCGCCCATGTCGCCGCTGTCGAGACCGGTCTCCTCCAGGCGGATGTAGGAGAACTTGTTGCCGCGGGCGTAGTTGTCCTCGTTCTTGATCTCGGGGCGGACCTCCAGGCTGATGCCGTAGCGGGCGCTGTGCTTGACGACGATGTTGCTGACCTCGTTGTAGCCCGTGCTCATCAGCTCGATGCCGGCCGCGTCGCCGGGGACGAGCTCGCCGACGTGGTAGATGTAGTTGTTGGTGAACACGTGGTGTCCGGAGATGGCGCCCTCGCCGGGATAGCCGCCCTCCACCTTGATGCCGTCACCGCCGATGTTGGCCAGCAGGCTGTCGGCCACCTTGACCCGCTCGTTGGCGAAGTTCAGGAAGACGCCCGTGTAGCCGCTGTCCGAGATGTGCAGCCTGGTCAGGTCGATGTCACGGGTGTTCTCCAGCGTGATCATGCCGAACCTGTTGCGCGGCAGCTCGATCTGCCGGTCGTAGACCGGGTACTTGTGCTCGTAGCCCGAGTCACCCGGGCCGTTCCAGCCGTACCGGTACCAATCGACGAAGTCGGAGTACTGCAGCGCCAGCCCGTCGAAGGCGACGTTCTGCACCCGCCGATCGGGCGACGACCCGTGCAGCGAGATGAGCGTCTTCACCGTCGGGGCCAGGACCTTGTCGATGGAGCTCTTCGGCCAGTAGTAGACCTCGCTGTTGGCGAAGTCGAAGTAGTACTCGCCCGGCTGGTCGAGGAAGCGCAGCGTGTTCTGCAGGAAGTAGCGCGAGCCGCTGCGGCTGTTGACGAGGTGGAAGCGGGCGTCGTAGCTGAGCGTGAAGAAGTTCTTGCGGAAGTCGGCACCGCCGAGCGGCACGGTGTCGGTGAACCAGCTCCACGACCCGCCCGACCAGACGACCATCTGCGCGTTCTTGTCGAAGTCGGGGTCCCACTCCTTCGGGACGTCCTTGGCGTCGAAGAAGAGCCAGTTGTGCACGGCCTGGTACTCCGCCTCCGGCAGCACGGAGAACAGGTACGGCGACCACAGGTCGTCGCTGGTCCTGTTCGGGTAGCGGGCGGTGGTGGCGCGCTTGCCGTCCTCGAAGAGCGTGTAGAAGTTCCGGTCGACCTTGGTCTTGTAGATGTTGTCCTTGTACTTCTGCCAGCCGGTCAGCGGCTTGGCCCCGAGCAGCCTGGCCTTGCCGGGTCCGTCGGCGCTGCGGTAGATGATCTTGTGGCCGTTCTCGCCCGAGTCGGCCTCGGTGAAGTTGATCGTCTTGTCGACGACGTAGCCACCGGTCTTGAGGTTGACCACGATGTCGCAGTTCTGGTGGTTCTTTTTGGCCCGGAGCTGGTCGCGGGCCTGCTCGATGGACTTCCACGGGCGCTGGGCGCTGCCGTCGCCGCGGTCGCTGCCTGACGGGGAGACGTAGTAGTTGCAGTTGGCACTGGCGGCGTCCGTACTCGGGGACGTCAAGCCGCCCAGGAGTAAGACGACCGCGCCCAGGGACCTGAGGATCACTGGCTCTCCTTCACATTCCGCCACCGCTCGTACTCGGCGCGGGTTTCGGGGGTGAGTGGGTAGTAGTCGGAAAGCGCCCCGCCCTCCTCGATGCGGGCGCGGCTGTAGCGCTCCCACTGCTCGTGGTCGGCGGCGGCCTCGAGCACCGCCTCGGCCCGGCGGCGCGGCACCACCACGGCGCCGTCGTCGTCGGCCACGCACAGGTCGCCGGGCAGCGCGAGCGCCCCGCCCACCGCCACCGGCACGTCGTACGCCCACGGGAACAGCTCCGCCTGCGAGGCGTAATGCGGGGTCGCGCCCGTGGTCCAGAGCGGCAGGCCGATGCCGCTCACCCGAGGCAGGTCCCTGATCCGGCCGTCCACCACGATGCCCGCGCCGCCCTTGCGCTTGAAGTAGCGCACCAGCATGTCGCCGAAGCAGCCGGTGTACGCGCTGCCGTAGGCCTGCACCAGCAGCACGTCGCCGGGCTCGATGGCCTCCAGCACGGCCCACAGCGCGGTGTGCCGCTCGACGTACTCCTGGCCGAGCCCCGAGGCGATGTCCTCGCGCTGCGGCATGAACTGCAGCGTGCGGACCCGGCCGGCGATCTTCTGGCCCTGGGCGATGGGACGCGGTCCCTCGATGAAGGTCCGCCGTATGCCCTGGGCGTGCAGCTTGGCGCAGGCGGTGGCCGAGCTGATCCGGGACAGCCCCTCCACGAGGACGGGATCGGGTTTGGCGGGCAGCGGCCCGCGAACAGGCAGATCCCAGATGGCGTCGTCCATGTATCTCCTCAGTAGTGCTGGTGTGACGGCGTGCGGACGCGCGCGGTCGTGTGCAGGTCGAGCCGGATGCGGCGGCCCGGCGGCAGCTCGACGAGCAGGCGCGGCCCGTCCACCGTCACCTCCTGCTCCGACTCGGTGATGGGGGGAGAGGTGTAGGCGCGCGGGTCGCCCGGGAAGCCCTCGCTCGCCCGAGTGACGACCGCGCGGTCGATGTCGTGCTCGCCGAACGCGCCCGCCTGCACCACGACCCTGCGGGTACGGGTCAGGCCCAGGTTGACCAGCTCGACGCGGACCCCGTCGGGGCGTACCGAGTCGACCAGCGCGGCCACGTCGTGGGGCAGCCCCGGGCGGTAGCGGTCGGCGTCGAAGTAGGCCAGCCTGGTGGGCAGCAGCCCGCCGTTGTAGAGCACCTGCGGGGTGCCGGTGACGAGCTGCAGCAGCGCCTCGGTGAGCACAGGGTTGAGCCGCTGCCAGTGGTGCACGTGGATGGCGGCCAGGTCCTCCTGGTCGGCATGGATGAGCGCCATCCGCCGCTGCACCTGGCTGAGCGCGGTGGACAGCATGGCCTCGGGGAAGCCGGGGTTGGCGCCGCGCAGGAACTCCAGCCAGGGCGCCTCGTGCCCGGCCTCCTCCTTGTTCCTGAACGGGCGCACCGTGGACCAGTCGTAGCCGGAGGCGGCCCGCAGCCGGTCGATCCGTTCGGCCTCCCCGCGCCCGAGCGAGGCGTGCCAGAGCCAGACCGGCAGGCCGAGCTGCGGCGGCTGGAAGTCGAACCAGCCGTGGTCGTCGTGCCGGTTGGGCACCAGCATGGTGGGCTTGCCGGCCTCGTCGCCGAGCTCGGCCAGCCAGCGGTCGCTGATGCTCATCTCGGTCTCGGTCACGCCGGCTTGGACGGCCTTGTCGTACACGGTCTCCAGGGGGGCGCGGCCGATGGCGAGCGCGTCGTCGTCGCCGGTCAGCAGGTGGGCGTTGAGCGCGGCGATCGCGGCGGCGGCGCCCACGCTGTAGAGGCCGTGCGGCCACTGCCAGCCGTAGTTGCCGCCGTACCAGCGGCCGCCGTGCAGCTCGCCCACCTCGCCGGACGGGCCGACGTTGTCGGGCAGGATCCCGTCGTTGGCCTCGGCCCGCCGCTGCCAGGCGCCGATGTAGCGCAGCGCCCAGTCGCGGTAGCGGTCGTCGCCGTCGTACAGCCAGGCGTTGACGGCCAGGCTGGTCGCGGCCAGGTTGACGGCCACGTCGCCGCGGCCGATGCGCTCGCTCATGGCCGCGCCCATGCGGGCGGCGTTGTTCGGGTCGGCCAGGTCCTCCCACGTCGTGATGCCCGGCAGGTCGCGCAGCGGCAGCCCATACGGCCGCATGCTGACCAGGTCCGTGTGGTAGGAGGCCCACTCCCACTGCAGGCCGTAGCGGGGGCCGCCGGCGCCGTTGTGCGGGGCGCGGATGATGTCGTGCTCGGCGTCGTAGTTGGCGGAGCCGGGCAGGTAGAGGTCGGCGAAGCGGCGGGCGCGGTCGCGGAAGCGCTCGTCGCGCGGGTCGGCCGCGCAGATGCCGTAGAACAGCAGGAGCGACTCGCCCTGGTGGAACCAGTCATAGCCGCGCTCGAACTCGTCCACCAGATAGCCCAGCTCGGTGAGCTGCGCGGTCACGCCCTCCCAGTGGTGCTTCGACGCGTCCAGCAGGTCGTCGGCGCCGCCGAGCTGGTAGAGCGTCGGCCAGTTGAAGAACGCCTCGTAGAAGTCGTCGGCGCCGTCCCTGTCGGCGGCGGGGCCGTGGTAGATGAGCCGGCCGTCGGGCCCGCAGTAGCGGCCGGCGAAGGCCCGCCAGGCCTCGTCGAGGGCGTCGAACAGCCTGCGCTCGAGCACCGCCCAGGCCGGTGGCACGCCGAGCGGGACGGTCGCTGTGACAGAGGGATCGCTCGCGTGTCCCGGAGATACAGCTCGCATCTTCACCCTTTCGTTGCTCCCGCGGTGAGGCCGCTGATGATGTGCCGTTGCATGAAGACGAAGAAGACCAGCAGCGGGGCGATGGCCAGCAGCAGCGTCGGGAAGACCACCGTGTAGTCGGTGGAGTACTGGCTGACTGCCGCGTAGACGCCGGTGGTCACGGTGTAGAGGCCGCTGCCGGGGCCGAGGATGATCTGCGGGTTCACGAAGTCGTTCCACACCGAGAAGGTGTTGAGGATGACCATCGTGGCGACCGCGGGCCTCATCAGCGGGAAGACGATCTGCCAGAACGTACGCAGCCTGCCCGCCCCGTCCACGGCCGCCGCCTGGTCGAGCACGGCCGGGATGGTGGCGATGTAGCCGGCGTACAGGAAGATCGAGAAAGGTAGCGTTAACACGGTCTCGAACAGCACGAACCCCCGGATGGTGCCCATCAGGCCGAGGGTCTTGAGCACGTACACGACGGGGATGACCAGCACCTGGCCCGGGATGAACGTGCCGGCCAGGAAGAAGAGCATCAGGATCCGGAAGCGGCGCTTGGGGCTGCGCGCGATGACGTAGGCGGCGGGGGCGGCCAGCACCACCGACAGCACGTTGACCGCCACCACGAACAGCAGCGTGACCGCGTACCCCTTGACCACGTTGAACTGCGGGTTCGTCAGCGCCCTGCCCAGGGGTTCGAGCGTGAGGTTCCCCAGGCCGAACGGGTTGCCCAGGATGTCCTGCTGGCCCTTGAACGCGTTGACGGTCAGCACGTACAGGGGGATGAGCATGAAGGCGACGGTCGCCCAGAGGAAGGTCTTTCTCATTGGTGCGCCGCCAGCTCGCCGCGCCTGCGCAGCTTGGTCACCACGAACGCCAGCGCCGCCGTCACCAGCATGAGCAGCACCGACTGCGCCGAGCCGAAGCCGAGGCGCGAGTCGTGGAAGGAGTTCCACAGGATGAGGTAGGCGACGGTCTGCGTCTGGCCCGCCGGGCCGCCCGCCGTCAGCGACACCACCAGGTCGTACGTCTTGAGCAGCGTCACCAGCGACAGCACGATGTTGACCGTCACCGACGGGCCCAGCGCGGGCAGCGTGACGTTCCTGAACACCTGCCAGCGCGTCGCGCCGTCGATGCGCGCCGCCTCGATCAGCGAGTGCGGCACCGCCTGCAGCCCGGCCAGGTAGAGCACCACGTTGACGCCGAACCCCGCCCACACCAGCACCGCGATCATGGTGATGGTGGCCCAGGCCGGGTCGGACAGGAACGGCAGCACCTGCCCGCCCCACTTGCTCACCAGGTTGTTGACCGCGCCGGTGGTGCCGAGGATCGCCGACCAGAGGAAGCCGACCACGAGGGCGCTGAGCACGTGCGGGTAGAACAGCACGATCCGGAAGAACGTGTTCGCCTTGGAGACGCCGTTCACCAGGACGGCGAAGCCGAGGCCGAGGAGGTTGAGCCCGGCCGTGCCGGCCGCGGCCACCAGCAGGGTGACGAGGGCGGCGCGGCGCAGCTCGGGGTCGTCGAGGAGATCGAGGTAGTTGGCGGCGCCGACGAAGGCGGGGTCGGCGCTGAAGCCGTCCCAGTCGGTGAGGCTCAGGTAGAGCGCCAGGCCGACCGGGACGATCAGCATCACGGTGTAGAGGACGGTGGCGGGGCCGACCATGATCGCGGTGGCCCATCCGTCGCCGCGCTTACGCTTCGGGAGGGCGGGTGCTTCGGTGAGGGCTGGGGGTGCTTCCCGGGTGAGCGTCATTTGCGGCCGGCCAGCCAGCGGTCCACGCCCTCGGCGACCTCCTTGGGCGACTTGCCCACGTACAGGCCCTGGACCTCGGTGTTCCAGGCGGCGTTGAAGCCCTTGGGCAGGGTCGCGTCGCCGTACCCCTCACCCTGCGGGACGCCGGAGGGGGCGCCGTCGAGGATCTGCTGCACCTGCTTCTCCAGCGGGGTGAACTCGCGCTCCACGCCGGCGCGGAAGTTGCCGTCCTGCTTGAGCTGGCTCTTGACCGCCGCCGGGTCGGTGACGAGCCACTGCACCAGCTTGAGCGCCTCGTCCTTGTTCGGGGTGGACTTGAGGATCATGTACGGGGCCGCCATCGTGGCGCCCTGCGGCCCCGGGTACTGCTGGCCCTTGTCGACCGGGGCGGGGAAGACGCTGACCTCGAAGTCCTTCTTGGCCTTGGCCTCGGCGGCGGTGAACCAGCTCCCCATGATGTACATGGCCGACTTGCCGGACAGGAACGCGGTCTCGGCGTCGGCGTACTTCATGCCCAGGGCGTTCTTGTCGACGTACCCCTTGTCGATCCAGGCGCGGTAGCGCTCCAGGTACGGCAGGAGCGACTCGCCCGCCTTGAGCTTGCCCGCCTTGATGTCCTGCTGCCAGGTGGGGTGCGACTGGGCGCGCGACGGGCCGGAGAACTGCAGGAGCTGGAGCCCGGTCAGGAACTCGCCGCCGGTCTGCAGCGGCAGCCACCCGGCCGCCTTGAGCTTGCCCATCGCGGCGTCGAACTCGTCAAGCGTGGCCGGCGGCTTGTCGATCCCCGCCTTCTCGAACGCGCTCTTGTTGTAGAAGACCAGCGACTGCGCCTGCACGCCGACGCCCACCGAGTAGATCTTGCCGCCCAGGCTCGCCTCCTTGGCCAGCGGCGTGTCCTTCGCCCACGGCTGGTCGGTCAGGTCGAGCATCTGCTTGGAGAGCGTCTCGTCCGCCGTCAGCGTCTCGACCACGTCGGGCGGGCTGCCCGCGGCGAGCTGCTGCGGCAGTGTGTCCGCCACGCCCTTGCCGGTCGGTGCCTCGACCTTGACGTCGATGCCGGGGTTGGCCTGCTCGAACGGCTTGACCAGGCCGTCCCAGTACGCCTGAGTGAGGTTCGGGGTGATGTTGACCAGCATCCTCACCGTGACCTGGCCGCCCTCGCTCTGCTTCGCCTGCGAGTCGCCGGCGAAGCCGCCCCCGCCGCAGCCGGTGAGCAGGAGCAGGCAACCGAGGGCGGCTGGGGCGAGGAATGGACGGGGGGAACGCATCGCACCTCCAAGGGGGCGAGATCTGCGACGCCTTTTAATGGGTCGATACTCGATTAGCGATTATTTAATACGTTGGTCACATAGCCTCGTCAAGGGGCTATGCGGCGCTACAAATAAGTTTCCAGCGGGTTGCTGAGTCATAAATACGTTAAGGTGGGGCTGTGGCTGGACGCACTGAGGACAAGCGGCTGGTGCTGGGTGAGGAGGAGCGCGCCACTCTTCGCGAGTGGGCGGAAGGGTCCTCCGAGGGGTTGAGTCTGCGGAGCCGTATCGTGCTCGCCTGCGCCGACGGGCTGCCCCGCAAGGAGATCGCCGACCGGCTGGACGTGAGCCCGGCGACGGTGGCGAAGTGGCGGGCCCGCTTCGTGGAGCGGGGGCTGGACGGGCTGGCGGACGCGCCGCGCCCCGGCCGGCCGCGCAGCGCCGAGCGGCAGGAGGCCGAGCGGGTGATCGCCGCCGCGGCCGGCGGCTCGGCCGTGCCCTCGACCCGTACGATGGCGCGCCAGCTCGGGCTCTCCCAGTCGACGGTGGCGCGGATCTGGCAGGAGCAGCAGGTCGCGCCGCCCGCGGCCCGGCTGCTGCCGAGGGAGCTGCTGTCCGACCGGGTCTACGCGCTGCTGCGCGGCTGGATCGTGTCGGGGGAGCTGGTGGCGGGGCAGCGGCTGGTGGAGGCGGAGATCGCCCGCCGGGTCGGCACCAGCCAGGCCCCGGCTCGTGAGGCGATCAAGCGGTTGGCGCACGAGGGGCTGGTCATCTCCTATCCCAACCGGGGGAGCTACGTCGCGGAGATCTCGGACGAGCAGGCCCGCGAGGTCCGCGACATCAGGGTGTTGCTGGAGGAGTATGCCGCACGCGGTGCGGCCGTCCGCATCCAGGCCGACACGTTGCGCGAGCTCTCGGCCGACGTGATGGCGATGCGCCAGGCGGCCCGCGACGGGGACATCGGGGCCTTCCGCGACGCCGACCTGGCCTTCCACCGGCGGGTCTGCGCGGCCTGCGGAAACTCGTTCCTGCTGCGGTTGTGGCGGACGATCGAGTCCAACCTGTGGAGCCTGCACGTGGTGGGCAACCCGCTGTACGACGGGGACTGGACGGCGATGGCCGGTCACCACGACGACCTGGTGGCGACCCTGGCGTCGGGCGACCCCGACGAGGCGGCCCGCCTGTTCGCCGCGCACGCCCGCGGCGAAGCCTCCCGCACCCGCCCCCGCACCCGCCCGGCCACTGTCCCGGCGGGCTCGTCGCCCGAGGCGCGGGCGACCGCCCCGGGCCTGGCGGGCTCGTCGCCCGGCGCGTCCGGCGTCCCGGCGTTCTCGGACACCGCACCCGAGACGGCCCCCTGACGCGCCCGCTGAGGAGACGGGAGCGTCGCGCCGTGCCATGGGTCCGCCCGTCGGGCCGTCCGCCCGTGCACCGCGCCTGCCCGTGCGTGTCGAGCACCCGTGCCGCGCCACCGCACGCCGGTGGCGCGGCGCGGCGGGTGCTCAGGGGGCGAGGTCGTACGTGGCTCCTCGGCGGGTGTCGAAGACGAGCACGCCCTGCTCCGGGCGGTCGGCCTGGACCGGGCGCCCGTGCGACGTCACCGTCACCGGCTGAGCCGTCCTGAGCGTGAGCTTGCGCCCCAGGTCCGAGCAGATGCGCCCCCGGACCAGTGCGCCGGCGCTCCACGACAGGTCCACCTCGAAGCCGCCCCGCGCCCGCAGCCCGCGGAACGACCCGGCGGGCCAGGCGGCGGGCAGGGCGGGCAGCAGGTGCACCTGGTCGCCGTGGCTCTGCAGGAGCATCTCCGTGATCCCCGACACCCCGCCGAAGTTGCCGTCGATCTGGAACGGCGGGTGCAGGTCGAACATGTTCGGCGCCGTACGGGCGGGCAGCAGCAGGTTGGACAGCCGCTTGTACGCCTCGGGAGCGTCCAGCAGCCGCGCCCAGAAGTTGATCTTCCAGGCCAGCGACCACCCGGCCCCCGCCTCGCCACGCAGTTCGAGGGTGCGGCGGGCGGCGGCGGCGAGGTCGGGCGAGAGGCGGGGGTCGATCTGGTGGGCGGGGAAGAGGCCCCACAGGTGCGAGATGTGGCGGCTGCGCGACAGCGCGGCGTCGCCCCGGTAGTCCTCCTGCCACTCCTGGATCTGTCCCAGGTGACCGATCTGGTTGGGCACGAGCCGCGCCCGGGCCTCAAGGACCTTCGAGCGCATCCCGTCCTCGACGCCGAGGGCCGAGGACGCCTCCGCGAAAGCCTGGAAGAGGTCCCGCAGGATCTGCATGTCCATCGTGGGCCCGGCGCAGATGCTGACGTTCTCCCCGCCGTCCTCGTGGTGCCCGACCTCCGGAGAGTGCGACGGGTTCGTCACCAGGTAGCCGGTCCTGGGATCGGTCTGCAAGGTGTCCAGGAAGAACTCCACCGACCCCTTGATCAGCGGGAAGTGCTCGTGCAGCCGTCGCTCGTCGCCCGTGTAGAGGTAGTGCTCCCAGAGCATCAGGCACAGCCACGCCCCGCCGGTCGGCCACACCCCGTAGAACGCGAAGTCCACCGGAGCCGTCCCGCGCCAGCCGTCGGTGTTGTGGTGCGCCACCCAGCCCTTCGCGCCGTACTGCTTCTCGGCCGTCCTGGCGCCCGACTCCGCCAGGTCCTTGACCAGGTCGAACAGCGGGTCCATGCACTCGACCAGGTTGGTGGGCGCGGCGGGCCAGTAGTTCATCTCGCAGTTGATGTTGATGGTGTACTTCGACTCCCACGCGGGCGTGAGCGAGTCGTTCCAGACGCCCTGCAGGTTGGCGGCATAGCCGGGCGCGCGGGAGCAGGAGATGAGCAGATAGCGGCCGAACTGGAAGTACAGGGCGGCGAGCGCGGGATCCGTGTCGAGCTGCTTGCGCGCGATCCGCTCGTCGGTGGGCAGCGCGGCCGCCTCCGACGTGCCCAGGTCGATCTCGACCCGGCCGAAGAGCTCCTGGTAGTCCCGTACGTGCTTGCGCCGCAGCACCTCGTACGGCTGCCCGCTCGCGCGTACGAGATGCCGCCCCGCCACCTCTGCCGGGTCGCCGCCGACGTCCTTGAAGCTGCGGTAGCTGGAGCCCATGGAGATCAGCAGCGTGACCTCGTCGGCGCCCTCGACGATCAGCGTGCCGCCGTCCGTACGGACCGTGCCGCCGCGCGCCTCGGCCTTGGCCACGGCGCGGAAGCGGACCTCGCCCTTCAGGCCCTGGGTGTCGCCGCTCACGCCGTCGAGGGCGATCGAGTCCCGCCCGGCCGAGGCGGTGGCGGACTTCTGCGGGCTGGAGAAGGTCGCCTGGAAGCTCACCGAGCCCGGTTTGTCGGCCGTGTGCCGTACGACGATGACCTGGTCGGGGTTGCTGGCGAAGGCCTCGCGCGTGTGGCGCACGCCGTCCCGCACGAACGTGACGGTGGTGACGGCGCGGGTCAGGTCCAGCTCGCGGCGGTACTCCGTGAACTCGGCCGAGCCCGGGTACGTCAGCGCGAGGTCGCCCAGCACCTGGTACGCCGCCTGCTCGCTGGGCTTGCCGAGGAACTTCTTGTCCGCCAGGTTCTGCGCGGCCTGCCATTTGTCCTCCCAGACCAGCTGCCTGATCTGGGGGAGCGCGGCCAGCGCCTCGGGGTTGTCGTAGTCGTGCGGCCCGCCGGCCCAGATGCTGTCCTCGTTGAGCTGCAGGCGCTCGGTGGCGACGCCGCCGAAGACCATGGCCCCGAGCCGGCCGCAGCCGATCGGTGTCGCCTCGAGCCAGACAGCCGCCGGGCGCTTGTACCAGAGCACCAGCGGGTTGCTGCCGGGCTCGGCGGCGAATGCCGGGCTGGTCACGAGCAGGGAGCCCGCCGCCGCTCCTAAACCGGTCTTGAGTACGCCTCGTCGTGTGTAGCCGTCGTTGGACACAGTTACTCCAGAAGGCAGTGAGGGCGCGTGGATGCGTACCACCTGTCCGGCGTGAAAGCCGCTCACAGGGACGCCACAGGCGCGGTGAACGTAGGATGTATCTTTACGTGAAGTAGTCATCAGATGTCCAGACCTCCCAAGGATCTAGTCCAAAGATGGGATGTCTGCTAATTTGCCGACCATGGCCCGCATTGACGCCCACCACCACGTCTGGGATCTCGCCACCCGCGCGCACGGCTGGCTCGACCCCGAGCCGATGGCGCCCGTCCGCCGCACGTTCACCCTCGACGACCTCGCCGGACCCGCCGCGGCGGCAGGGGTGACCGCGACCGTGCTGGTCCAGGTGCTGCCCGACCTGGCGGAGACGCGGGAGTTCCTGGCCCTGGCCGCGCGGTCCGAGCTGGTCGCGGGCGTCGTCGGGTGGATCGACCTCACCGCGCCCGACGCCGCCGACACCCTGGCCGGGCTGCCGCAAGGGCTGGTGGGCGTCCGCCACGGCGTGCAGTCCGAACCGGACCCCGGCTGGCTGAGCCGGCCCGACGTGCGGCGGGGGCTCGCCGCGGTGTCCGCCGCCGGGCTGGCGTACGACCTGCTCACGTTGCCACACCAGCTCCCCGCCGCCATCGACACGGTGGGCGCCCTGCCCGAGTTGACGTTCGTGCTCGACCACCTGTCCAAGCCGCCGATCGCCTCGGGCGAGCTGGAGCCGTGGCGGAGCCGGATCCTGGAGCTGGCCGCCCACCCCAACGTCTACTGCAAGCTGTCCGGCATGGTCACCGAGGCCGACTGGGCGTCCTGGCAGGTGGCCGACCTGCGGCCGTACGCCGAGACCGTGCTGGAGGCGTTCGGGCCCGAGCGGGTGATGTTCGGCTCCGACTGGCCGGTCTGCCTGCTCGCGGCCGGGTACGAGCAGGTGGCGCAGGCCGCCGGCGAGCTGTGCGCGGGGCTGTCGGAGGGCGAGCGGGCCGAGGTCTTCGCCGGCACGGCCCGCCGCGCCTACCGCATCAGCTGACCGAGACACGGAAGGTCGTGTGGTACGTGCGCGACTCCTGCGGCTCCAGCCAGATCATGCTGCCGTCCTGCCTGGCCGCGGCGTCGCCCGACACGTGGTGGGTGGACGGCTCCAGGCCGACCGCGTAGTTGCCCGAGCGCAGGTTCAGCCACTCGAAGAAGTACGGGAACTCCGCCGCCCGCCACTCCACGGCGACCTTCATGCCGAGCCGGTCGTTGACCACCGCCACCCGGTGCAGCCCGTCCGCGCCGGGGTTGAGCGCGTGCTCGTACACCTGCTCCACGAAGCCGGGCGCCGGCCCGGGGAAGGTGACGTGGTCGGCCTTCTGCTCGGCCACGCTGTCGCTCTGCCAGAGCGTCTCGCGGATGTCGGCCTCGAACCTGGCGCCCTCGTCGAGCAGCGGCCAGCCCAGGTTGATGTGGTAGAGGAACATGTGCGGCGCCGGCTCGAACCCGGCGTTGGTGACGGTGTCGACGAGCCTGATCTCGTCGCCGCCCAGGTCGGTCTCGATGCGGCGGACCAGGCGCAGGTTCTCGGCGAACACCGCGGCCTGGCGCACCTCGCCCTCGGCCCACAGCACGCAGCGGTCGCCGTCCCAGCGCTCGCCGTACCCGGTGAGCCGGGCCGGGATGTTGCCCACCCGGCCGTGCAGCCCGTGCCGCACGGACTGGCGGGGCGGGTAGCGGTAGCTGCCGGCGGGCACGTCGCCCCCGAACAGCGTGTGGTCGAGCCCGGCAGTGACGACGAGCCCGGAGAACGAGCGCAGCCAGGAAAGCCCGTCCTCGTCGGCGTTCTCGTGCAGCCCGGGGTGGCGGAAGCCGGTGGGGGAGCGCCAGCCGAACGAGCGCCCGGCGTGCTCGGCGTGCCCGATGTCCATGCACCTGTCCACCAGCACGTCGAACGCCAGGCCAGAGCCGGTGCGGAACTCCAATGTCCTGATGCCGCGCTCGAGACCGTCCCCGAGCGTCACCAGCCGGACCCCGCCGGCCGCGCTCAGGTCCCCGGTCAGCTCGGCCAGCCGCCTGCGGTCGGGCGTCATGCCATCACCCACCCTCCGTTGACTTCGATGGTCTGCCCCGTGACGAACGAGGCGTCGGGACCCGCGAGGAACGACACCACGGCGGCCAGCTCCTCGGGCGTGCCGCGCCGCTGGAGCGACTGCCGCTCCAGGACGAACCGGTTGTACGCCTCGGGGTCCTCGTGGATCTCCTCGGCCGCAGTCGGGAAGGCGCCGGGGGAGACGCAGTTGACCCGGATCTCGCGCGGCCCGAGCTCCCGGGCCAGCGCCCTGGTCAGCGCCGCCGCCGCGCCCTTGGTCGCCACGTACGCGGCCAGGTCGGACCAGCCGCCGTGCATGGTGATCGAGGCGATGTTGACGATCGCGCCGCCTGAGGTCATCTGCCTGGCGGCGTGCTGGGAGGCCAGCCAGTAGGCCCGCTGGTTGACCGCGTGCACGTCCTCGTACTCGGCCAGCGGCACCTCCAGGAACGGCCTGGCGGGGTAGACGGCCGCGTTGTTGACGAGGATCCCGACGGGGCCGAGCCGCGCGGCCGTCTCGGCGAACGCGGCCTCGATCGCGGCCGGGTCGCGCAGGTCGGCCTTCAGGTTGAGCGCGCACTCCAGCGCGCTCGCGTCGAGGTCGAGCGCCGCCACCTGGTGGCCGTCGGCGGCCAGGCGGCGGACGATCGCCCTGCCGAGCGCTCCGGCGGCGCCTGTCACGAGCGCCGTGGTCATTGCTGCCTCCATTCCTTGTGCAGTTCCCTGAGGAGTTCGCGGGCCTTGACGCGGGCGAGCAGCCCGTCGCGGATCAGCGCGGACGATCTCTCCTGCAGGGCGATGTAGCCGGGGAAGCGCGGCCTGATCCAGGCGGCCTCCATGGTGGCCGTCGTGGGGCCGTCCTTCCAGGCGGAGCGGGCCGCGCCCTGCCCGCCGGCGGCCGGGAACAGCTCCGTCTGCACGGGCTCCGACACGAGGCGGCGCAGGTGGGCGCGCACGGCCTCGCGGATCGCGCCGATGCGCCGCCTGGAGACCACGAGCCCGGTGCCGCCCAGCACGCTCCCGGGTGCCCGCCCCGGCCAGGCGGGCGCGTCGGAGAAGGCCAGCGGGTACGCGGTGTACTGGTACACCAGGGGGCAGTAGTCCGAGGCGTTCCCGGCCATGGCGTCGAGGACGCCGATCGGGTTGAGCAGCGACACCGCCGGATCGGCGAGCGCGAGCAACTCCGACATCAGCTCCAGCGCCCGGATCCCCTCCTCCTCGTCGAGGAAGTCGCCCGAGCACAGTGCGCAGAACATCAGGAAGGCGTGCGGACCGCCCAGGCACAGCGCGGTCCGCGTACCCTTGGCGAACTCCGCCACCTCCGGCCAGGACTTGGGCGCGTCCACGCCGGGCCGGGCGACGGCGACCTGGGTGGCCGCGTCGAGGGGCAGCGCCCACTGGCGCCCCTCCGGGCGGTAGCTGTCCCAGGTGCGGCCGACCGTGCCCGCCCGCAGCCGCGCCAGCTCGTCCGGCTCGAACAGCTCCTCCATCGGCACCAGCGCGTCCATGGCCGCGCCCAGCCCCGGGTGGTCGATGACGAGCACGTCGTACGTCTCGCACAGCCTCGCGATCGGCTCCGACTCGAAGCCTTCGAGCGGCTGCCGGTCCCACTCGATCGGCTCCGGCACGTCACCGTAGGGGTTGCTCCCGGCGAGATCCAGCCGCGTCAGCTCGTCCAGCGGGGCGTATCCCCGGGGATGGTCCCAGGTCAGTCCTCGCATGCCAGCACGCCCTCCGCCACCAGCTCGGCCGTGCGCTCCGGGGAGTAGCCCAGCTCGTCGAGCAGCTCCCTCGTGTGCTCGCCCACCAGCGGCGCGCCCCTGCGCACCTCCGGCGGGGTGGCGCTGAAGCCGTAGGGGAAGCCCGGCGTGGTGACCGTGCCCTCGGTGCGGTGGTCGTAGGTGACGAACGAGCCGTTGTGCTCGGCCTGCGGGTCCGCCACCAGCTCCGCGTACCCGTACACCGGGCCCGCCCACAGGTCGTGGCGGGCGCAGATCTCCAGCCACTCGGCGGTGGTGCGGTCCGGCAGCCTGCGGGCCACGATCGCGGTGATCTCGTCGCGCCTGGTGTGGCCGTCGGCGTCGCCGTCCATGCCGGCCAGCTCCGGCAGGTCCAGTGCCACGGCCAGCGCGTCCAGCCGGGGCATGCCGAGCGCGAGGTAGCCGTCCTTGGTGGCGAACACCCCGTACGGCGCCCGGATGTAGGTGTGGCCGTGCGGCTCGCGCCCGCGCCGCTGCGGCACCCCGCCGACCGTGAAGACCGACAGCTCCTGCATCTGCACGGCGATGGCCGCGTCCAGCATGTTGACGCTCACCCGCTGGCCCTCGCCGGTGCGCTCGCGGTGCAGCAGCGCGGCCAGCGCGCCCTCGAACGCGCTGTAGGCGGTGATGGCGTCGATGGCGTACGTGCCGGCGGGCGCGGGCGGATCCCCGTCGCGGCCCGTGCTCAGCATGGCGCCGCTCATGGCCTGCAGCAGCAGGTCCTGGCCCGGCCTCGACATGTACGGGCCGCTCTCGCCGTAGCCGGACATGGAGACGTACACGATGCCGGGGTTGAGGCCGCTGATCGTGTCGTGGTCCATGCCGAGCCGCTCGGCCACGCCGGGACGGTAGTTCTGCAGGAACACGTCGGCCGTCGCGGCGAGCTTGTGCACGATGGCGCGGCCCTCGTCGGACTTGAGGTTCACGGCGAGGCTGCGCTTGTTGCGGTTGAGCGACAGGAACGAGGCGTTGACCCGGTTGCCCGTCGCCCCGCCGGCGGGGGCGTGCCGCTGCCACTCGCCGGTCACCGGCTCCACCTTGACCACGTCCGCGCCCAGGTCGCCCAGCCGCATGGCGGCCAGCGGGCCCGCCATCGCGATGGACAGGTCGACCACGCGGTAGCCGTCCAGGACGCCCATCAGCGCCCCTCGAAGACCGGCTCGCGGCGCTCGGCGAAGGCGGCCCTGCCCTCGGCCGCGTCCTGCGTGGCGAAGCAGACGGTCTGCAGGTCGCGCTCGTACTGGATGGCCTGCTCGAGCGGCATCGAGTAGGCCGCCTTGAGGTTGGCCTTGGCGGTCTGCGCGGCGATCGGCGGCCGCTTGGCGATCGTCCCGGCCAGCTCGAGCGCCGCCGGCAGCAGCTTGTCCTGCGGGAACACGTCGGTGACCAGCCTCCAGGCCAGGGCGCGGGCGGCGTTGATCGGCTCGCCCGTCAGCAGCATGGTGGCGGCGTTGCCCGGCCCGACGCAGTGGGCCAGCAGCGCGGACTGGCCGCTGCCGCCGATCCAGCCCAGCTTGATCTCCGGGGCGGCGAACGTCGCCGTGTCGGCCGCCAGCCGGATGTCGCAGGCCATGGCCAGCTCCAGACCGCCGCCGTAGGCGTAGCCGTTGATGGCCGCGATGATCGGCTTGCGCACGGCGCGGACGGCGTCGCCGTAGTCGCCGCGGTTGCGGAACTCCCACGGCGTGGCGTACTCATCCAGCTCCCGGATGTCGCTGCCCACGCAGAACGAGCGCTCGCCCGCACCCGTGAGCACCGCCACCCGGATGGCGGGGTCGGCGTCCACCCGGCTCAGGCAGGCACGCAGCGCGGCGGCCATGTCGGGGGTGATCGCGTTGAGCTTGGCAGGTCTGTTGAGGGTGACGACGGCCACGGGGCCGTCCACGTCGATGAGGACGTCCAAGGGTGGGCTCTTTCTTGCCGAGGTCTTCTAGCAGCAGAGGCGTACGTGCTGCTCGGCGTCGGCGCGGGCGACCTCGACCACCTCGCGCATGGCCTCCTCGGCCTTGCGGTGGTGGCGGCGCCTGATCGCCAGCGCCACGCGTTCGTGGCCGGGCAGCGTTTCCTTGTTGTGCGCGACTGAACGGGTGTGCACCTGCCGTACGGAGCGCAGGGCGATGCTGATCATGTCGTAGATGTAGAGCAGCAGGTCGTTGCCCGCCGCGGCGAACACGGCCTTGTGGAAGGCCAGGTCGGCCTCGATGAACGGCTCGGGGTCGTCGGCCGTGGCGTACAGGGCGGCCAGGGCCTCGTCGATGCGCTGGACCGCGATCGCGTCGGCCCGTTCCGCCGCGACCCTGGCCGCGCCCGGCTCCAGGGCGACGCGCAGGTCGGCCAGCATCTGGATGTCCTCAGGGCGCGGCTCGGGCTCGAACCGCCAGCTGAGGACGTCGGGATCCAGCAGGTTCCAGGACTCGCGCGGGCGCACCCTGGTGCCCGCGCTCCGTCTGGTCTCCAGCAGGCCCTTTCCCGCCAGGACCTTCACGCCCTCGCGTACGGCGGAGCGGCCGACGCCCAGCTCGCCGACCAGGTCCTCCTCGATGGGGATGGAGGTCCCGGGGGCGAGCTCGCCAGTGACGATGCGGGGGCCGAGGGCCTGGACGACCTGGGCGTGCCTGTCCCGCTTGGGATCGATTGCCACGCCCTGGACGCTACCGCCGGCGCCGGATTTTGCATAGCATTTCATCCGATGAAGATGAGATTTCATCGGATGAAGTGAGGCCCATGACGAAGAGGCTAGGACTGATCCACACCTCCGCGACCCTGGTCGACGTGTTCGCCAAGCTGTGCGCCGAGCACCTGCCGGGAGTCGAGACCTTCAACATCGTCGACGACAGCCTGATCAAGAACACCATCGCCGCCGGCCACCTCACCCCGCAGACCGCCCGGCGCGTCGCCGGCCACATCGCCTCCGCCGAGGCGGCAGGCGCCGACCACATCCTGGTGACCTGCTCCTCGATCGGCGCCGCCGTCGAGGCCGCCGAGCCGCTGACCGGCGTGCCGGTGACGCGGGTGGACCGTCCGATGGCCGACCGCGCCGTCGCGCTCGGCCCCAGGATCGGCGTGCTCGCCACCCTGTCCACCACCCTCGACCCCACCGCCGACCTGGTACGCCGTCGCGCGGCCGCCCTGAACAGCGACGTCGTGCTGACCGCCAGGTTGTGCGAGGGCGCTTTCGAGGCCCTCATGGGCGGGGACGCCGCCACGCACGACGCGCAGGTGGCCGAGGCGCTGGTGGCGCTGGGGGGCGAGGTGGACGTGATCGTGCTGGCCCAGGCGTCGATGGCCCGCGTGGCCGGCACGGTCGAGGCCCCGGTCCCGATCCTGGCCAGCCCGCCGCTCGCCATGGAGCACCTGGCGGCGGTGCTGTGACTGAATCGATCGTGGCGACGTACCGCGTGCTCACGCGCCTGCCGCTGGAGCAGGCCGTGAGCGCGATCGCGGGGGAGCAGAGCACCGGCACCTTCGTCAGCGTGCGCGGCGAGACCGCCGAGCTGCGCGCCCGCCACAGCGCCGTGGTGCGGTCCATCACGGAGATCCCGCTCCCCGTCTCCGAGCCCCTGCCGGGGGCGATCGGCGACGGGCCCTTGACGGCGGCCCTGGTGAAGATCGGCTTCCCGCTGGAGAACACGGGACCCTCGCTCACGAACCTGCTGCCCGTGGTCGCGGGCAACCTCTACGAGCTGCGCGAGCTGGCCGGGCTCAAGCTGGTCGACCTGGAGCTGCCCGCGGCCTTCGGCTCGTCGTACCTGCCTGCGCGGTTCGCCGTCTCGGGCACCCGGCGGCTGGTGGGACGGCCCTCCGGGGTGCTGATCGGGACCATCGTCAAGCCCAACGTCGGGCTGCGCCCCGCCGACTACGTGGACCTGGTGCGCGAGCTCGGCCTGGCGGGGGTCGACTTCATCAAGGACGACGAGGTGAACGCCGACTGCCCGCCCGCCCCGCTCCCCCAGCGGATCCGCGCGGTCACGGCCGCCCTCGACGAGGTGGAGCGGCGGACCGGGCGGCGGCCGATGTACGCGTTCAACATCAGCGACGAGCCCGACCGCATGCTGCGCAACCACGACATGGTGGTGGCGGCCGGCGGGACCTGCGTGATGGTCAACCTGAACGTCGTCGGCTTCCCGGCCGTCGCGATGCTGCGCAGGCACGCCAGGCTGCCGATCCACGCGCACGTCACCGGCATCGGGGCGCTGGCCCGGCATCCGGGGCTCGGGATCGGGCACGTCGCGTACCAGAAGCTGGCCCGCCTGACCGGCATCGACCACCTGCACTGCGGCGGCTTCCACAGCAAGTTCTACGTCACGGACGACGACGTGGCGGCCACGGTCGCGGCGGTCCGCGAGCCGCTGCTCGGCGGCTTCCCCTGCCTCCCCGTCCTGTCGTCCGCCCAGTGGGCCGGCACCGCGCCCGTCACCCTGGAACGCGCCGGGACCACCGACCTGCTGGTGCTGGCCGGGGGCGGGGTGCTCGGCCACCCGGACGGGCCGGCGGCGGGGATCGCGAGCATCCGGCAGGCGTGGGCGGCCGCCGAGGCGGGCGTGCCGCTGGACGAGGTGGACGAGCCGGAGCTGCGGGCGGCGCTGAAGCACTTCGGCGGGGTGATCAGGAAATGACGCCGGGCGGGGCTCACGCGCGGCTGCTCCGGCACGGGGCGGTGCGGCTGTGACGCTGTTCGCCTTCGTCGCGGACGACTTCACGGGGGCTACCGACGCGTTGTGGCAGTTCAGGCGGTTCAGGCTGACCGGCTCGCTGGTCACCGACGTGGCGCACCTGCACGACACGGACGACGTCATCGGCATCGCCACCACCGCCCGGGCGTCCGCGGACCCGGTTTCGATGGTGCTGCCCGCGCTCAAGGCCATGGCGGCGCTGGAGCCGCTGGCCATCCAGTACAAGGTCTGCTCGACGTTCGACTCCTCGCCCGCGCACGGGAGCATCGGCGCGGTCATCGCGGCCCTCCACCGCGAGGGACTGGCGCGTGGCCCGGTCCCGGTGCTCGCCGCGCAGCCCGAGCTGGGGCGCTACACGTGGTTCTGCAACCACTTCGTACGGACCGGCGACGAGGTCCACCGGCTCGACCGCTACCCGCCGATGCGCGACCACCCGGTCACGCCCGCGTCGGAGGCCGACCTCCGGTTACGCCTGGCCGAGCAGGGCGCGGGACTCGTCGGCTGGCTACCCGCGCCCGCGCCGCCTTTCTCATCGCTATCACCGCCGTCGCCGTCGGAGGGTGCGTACCGGGCGCTTGGCGAGGAGTCGGCCTTCATCGCGGACGCGCTCACCGAGGACCACGTCCGAGCGCTCGGCCGCCTCCTGCTCGCCGACGCCGGCGGCCGTGCCCCGCTGTACTGCGTCGGGTCCGGCGGCCTGAGCTACGCCCTCGCCTCAGCCAGGAGCACCACGACCACGGGACCGGCCGGCACCCTGGGACCGGCCGCGCCGGTGCTGGTCGTGTCGGGCAGCCGCTCCCCGATCACCGCCCGCCAGATCGACACGGCCGAGCGGGCGGGGTGGCGGGTGCTCGACGCATCGGACGGCCTTCGACGCGCGACCCGCGGCGGGGCCGTGAACGCGATCTCCGACGGGCCGCCGAGCGGGACCACGGGCTCGTTCGCGGACCTCTTCGCCCAGGTGGCGGAGAGCCTGGGCGAGGGCCGGCACACGATCGTCCAGTCGACACGCGGCCCGGCTCGTGACCCCGCGGCCGTCGGAGACCTCCTCGGCCGGATCGCCTCGGCAACCGTCCGAGCGGGGCTGGTCCGGCGCCTGGTGGTCGCGGGCGGCGACACCTCGGGCCAGGTCGTGGCCGCCCTCGGCGCGCGCTCGCTGGACGTGATCGCCTCCCTCGCGGTGGGCGGCCCGGTGTGCGTGCTGTCCGCCGACGACCCCGCCTGCGACGGGCTCGAAGTGGCGCTGAAGGGCGGACAGGTGGGCGGGGACGACTACTTCCTCCGCGCCGCCGCCGGAACGTCGTCGTGCTGACCGCTCCCGGCGTACGACTTGTGGAGTACGGGCGGCGACCCCGGCGCACTCCGGGGGACGCAATCAGAAACACCCCTCGCGCCTGACGCCCTGGACCGCTCGCTCAGGGCAACGTGGACTCCACGGGACGGCCGCGATTCGCAGAGGGAGCGTAAGTCATGATGTATCCGGACCTGCAGGGCAAGGTAGCGCTGGTCACCGGCGGCTCCGGAGGGATCGGGCGAGAGGCCGCCCGGGTGCTGGCCCAGCAGGGGATGCGGGTCGTAATCAACGGGCGCGACCCCGTGGCCATCGAGGCGGCCGTGAAGGAGATCGGCGGCGCGGCGATCGGCGTGGCCGCCGACACCACCGACTTCGCCGCCGTCGAGGCGATGCGTGAGGAGGTCGAGCGGCGGCTCGGGCCCGTGGACGTGCTGGCGATCTTCGCGGGCGGCGGGACCGGGATGCCCCGGCCCATCGACCAGACGAGCGAGGAGGACTGGCACGCCACCGTGCACGCCAACCTCACCTCGACGTTCCTCGCCATCAAGAGCTTCCTGCCCCGCATGAGAGAGCGGCGGAGCGGGTCGATCATCACGATGTCCTCGCTGGCGGCCCGTACTCCGACGCCCGCCTCGGTGGCGTACACGGCGGCCAAGGCCGGAGTCATCGCGCTGACCCGGCAGTTGGCGCACGAGCTCGGGCCCGCCGGCATCAGGGTCAACGCGGTCGCCCCTTCGACGATCATGACGGAGCGGCTGGAGGAGCGGATGCCGTGGGAGTTCAAGGAGCGGCTGCTGGCCGAGCACCCGCTCGGTCGGCTCGGCACCCCGCTCGACGTGGCGAACGTGACCGCCTTCCTCGCCTCCGACGTGTCGTCCTGGCTCACCGGGCTCACGATCGACGTCGCGGGCGGCAAGTGGATGCCTTGACAGGGTCGCCCTTCCGGTCCAGCGCCATCAGGTACGTCCTCGGCCGGGGTCGTTCGAGGAAGGCCATGCGCTCGGTACGGCCGGCCAGCCCGGCCGTAGTTCGATCTGCTCATGGCGGGGCGTCGTGCCCAGCTCACGGCTCCCGCTGGGCCGGGACGCCGTCGAGGGCCGGGATCGGGGACGGCAGGGGCGGGATGACGAGCGATCTCCGCGAATGTGACCGGCGCTCCGCCAACTCACGTTCCAGGAAGTCGGGGAGCGGGATGCCCGCAGCGCGGCTTCGCATCTGGTTGAGATGAGATCGATCGCCTGGCACGGAGACGTGCGAGCAGCCAGGCACGGTCGCCGACGCGCGCAGTGTGCGCAGTGCTTCCGCCGCGTTCGCCGGCGCGACGCTCCCCGCCACGTCGATCACCAGGAGAAAGCCGCCGCGGACGGCTGTGTCGTGGCCGTCCGCGCCGAGCCCGGAAAGGAGACCAGCCATAAGGCTCAGGCCGTACCCCTTGTATCCCCCGAAAGGTTGCATGACGGAGCCCTCGAAGATGGCTGAGGCGTCGGTGACCTGTGTGCCATCGCCCCGCTTCAGAGTTCCCGGTGGCACACTTTCCCCCCTGCGTCCGCGTTCGACCAGGTCGTAATAGGCCAAGGCCGAGGTCGCCAGGTCCACGACGACCGGCGGGTCTCCAGGATGCGCGAACGAGATGGGATTGGTCCCGAGCATCGGCTCGACGCCGTCGGGCGGAGCGACCAGTGCGTCGTCTCGGTCGGCGATCGTGCCGACGCACAGCAGCGCGGCGCACGATCGGCGGGCCGCCGCGAGCGTGTAGCCGCCCAGCCTGCCGACGTGCCCGGTGCGGACCAGGCTCGCGGCGCAGAGACCGTGCGTTCTGGCTCGTTCCACGGCTATGTCGAGCGCCCACTCCACCGTGTGGTGCCCGAACCCATGACGGCCGTCGACGACGATATGGCCGGGCTGGTCGGAGACCAGTTCCGGCTCGGCCGCGGGGATCAGGCTGCCGTCGTGGATCTGGTCGATGTACACCGGGAGCATGCCCAGCCCGTGGGAGACATGACCGGCCGCGTCCGCGTCCACGAGGTTGCGTGACACGGCCTGGGCGACGTGTGACGGCGTGCCGAGGCCATGGACGAGCCGGGTCGCCCAGTCGCGCAGGTCGTCCAAGCGATAGTGCTTCGCCGGGCTCATGGCTCAGAACCCATGGCCGCGTAGCCAGCGGACACAGTCGTCGGTCCACCGCAGCCCGAGGTCGCGAGCCAGGCCGGACGCGTGCGGGCCGGTCTGATACAGGTGCAACTCGTAGCGGATGCCACGGTCGTGCAGGGCCCTGGCGAACTTCATGCTGCCCACGGCGGTGACTTCCTCGTCGGCCAAGGTGTGCCAGACGAAGCATGGAGGGACTCCGTCGTCCACCAGGAGCTCCCCGGAGAAGCGCCGCTGGGTCTCCTCGTCGTCGGCCAGGTCACCAAGGAAATTGCCGCGCGTCTCGTGATGGGCGAGCGGGTCCAGCATCGAGATGACGGAATAGCACAGCACGCCGAGCGCGGGGCGGGTGCCCACGGGCTCGGCGCCGTCGGCCGTCACACCAGTGAGCATCATGGCGGCCAGATGGCCGCCCGCCGACGTGCCGATCACGCCGATGCGGTCGGGGTCCAGGCTCCAGCGCTGCGCGTTCGAGCGGGCCACGGCAAGGGCACGCCACGCGTCCGCCAGTATCGCCGGATACCGGTATCCGGCGGAGCCGAGCCGAAAGTTCACCACCATTCCGGCGATGCCCGCGTCCGCCAGCCATCGCGCGTACTGGACGCCTGACTTCTCCGAAAGGAACGTATAGGCGCCGCCGGGGAGGATGAGCATTCCCGCGCCCGTGGCCCGCTCCGGCTCCGGAAGGTAAACGTCGAGGTGCGGGATGTCCGCCGCCTCTGTGCCACAGGCGTATGGCGCCGGCCCGTCCCACAGACGCGCCCTCATGCGCTGGGCCCGTCGGCCGGGCGCATGCTCACAGCCTGGCCACGCTCTATGTCGATCTCGAACTCCTCCCCGTCCCACACGGTCGCGGGATCCACGGCCGAAGGCCGCTCGCGCAGCGCGTTGCGTGTCTTGTCCAGATCTGTGAGCAGCCATTCGAACCGGTCGGCGGGCACGCGCTGGCGTGCGAAGAAATCGCGCAGCGTACGCTGGTAGCAGCGCATGATCTCCGGGTGATGCTCCGCGATGAGCTCTTCCGCCAGCCGTTCCGCGACGTCGGGCCGGTCGTCGTGCGAGGCCCGCGCGACGAGGTCGACGGCCGCGGGCGTGAACCAGCGTTTCTCGACGGCCGCGGCGGCGTCGCCGAACACGATGTCGAGAAGCTGTTCGCGGACGATGCGCCGCGCCTCCGGCTCGCTGTGGGCGTAGAACCGGAACGCGTTCTGAAAGATCCAGCGCAGCGGGAAGAGGATGCGCTCGGGGAAGATGACCTTTTCGAACGCGGCGTCGTCGTACCTGCGCACCTCCGCCTCGATGTTCTCCTGGATGCGCGTCATGTGCACGTACAGCCCGCTCGCCCGTTCGATCACCGATCCACGTGTCCGCCCGTAGAAGACCGCCTGTTGCCTCATCAGGTTCCTGGCCATCTTGATCAGCCGGTCGATCTCCGTCTCCGCGTGCGCCTCCGCGGGCCCCAGACGCACGGTGCAGCCCGTGGCCTGCAGGATCCTGCCGGACTGATAGTCGCTGCCGGTCACGATCCGCAGCTCCGGGCGTCGCAGCTGGTGCTGCCCTCCGATGGAGAACGCCCAGGTCCTGAAGGTCTTGAGCGCGTCGCTGGTGTCCGGGTAGATCATGTTCTCCGACGCTCCCATCCCGGCGAACAACCAGGTGAGGAAGATGTCGTGGCCGACGACCGCGTGCCACCGCCACTTCTCGTCCCGCCGGACGAGCCCGTTCTCCAGGAACACCAGCGCCGCGTCCAGCCCCGAAGCGGGCGCCTCCGCGAGCACGATCGTGCGGTCCTCCAGCACGTAGGCGAGGCGCCCCGACGGGTCCCTGAGCACTCCGAAGCGCCGCCCCATGTCGTCGGTGTCACGCAGCTCGACGCTGAGCGAGCCGATCTCCATCCGGTTCCCCACGCGCTTCCTGCGCCACCGGGGAAGCTCGTCGAACGCCTCGATGCCGGAGAGGTCGACGGAGACCGGCACGGTGGCGCGGAGATCGGCGTACCGCGCCAGGACCTCGGGCGGCGCGGGCCGATGAGCGGCGAAAAGTCGCAGGGCCGCGGTGGCCTTGTAGGTGAGGAACGGCATGACCCCATCCACGGTGGGGCATTCGTCGAAGATCCGCAGGACCTCGCGCAGCGCGCGGGGGTGATAGACGGTGTCGCCGTCCGACAAGGCGATCAGGGACTTCTGCAGCCGGCTCCAGTCGCCGTCGAGCGCGCACATGGCCTGCACCGTCGCCACGCACCGGTCGACCCCGAGCCGCGCCGCGTTGCCCGCGCCGGGCCGGGGTTGGTTCATGTAGACGATCCGTGCTGCTCCCTTGTTGGCGGAGATGATGCTCTTGACGATCTGGTCGGAGCCGTCGGTGGAATTGTTGTCCACCGCCACGATCACTACTCGACGCAGGTCGACACCCCGCTGGTTCAGCAGGGAGTGAAAGGTCGCGGCGATGTGCGGCGCCTCGTCCATGAACTTGACGACCACGAACACGTCGCGCCCCTCGTCGCGCAGCCGCTCGACGTCGTCGAGGGGCTGGCATTCGTCGGGTCCGAAGTAGGCGGAGCGACCGGTGAGGAAACGCTCGACGACGCCCCGTTGATGCCGGATCGCGCCCTCCATGTCGGCGGCGTCTCGACGCCGCAGGACCTCCCGTGCCTGCCTGATCTGCGCCATATGCACCGGATCCACGTCCGAGCTCATGTGCAGGGCGAACAGCGGGCTCCGCAGCGTGACCTCCGCGGGCTCGCTCCATCGCTGCTCGGTCCACGCGTGGTGGAAAAGGCCAGGCCGCGCGTGTGGTTTCACGATCGTCTCCATTCCCGGCCGCCCGGGGGCGACAGCCGTACCCGGTCCCGGCTGATGTCCCGCACCGCCGGACAGCCGCAGAGGGCCATCGTCAGGTCGAGTTCGTCCTTGAGCATCCGCAACACCTCCCGCACGCCGACCTCCCCCGAGACGGCCAGACCCCAAAGGACCGGACGCCCCACGAACACCATGCGGGCGCCCAGAGCCAGCGCCTTCACCACGTCGGCGCCTCGCCTGATGCCGCCGTCCACGTGCACTTCCGCGTCCGCGCCGACGCGGTCCACCACTTCCTCGAGTGCATCGAGCGCCCCGATCGCGCCGTCGGCCTGCCGCCCGCCGTGGTTCGACACGATCACGCCGGAGGCGCCGGCACGGACGGCGAGCGCGGCGTCCTCCGCGGTCAACACCCCCTTGATCAGGATCGGCAGCCCGGTCAGGCCGCGCAGCCAGTCGATGACCGACCACGTCACCGCGGGATCCAGCAGGTCCGCCGTGGCGTCGGCGAGCTTCAGGCCCGAGCCGAGGGAGCGGGACGGGCGCAGATTGGCGGCGGTGACGCCCTCAGGCAGCGTGAAGCCGTGGCGGACGTCGCGGTCGCGCCGTCCCAACAGGGGGGTGTCGCCCGTGAGGACGAGCGCCCGGCACCCGGCCGACTCGGCCCGGCCGATCAGGTCCGCCGTGATGGCGCGATCGCGGAAGCAGTAGAGCTGGAACCACAGCGGTCCCCGGGCCGCGGCGGCGATCTCCTCGATCGTCCGGCTGGCAAACGTGCTCACCACCGTGACCAGCCCTTCGTCGCCGGCGGCGCGGACGGTGGCCGTCTCGCCCTCGGGGTGCACCAGACGGTGGTACGCCATCGGAGCCACCCCTATGGGCGCGGCGACCTCGGCGCCCATGACCCTGACCCGGGTGTCGCGCCCGCCCACGTCCACGAGCACCCGAGGGCGCAGTGCGGCCCGACGCAGTGCCCGGCGGTTCGCCGCGAGGGTCCATTCGTCTCCCGCGCCGCCGTTCACGTAGTCCCAGACGTCCCGCGGCAGCAGGCCGCGCGCCAGCCTCGAGTAGTCTCGCGCGCTCGCCGGATGAGGCATCACGACAGGCGAGGGATCGTGTCGAGGTGGGCTGTGGCGGCCTGCGCCGGTCCCCGCGGGCCGAGCCTTTCCACCTCTTCCACCATGTCGGCGAGGACGGACTCGGGCACGGCGGAGATCAGCGAGTCGACGTCCGGCGGCGGGTCGGTCTGGGCGGTGACAACCACGTCGCTGATCCCGGGATGCTCGCGCAGCACCGCCTCGATCTCTTCCAGCTCCACGCGGATTCCGCGCACCTGCACCTGGTGGTCGTTCCGGCCCGCGAGCTGGATCACGCCGCCGGGGAGCCAGCACGCGAGGTCGCCGCTCCGGTAGAGCCGGCTGTCCGCTGGGGACTCCGCGAACGGATTGGGCACGAAGCGCGCGGCGGTGAGGTCGGGGCGAGCGACGTAGCCGTGCGCCAGCGCGACGCCCCCGGTGAATATCTCCCCGACGACGCCAGGCGGTACCGGGCGCATAGCCTCGTCGAGGATGTACATCCGCGTGTTGGTGATCGGCCGCCCCACGGGCACGGCCCTCTCGTCCTGGAGTGGCCCGCAGATCCAGAAGGTCCCGTCCACGGACGACTCGGTCTGCCCGTAGATATTGAACAGCGGAACGTCCGGACAGGTCGCAAGGTAAAGGTCCTGCAGCGGAACGGGAAGCACGTCGGCACCGGTGATCACGGCCTTGAGCGAGCTCCACGGCATCGACGGCTCCTGCTCGAGCAGCAGCTTCAGTTCCGACGGGACGACGCTGAGCAGGGTGACGCCGTGCTCGGCCACAAGCCTGGCGATCCAGCGGCTGTCCCGGGCGGCCCTCGGGGGAGCGATCACCACCTGGGCACCCGCACACAGCGGGCTGAAAAGCTCCACGATGGCCAAGGAGAAAGTGAACGACGCGAGGTGCAGCAGCCGGTCGCGCGGCGTGATCTGGTAGGCGGCGTGCTCCCAGCGCATGCTGTTGCACAATCCTCGGTGGGTCAGCATCACACCTTTCGGCCGGCCGGTGGTGCCGGAGGTGTAGATGACGCAGGCCGTGCTCTGCGGGACGTCGGGGGTGTCGAGGTTCTCTCCGGAGGTGGCCGCGACGCGCCAGTCGTGTTCGTCGACGGAGATGATCGTGGCGTCTGTGGCGGGCAGTCTTTCGGCGAAGTCGGAGTGGGTCAGCACCAGCTGGGCTCGGGTGTCGCTCAGGATATGGCGCAGCCGCGACTCCGGATGCGTCGGGTCGAGCGGCACGTACGCGGCGCCGGCCTTGAGCACGGCCAGGACGGCGACCGCCAGGTCGAGTGAGCGCTCCATCGCGATCCCCACCAGGTCGCCCGCGCGGACCAGCTGCTCGTCGACCAGATAGCGGGCGAGCCGGTTGGCCCGCGTGTTGAGGTCCGCATAGCTGAGTGCCCCGTCGGGGTGAATCACGGCAAGGGCGTCACCGGCCTTGTCCACCTGCGCCTCGACCAGCCGGTGCAGGCACTCGGCGGTGGAGACCGGCGGCACGCGCGCACCGCTCCACTCGACCGTGACCATGCGGTGCGACGCCGGCGGCAACGCGGCCACCTCCCCGACCGTGAGGATGTGATGCGACGCCGCCGCCACCTCCCCGGCGGTCCGCTCGGCTGCGTCCGCGCACGCCGTCCGGAGCGCGTGCTCCAGGTGGTCGCGGAACCAGCGGCCCTCGTCCTCGCCGAACGCCGCCGCGTCGAGCTCGACCATGCCGGTGAGCGCGTCGCCCTGACGGTCGAGCGTGACGCTTACGGCCCACCGGAGATCCGGCAGGTCGCCGTGGACGCGGGCCATGCGGCAGGCGACGGCGGCCAGCCGCTCGTCGGCCGGCGTGGCGGGAAAGGACGCGTCCTGATCGGCGTACGCCTCAGCGAGGTCAGCGAGCACCTGCTCCACCAGCTCGCCGAACGGTTGATCGGGCCGGACGTCCACCAGGACGGGAACACCGTTGGGCGCGTGGCCGGCCAGCGGCGCGCAGGTCACCAGGATCCGGCTCGGCGCGTCGTACCGCTGCACGCACGCCCCCACGGCGGCGAGCAGCCGCGCGAAGGTCTGTGGATGCGGGTCGCCGGGCAGCGGTCCGAGCAACCCTCCGACTGCCAACTCAAGACGGCGGACGCCGCCCGCGCCCGGTCTCCTGCGCCCGATCGCCGGCGCCTGCGCCCGCCTTCTCAGTCCGGCCAATCGCGACCTCATCAGAACCTGCCGTGGCGCCTGGGGAAGTAGTCCTGCAGCGTGCCCTCCCTGTGGACGTCCACGGTGGAGCAGTGCAGCCCTCCTCCGAAAGTCGCGACATCCCAGAACGGCACGGGGATGACCTCGAAGCCGAGCTTGTCCAGCAGCTCCATCTGCGCCACCTCGCTCGCCTCCACACAAACCGTGTCGGGCCCCAGACTGAGGATGTTCATCGACAGCCACGGGCTGCAGAAGCAGAGCCTGGGCAGACCGTCCCACGTCATGGTGGGCGGCGCGGCGGGCACGATCTCCCAGTCGTTCATCTTGAAGTACTCGACCAGCTCGGGCTCGGCTTCGCGTTCACCGCAGTGCAGCACGAGCCCGGGACGCAGCGGTACCCATGTCGCGTCGATGTGCACCGGATGCGCGTTGGCGAAGGTGACAGCATGAACGCGATGGGAGGGGAAGTGCCGCCGCAACCAGTCCACGCCGCTGCGGTTGGTCACCATCGAGAGCTGGACGAACAGGTCCTTCCCGAACCTGACGATATCGGCGGCGTCGAACAAGGGCTCGGCCTCGGTGAGCACCAGGTCGTTCGCGCGGACCCTGGCTATTTGCTGCGCGAAGTCCAGGCTTTCGTATTCCGGCCAGAAGTCCTTTTTGTACGACGCGTCGGTCAGCCGGGGCTTGGGCGCCGCCTCCCAGCGCATGTCCGGGTCCGCCCGGTAGTAGGAATCGATCAGCGGGCGGTAACAGAGATATTCGAACCACCGGCTGCGATAGCACATCGTGGCTTCGAGAATCTCGTTTCCGACGGTGATGAGAACATCGCGGGGCGGCATGCATCCGAACATGCTGTCCTGCGTCCAATCAGGAGTGGAAACCCGCTGGGAGAAGTCGATCGACTCCGGCCGGTCCACCCGGATTCCCCGGCTCCGCAGAATTTCCGCGAAATTGTCGAGTTGTTCGTTCGCGGCCGCCGTGAGGTCGTCGGGAATCGGGCCGTAGACACCGTGCGGAAATCCGTCTTCCGGCCAGCTTCTGTGTACGGCCGGCTCCGGCGCCTGCACCATGGTGCCGTCGGCGCGGCCGAGAATCACATGGGTGAGGGGATCCCATCCGTTCCAAGAGTTAACTTTCACCAGGCGAAACCCCGATCGAGCGCGATGTTGGCAGGGCCGGGCGCGGTGTGCGCGGTGGACGGGCAGGCCACGGCCTGTTTCCGGTGTCGGACTCTAGCCACGGCTGCTCGGCGGGCACAAGCGTGCGGCGCGGAGAGCGCACTCCCGGTCAATCGACCGTATTTCCCGACAAGAGTTGGCTTGACGGAACGTGCGCTCTCTTGACCGGCAGCACGGTCCTGACTTCGCGTCATTGCCCGGCAATTGGGCCCCTTGTTAAAGTCCGGCACCGTACCGGCCGGGCGGGAAACCGGCCGACCGGCGCCATCGGCGGACAAGGGGGATCGCGTGTCGACCGACAACGATGACGACCAGCGGCTCTACCAGGTCGTGTGCAACGACGAGGAGCAATATTCCATATGGTTCGCCGACCGAGAGCTGCCGCTGGGGTGGCGCGCGGCCGGGATGACCGGAACAAGGCAAAAATGCCTCGACCACATCGCCGAGGTCTGGACGGACATGCGGCCGTTGAGCCTGCGTGAGAAAATGGGTTGAACGCGTGCTCGGCGGCTCTCCTTTCGACAATGGAAAAGCCGGGGGCGCGGACGCCGCGGACCACTCCGGATGGCGGGAGCGCGTCGGGCGGCTGTCCGAGCGGCAGCGTTCGCTGCTCTACGCCCGCTTGGCCCGATACCTGGGCCAGGACGCGGTCGATCCGACTGTCCGCGTAGTCGCCTACGTCGTCGAGAAGCGGGCGGGCACGCTGACGAACGGTGAGATCCGCGCGTTCGCGCAGTCGCGGTTGCCCGCCGCCTTCGTGCCGTCGCGCCTCGTCCGGATGGCGGCGCTACCGGTCCTGCCCAGCGGCAAGGTCGACCGCTCCATGCTGCCTCCTCCCGACGTCAGGGACCTCGCGATCGAAACGCCCTATGAGGCGCCGAGGACGGATACGGAACGCAGGCTCGCGTCCCTCTGGTCGGAGGTGCTGGGTCTGCCCGTGGTCGGCGTGCACGACGAATTCTGGGCGCTGGGCGGCCAGTCCGCCCTGGCCGCGCGGCTGGTCGCGAGAGCGCGTGACGCCTTCCAGATCGAGTTGCCCGTGGTGAGCCTCTTCGAGGAGCCCACGATCGCCGGCCTCGCCCGCCTGATTGACTCCGCGCCCGCGGCGGTCCCTGTTCCCCGTGCCGCGCGGGGAAGGACTCCGCTGTCCTCGGCGCAGCACCGGCACTGGTTCCTGCAGACGCTGGAGCCGGACAGCGCCGTCTACAACATCTGCGACGCGATCCGGATCGCCGGTCCGCTCGACACGGCGGCCCTCGGCAGCGCGATCGCCGAGATCCACCGCCGCCACGACATCCTGCGGACCAGGTACGTGAGCGAAAGGGGACTTCCCGTCCAGGAGGTGCTCCCCAGCGATGCCGTGCCACTGCCACTGGACGACCTGCGCCATCTGCCCCTCCGAGAACGCGACGAGGCGGCCGCCACGCTGTTGGCCCGCGAGAGCCGCCGGCCCTTCGACCTGTCCAGGCTTCCGCTGCTGCGCGCCCGGCTGATCAGAATGCGCGCGGACGAGCACGTTCTGCTGCTGGTCGCGCACCACATCGTCGCGGACGACTTCGCCTTTGCCGTATTCCATCAGGAGCTTTCCGCGCTGTACGCGGCGTTCGCCACGGGAGGGCCGCTCCTCCCCGCGCCGCCGATGCAGTACGCGGACTACGCGGCCTGGGAGCAACAGGCCGTCGAACGGGATCTGCCGGAGGCGTTGGACTACTGGAGACGCCAATTGGCCTCCACCAGGCGGCCTTCCCGTCCGCTCACCGACTACTCGCACCCGCCCCGCCCGGCAAGGCTCGCCCGTACCGCTGAGTTCCACGTCACCGGCCGTACCGTGGACCTCCTCGCGGCGTGGGCGCGCGGGCACCGGACCACCATGTTCGCCGCCGTTCTCGCCGCCTTCTCCCGCATGCTCGGACGGCGCACGGCCGCGGACGACGTCGTCGTGGGCGTGCCGTTCGCCAACCGTGGACACCGGCATCTCGACCGCCTGATGGGCTGCTTCATCAACCCCGCGGCGCTGCGCGTCGACCTGGCGGGGCGGCCCGACGTGCACACCGTGCTCGCCCGCGCCCGCGATGCGATCGACCAGGCCCGCCTCCGGCAGCACATCCCTTTCGAGAAGGTTGTGAACGCGCTGCGGACGGACCACGACGCCGAGCTGTTCCAGGTGGTGCTCAACTTCATGGACGCCGCGAACGCCCCGGAGCTGGCGGGATGCTCGACCAGCCACATGGACGTCGGTGCCACGTTGACGGCCAAGCACGACATGACGCTCTACGTGCGCCATGCCCCTGGCGTCCTCGATGGCCATCTCGTCTGCGATGCGGATCTCTTCGCGGACCAGACCGTGACGGACATCGTCGCCGACTTCACCGTGACGCTCGAGGAAACGGCCGCTCTGTCGTCCCTGCCACGGAGGTCAGCTCGATGAGTGACACGCACCCAAGCGCACCCCGCCCGCGGCGCAAGCCGGTTCTGATCGACGCGGCGGACCTGGTGACCATGGAGTCCTTGGTGCCGGACGGCTCGCTGCCCCTGGTGATTCGGCCCAGCAAGCGGGTCGACCTGGTCACTTGGACGGAGGCGAACAGAGAACTGCTGGAGCGCCGCCTGCACACGCACGGCGCGATTCTCTTTCGCGACTTCGGCGTGCGGGAGGTGGCGGAGTTCGAGCGTTTCGCGCTCGCCCTCACACCTGACCTGCTCAACTACGTCGAGGGCTCCTCGCCGCGGACCATGCTGGCCGAGAAGGTCTACACGTCCACCGAATATCCTCCTGAATACCCGATCTCACTGCACAACGAGCTCTCGTACGCGCACAAGTGGCCGGCGAAGCTGTTCTTCTTCTGCCAGACAGCCCCGCGAAGCGGCGGGGAGACCCCGATCGCCGACTGCCGGCGTGTGCTGCGGATGCTGCCCCAGGACCTCGTGTCCAGGTTCACCCGATCGGGCGTGCGCTACCTGCGCAACCTTCGCGACGCCGACGGCCCGGGCCTCGCCTGGAGCACGGTGTTCGAGACCCGCGACAAGGACTTCGTCGAGCGGTACTGCGCGGAGGGCGGCATCGACTTCCAGTGGCACGCGGACGGAAGCCTGCAGACCAGCCAGGTACGGCCGGCCGTGATCCGGCATCCGGTGACCGGCGAGCCCGTTTGGTTCAACCAGGCCGACCAGTGGCATCCGTCGAACCTCGGCGAGGAGCTGTCGGCGGCGCTGAACTCCGTCGCCGACGCGGCCGAGCTGCCCATCAACGCCGCGTTCGGCGACGGTTCTCCGATCGACGTTCGCGATCTCGGCCTGGTGCGCCGGACGATCCGGACGGCCATGGTGCGCTTTGCCTGGAAAGAGGGCGACATCTTGCTGATCGACAACATGCTCGTGGCGCATGGACGCATGCCGTTCACGGGGCCGCGCCGGGTGCTCGTCACCATGGGCGAGACCGTCTACCTGGATGACGTGACGGCATGACAGGCGACCGCGTGGCGGGATACCGCCTCTCCCCCCAGCAAGAGCGGCTCTGGGCGTGGGGCAGGCGGGGCGTTCACGTTCACTGGACGCAGGCCGTGGTAGCGCTGCCGGCGCCGATGGACGTAGGCGGCCTGCAAAAGGCGCTGGCCGTGGTGACCGCGCGGCACGAGATCCTGCGCACGGCCTTTCGCACGCTTCCCGGGCTGAAGGATGCCGTGCAGGTCATCGAGCCGCACGCGGCGCCGACGGTGGAGCACGTAGCGGCCGCGGACGATCGGCGGGCGGCGGTCGCCGAAACGCTCAGGCGCGTTCGTACGGGCGCCGACCTGGCGATGGCCCCGCAGCTGCGGTGCGTGGCGATCGGTTCCCCGGACGGAACGGGGGATCTCGTGCTCAGCGCGCCCGCGCTCTGCACCGACGCGGCGGGGATGCGCGTCATCGTAGGCGAGCTCATGGCCGCCTACCACGGCCGCGGCCTGCCCGCGGCCGACGAGATCCCCCAGTACGCCGACTACGCGGAATGGCAGCGCGAGATCACGCCCGAGACGACGGACGGCGCGCTCGTGAGCGACCTGGAGCCGGCCGAGGCGTGCTACCGCCTCGGCGAGGACAGCTTCGCTCGCGCCGCCGCGGCGGCCGGGTCCATCGAGGCGCCACTCGCGGACTTCCTCCTCGCGTGCTGGCGGATCGCCCTTCAGGCGATTCCCGCGCAAGACCGCGGCGGGGCCGCGATGTGGCTCGCCGTCGACGGCCGGGACGACGAGCGCCTTGCCTCCGCGGTCGGGGTGTACGAAAGGAGGGTTGCGGTCCCGTCCGACGCCGGCGAGACCGACCGCTTCGACCAGGTGGCATTGCGGGCGCGGCAGGAGATCGACGCCGGGGAGGCCTCCGTGGGGTTCGCCTGCCGGATCACGAAGGACGAGCCGTCGATCTCGCTGCTGCGCAGCCGTACCGGCGCGCTCGCCCTCGAGCTCGCCGTCACGGTGCGACCGCGCGACGCCGAACTGCTGCTCTCCTACGACCCGGCCCGGCATGACGAGGACGGCGTACGGCGGCTCGGCGAGCGTTTCCTGCGCACGGTGGAAGCGGCCGCCGCCGACCCGTCGGCGATGGTGGGCGACCTCGACATCCGCACGGCCGCGGAGCGGCGCGAGTTCCACGCCCGCAACGACACGCGCGTGGACGTCCGGCTCACCTGCCCGCACACGATGGTCAAGGATCAGGCGGCGCGTCGCCCGGACACCACCGCCCTCGTGTGGGGCAAGAACCGGCTCTCCTACCGGCAGCTGGCCGAGCGCGTCGCCCAGATCGCCGGCATGCTGTCGGCCTCCGGCGTGCGGCGCGGCGACCGGGTGGGCATCTGCCTCGATCGCTCACCCGACCAGGTGGCCGGCGTGCTGGCAGTGTGGGAGCTCGGCGCGGCCTTCGTGGCGGTCGGCGCCGATGACCCCGCCCACCGGGTGACCCGCCTGCTGGAGGACGCCCGCTGCGGCGCGGTGCTCACCGATGCGCGGCACCGCAGGCTGTTGGACGGCTGCGCGGCCGTCACCCTGCTCGTGGAGTCGGCGGGGGAGACCAGGCCTGCGCCGTCCGGCCGCGCGGATCTCGACGATGTGGCCTACATCGCCCACACCTCCGGCTCGACGGGGCGGCCGAACGGCGTGGTCGTCAGCCACCGCAGCGTGGCGAACTACCTCGCCTACGTCTTGGGCGAGTACGGCGTGACCGCTTCCGACGTCGTGCTCCAGCAGGCGCCCTTCACCTTCGACGCCTGGCTGCGCGACTGCGTGGCCCCGCTCACGGCTGGGGCTTCAGTGGTGATCGTGGACGATGATCGGCGGCGCAGCTCGGCGGCGCTGGTCTCCGAGATCAGGCGCACCGGGGTCTCCAGAATCCTGCACAGCGTGCCCACGCTGCTGCGTGACCTGGCGGAAACCCTGTTGGCCCGCGGCGAGCGTCTGGACCAGGTGCGGACCGTGCTCAGCAGCGGAGAGCCGCTCTACCCTGCGGACCGCGACCTGCTCATAGCCGCGTTCGGGCCGAAGACGGGCATCGTCAACCAGTACGGGCCCACCGAGTGCACGATGACGACGACGTTCCACCCGGTCACGCCTGGGACGACCGGCGACGCCGTCCCGCTCGGCAGGCCCATCCGCAACGCCCGCGTGTATGTCCTCAACGGCAACGGCCGGCCCGTGACCACGGGCGCGGTCGGCGAGATCCACATCGGTGGAGCGGGCGTGGCGCACGGCTACTTCGACCAGCCGGCGCTCACCGCGGAGCGTTTCGTGCCGGACCCGTTCGCGGAGGAGCCCGGTGCGCGCATGTACCGGACCGGGGATCTGGCGCGCCTGCGCCCCGACGGCCACATCGAGTTCCTCGGCAGGAGAGATCACCAGGTCAAGCTGCGAGGGGTCAGGGTCGATCTCGGCGAGATCGAGTCCTGTCTCTCGGCGCATCCCGGAGTGCGCGAGGCCGCCGTGGCCGCGGTCACCGGCGCCGCGGGCGGCGCGCGTCTGTCCGGACACATAGTGCCCCGTACGCCGGATTCCCCGACGCTGGACGAGATCAGGGATTGGCTGGCGCAGCGCCTGCCCGCGCACCTGGTGCCCGCCGTGATCACGTTCACCGCCGCGCTGCCGCGCAACCGGCACGGCAAGGTGGACCGCCACGCCCTGGCGGCCGAGGCCGCGAACGCGCCGGTCGAGGCGTACGTCGCCCCCCGCTCGGCGACGGAGCAGGTGGTGGCCCGGGTCTTCGCAGAGACGCTCGGCCTGGACCGGGTGGGTGCTGACGGCGATTTCTTCCGGCTCGGCGGCCACTCGCTGCTGGCCACCAAAGTGGTCTACGAGATCGGCGAGGCGCTGGGGGTGAAGGTGCCGCTGCGGAGCATCTTCGAGCACCGCACGGTTGCCGCGCTCGCCCTGGCGCTGCGCGACGAAGGGGACGAGCACGATGACGGGCCGATCCCCCGTCAGCCCGAACTGCCCGATTACCCCGTGTCATTCCCGCAGCGACGGCTGTGGCTCGCCGACGCCCTCGGCGATCACGGGAACAACGTGCAGGTCGTGGCCCGCGTCAAGGGCGAGGTCGAGCTGGGCCTGCTGCGCCGTGCCCTCGATCTGCTCGTCGCCCGGCACGAGGCGCTGCGCACCACCTACGTCGTGTCCGGTGGCGAGCCGGTGCAGAGGATCCACGAGGCTGAGCCCTGCGACCTTTCCGTCGTCGACCTGACCCGAGCGGACGACGTCGACAAGCGCGTCCGGCGACTCGTGCTCGCCGATGCCAAGACCCGGTTCGACCTCACGCGGCTCCCGCTGTTCACCGCCCGCCTGATGCGGACGGCCCCCAAGGAGTCCGTACTGCTGTTGACCCTGCATCACATCGTGATCGACGAGTGGTCCGTCGGCGTGCTGCTGCGCGAACTGGTGCTGCTCTACGACGGGCTCGTGCGCGACGACGCCAGCACGCTTCCCGACATGCCCGTCCGGTACCGCGACTTCGCGGCCTGGCAGCGGGAACGGCTCAGCGGCGAGCGGATAGAGCCGCTGGCGGGGTACTGGAGGCGCAAGCTGGCCGGCGCGCGCCTCGACCTTGCCCTGCCGACGGACAACTCGCCGCCCGCTGAGCCCACGCTGAGAGGCGGCCGCGTCTCCGCGCCCCTGCCCGGCAAGCTGACCGCGAGGCTGACGCGGCTCGCGGAGGAGCGCGGTGCGACGCCCTTCATGGTGCTCCTCGCCGCGTTCAAGACGCTGCTGTTCCAGCATTCCGGCCAGGACGACATCGTGGTGGGCTCGCCGATCGCCGGCCGCACCCGGCGGGAGATCGAGCCGGTTGTGGGGTTCTTCGCAAACATCCTGGTTCTGCGCACAAGCCTCGCCGGGGACCCGCGCTTCGAGGAACTGCTCGACCGGGTGAAGGAGAGCGCCCTCGGCGCCTACGGTCACCAGGACATGCCGTTCGAGACCCTTGTGGAGATGCTGCGGCCCGATCGGGTCGCGCACCGCATTCCGGTGGCCCGGATCTGGTTCGTCCTGCACAACGCGCCGATGCCGGCGTTCGAGGCTCCTGGAATCGCCCTCGCTCTGGAGGAGAGGCCGAGCGACACGGCCCAGTTCGACCTCAACATGGCGCTCACACAGACCGACGGTGGGTTGGTGGCCGCCCTCGAGTACAGCAGCGACCTGTTCCATCGGGCGACCGTCGAGCGACTGTTCCGCGCGTACCGCGAGGTGCTCGAACGCGTCGCGGACGACCCGGGGATCCGATTGAGCGAACTGTGCGGCCACCTGGCGGCCGGCGTGGGGAAGGAGCGGCTGATGGCCCTGGAAAGGCAGGAGCGGTCCAGCGGGAAGAGCTTCAGCGCGTTCAGAGCGGCGAAGGTCGAACCCATTCGCGTCGCCCGTGACGCGCTGGTGCGGATGGAGCCGCTGCGGCCGGGTTCCTCGCAGCCGCTGGTGATCCGGCCCGGCGACGGCGGCGTCGCGCTCGACGAGTGGGTCGAGGGCAACCGCGACCTCATCGCCGAGCGCCTGCGCACGGTCGGCGCCATCCTGTTCCGCGGCTTCGCCGTCGAGAGCGCCGAGGACTTCGAGAAGGTGGTGCGGGCGTTCTCGCCGGACCTGCTTGATTACTACGAGCGCTCCACTCCCAGGAACGAGGTCGGCGGCAAGATCTACACCTCCACCGAGTTCCCGCCCGACCGCTTCATCCCGTTGCACAGCGAGAGCGCCTACTCCTCCTTCTGGCCGCGCACGCTGTGGTTCTGCTGCCTCCAGCCCCCCGAGGAGGGCGGCGCCACGCCCATCGCCGACACCCGGGAACTGCTCAGGCTCCTCGATCCGGGGCTGAGGCGACGCCTCGCCGAGCGCAAGGTGATGTACATCCGCAACTATCACGACGGCTTCGACATCCCCTGGCAGGTCGCCTTCCAGACCGATGACCGCGACGCGGTCCTCGACTACTGCCGAAGAGCCGGCATGGAATGGGAGTGGCCACCCGACGGCACGCTCCGGACCCGCCACGTCCTCGACGCGGTCGTCGACCACCCGGACACCCGGGAACCGCTCTTCTTCAACCAGGTGCACGCGTACCACATCTCATCGCTCGATCGTCAGACGCGGCGAGCGGTTCTGGAGATGTTCGGCGAGGACGACCTGCCCCGCGACGTCAGGTACGGCGACGGCCGCCCGATCGACCCGGCCGACCTGGAGCAGATCCGCAGGGCCTACGAGCAGGCCACGATCACCTTCCCCTGGCAGCGGGGCGATCTCCTGCTGCTCGACAACATGCTCATGGCCCACGGACGCGAGCCGTACCGGGGGGCGAGAAAGGTGGTCGTCGCCATGTCGGACCCCTATGACCGCCAGAAGCTGAACAAGGGGGTGTGACCGGGATGACCGCGTCCCACGAAGTCGTCGAGGGATTCCGGCTCTCGTCGCAGCAAGCCACCCTGTGGCTTTCCGGAGGGCAGGACAGCGTCCTCGGCTGCCGGCTCGCGTTGAGCGGGCCGATCGACGTCCGAGCCCTGCGGCGGGCGATCGAGCACGTCACACGGCGGCACGAGATCCTGCGCACCTGCTTTCGGCGCCTGCCCGCCATGGCCCTCCCGCTTCAGGTGGTCCAGGCCGACATGCCCGCTCGCTGGCACGAGGAGGGGCTCGGCACCACCACGCCCGACCTCGCGGAGGGTCCCGTGCTCACGGCGGGGATCACCGTTGACTCGCCCTCGTCGGCCCGGTTGGACCTGCGGCTTCCCGCCATGAACACCGACGCCGGGGGCATGGTCAACCTGGTGGAAGCGATCTGCCGGACCTACCGGGAGCTCCGGTCGGGCGATCGGCTGTCGCCGTCAGAGGCGGTCCAGTACGTCCAGTACTCCGAATGGCAGCACGGGCACGCCCGGGAGACGGAGGACGGTGAACGGTACTGGAAGGGGTTAGAGGAGCGGGACACCGACGCGGCGTGGCCGCTCCCCACGACGCCGGAATCCGTTGCCGACCGGCTCAGGGGGGCCGTCACCTGGTCGCTGCCCGCCGACGTCGTCCGCGAACTGGACGGGCGCGCCCGTGACGCGGGCGCCGAGCCGTCCGACGTGCTGTTCGCGGCTTGGACGGCCCTGCTTTCGCGGATGGCGGGCAGGGACGTGGTCGTGCACGGTGTGGTCGACGCCCGCACGTTCGACGAACTGCGCGATGCGATCGGCCCCTTCTCGCTCAGGCTGCCCGTCAGGGTCGGCGCCGCCGCGGACCTGTCCTTCGAGCACCTCCTCGGCGAGATCGCCGCGACGCTCGACGAACACCGCGCCTGGCTGGAACACGCGCCCGCCACGGCGGCCAGCCGGCCGATCGTCTTCGAGCACCTGCGCCATCCCGCCATGTTCGACCTCGGCGACGCCCGCGCCGCCATCGTGGGTCTCGACGCCCACCTGCCCGGGGAATCGCTCCGCCTGACGTGCCGGCGCGCCGGCGACGCCGTGACCCTCGATTTCGGTTACGACCTCGCCGTCATGGGGCATCGCGACGCCGCACGCGTCGCCGAGATGTACGTCACCCTGTTGAGGTCCGCGCTCGACACGCCCGCCTCCCCGGTCGGCGCCCTGCGCTGGCTGGGCGACCACCAGCGGCGCGAGGTGCTCGACGCGTTCAACCCGCCGATCGCGCCCGTGACCGGACAGAGCTTCAAGGACCTCTTCGAGGCCCAGGTCAGGCGGTCACCCGAGGCGGTGGCCGTCAGATGCGCGGGCGAGACGCTCACTTACGCCGAGCTCAACCGCCGGGCCAACGCCCTCGCCGCGCGCTTGCGCGAGGCCGGCGTCGAGGGGGGCGCGCCGGTCGCGATGTGCCTGGAGAGCTCGGTGCCGGCGCTGGTGGGGATCGTCGGCATCCTCAAGGCCGGGGGCGCCTACATGCCCGTCGACCCCGCAGACCCCGTCGATCGGCAGCTTTCCGTTCTGCGGCACGCGGACGCCGCCGCGGTCGTGGGTGGAGCGCACCTCGCCGGGCGGCTCCCCGATGGCATGGCGCACCTGCCCGAGGTGGCCGCCGACGACGCGGAGCACTCCGACCCCCTGATCGAGGTGCGCGATTGCGAGGCCGCGTACATCATCCACACCTCAGGCTCGACGGGGCGCCCCAAGGGCGTGGTGGTCGCCCACAGCAGCCTGGCCAACTACCTGACCTGGGTCAACGACACGCTGGTCGGCGATGTCGCCGTGCCGGCCGTCTCGCGGCTGACGTTCGACGCCTCTCTCAAGCAGGTCCTCGCGCCGCTCGTCCGGGGCGGCGACGTCTGGTTGCTTCCCCACGGCGTCACCGCCGACCCAGACCACCTCTATCGCGTGCTGCGCGACCATGAGGGCCCCGTCGGGTTCAACGGCGTGCCGTCTCTGTGGCAGGCGCTGATCGACGTGGCCTCCACCGACCCCGGCGTGCCCTTCGGCGGCCGGCTGACCCGCGTGATGCTCGGTGGTGACACGCTGCCGCCGCGCCTGGTCGAGCGGACGCGCGCCGTACTGCCCGGCGTCGAGGTGTGGAACCTCTACGGGCCTACGGAGGCGACGGCGAACGCCGGCGCGGGCCCCGTCGAGCCAGGGGAGACCGTCACCATCGGGCGGCCGATCGCCAACACGCAGATCTACCTGCTCGACCGCGACCTCGAACCGGTGCCCGTCGGGTTGGCGGGCCGGCTCCATGTCGGCGGGGCGGGTGTGGCCCGCGGCTACGTGGGCCTTCCCGCCGAGACCGCCGAGCGGTTCGTGCCCCACCCGTTCTCCGACCTGCCTGGGGCGCGCCTGTACGACACGGGGGATCTCGCGAGGTTCACCACCGACGGCCGGCTGGAGTTCCTGGGCCGCGACGACCTGCAGATCAAGCTCTACGGCTTCCGCATCGAGCTGGAAGGCGTTGAGGCGAGCCTGCGGCTGCTGCCCGGAGTGCGCGACGCCGCCGTCGCGCTGAAAGAGTCGCCAGACGGCGGACGCCGCCTGCTCGGGTACCTCGTGCCGGAGAGCGGTGCCCGGCTCGCCGTGCCGAGCCTGCGCGAGCGGATCCTGGACCTGCTGCCCGGCTACATGGTGCCCGCGGAACTCACTGTGGTCGAGGCGCTGCCGCTGACACCGACCGGCAAGCTCGACCGGCGGGCGCTCACCGAACTCGTCTCTGGCACCACGGCGGCGGACGGCGCTGCGGCGCCCCGCACTTTCGTCGAGGACCAGCTGATCGGCATCTGGAGCATGCTGCTCGGACACGACCGCATCGGCTTGGACGACGGCTTCTTCGCGATGGGCGGGCACTCGCTGCTGGTCATCCGGCTGATGTCGCGCGTGCACGAAGTCTTCGGGGTCGAGCTCCCGCCCCGGGCCCTCTTCCGCGCCCCCACCCTGCGCGCCCTCGCCGCGCTCGTGGAGGCGGCGATGGCGGAGCGGCGCGAACCCAGGACGCCCGCCCTCGCCCCGGCCCCAGCAGACAGGGAGCCTGCGCTCTCCTTCGGCCAGGAGCGGCTGTGGATCCTGGAGCAGATGGAGCCGGGCAGCCCGCGCCACAATGTGCTGGCGACCCGGCGCATCGTCGGAACGGTCGCTCCAGAGGCGGTGCGGGAGGCTCTCGACGAGATCGTGCGACGGCACGAGGTGCTGCGGACGGGATTCCTCAGCGTGGACGGCATGCCCCGGCTCGTCGTCCACGATCGCGTGCACGTGGCGCTGGACGTGGTCGATGACCACGACGACCTCGCCCGCCTGGCGAGCGTGCCCTTCGACCTCGCCCGCCCTCCGCTGCTCAGGGCGGTGCTGCTGCGCGAAGGCCCCCAGGAGGCGGTGCTCGTGCTCATCGTGCATCACATCGCCTGCGACGGGTGGGCGAAGACGGTCCTGCTGTCGGAGTTCGCCGAACTCTACGGGGGGATGCTCACCGGCGTGCCGGCGGACCTTCCCGCCCTGCCGGTGCAGTACTCGGACTTCGCCGCCTGGCAGCGCGATCGGCTCACCGACGAGGTCCTGGTCGAGCAGCTCGCCTACTGGCGCGAGCGGCTGGACGGCGCGCCGACGCTGCGGCTCGCCACCGACCGGCACCGCCCCGCACGGCGCCTGTACAAGGGAGGCGCCGTACGCAGGGCTCTGCCGGACGAGACGACACGGGCCCTCCGCCGGCTGTCCGTCGAGCACGGCGCGACCCTGGTGATGACCACGCTCACCGCCTTCGCGATCCTGCTTGCGCGCTACTCGGGCCAGCGGGACATCGTGGTCGGCACGCCCGCCGCCAATCGCAACAGGGTCGAGCTGGAGAACCTGATCGGCTTCTTCGTCAACACGATCGCGCTGCGCATGGACCTCTCCGGCGACCCGAGCTTCGCCGAACTGCTCGACCGCGGCAGAGAGGTGGCCCTCGCCGCCTACGCCAACCAGGATCTCCCCTTCGAGAAGCTGGTCGAGGAGCTCCAGCCGGAGCGGGACCTGTCGAGGTCGCCGATCTTCCAGGTGATGTACGTCCACGTGCCTCCAGGAGCGCCGGAGGTGGCCCTCGGAGAGGGCACCCGGCTGGAACCCGCCGACGTCGAGCCCGGCACGGCCCTGTTCGACCTCAACCTCTCCGTGCTCGAGAATCCCGGCGGGCTCGAACTCAACCTCAACTTCGACGCGGAGCTCTTCGACGCCGCCACCGCCGAGCGGATGCTGGCGCACCTGGAGGAGATCCTGCGGGCTGTCGCCGAGGACCCGGCGCGACGCCTTTCCGCGCTGCCGTCCGTCCCCGAGGCGGACCGGTCCCGCATCGCCGAGTGGAGCGGCACGGCCGAGCCTGCCGCCGCTGACGAGTGCCTGCACCAGCTCATCGAGGCCCAGGCGGAGCGCACGCCCGACGCGGTGGCGGTTGAATTCGACGGCGGCAGTCTCACTTACCGCGAGGTGAACGAGCGCGCCAACCGTCTGGCCCACCGTCTGTCCGCCCTCGGCGTGGGCCCGGAGACGCTGGTGGCCGTGTGCGCCGAGCGGTCGAGCGAACTGGTCGTCGGGCTGCTGGCCGTGCTCAAGGCGGGCGGGGCCTACGTGCCCGTGGACCCGGGCGATCCCGCCGACCGGGTGGCCGCGCTGCTGACCGACGTGTCGCCGGCGCTCGCGCTCACCGACCGCGCCGGCCGGGAGAAGGCCGCGGGATGGCCGGGCATGACCGTGCCGCTGGATGACGCCGGCTCCGGCGCGGGGCCCGCCATGAACCCTGACGTCACGGTCGATCCGGACAACGCGGTATACGTCATCTTCACTTCGGGATCCACCGGAAAACCGAAGGGCGCGGTCAACACCCACCGCGCCGTCTGCAACGAGCTGCGCCGGATGCAGGACGTCCACCGGCTCGACGGCTCCGACGCCGTGCTGCTCAAGACGCGCCTCACCTTCGACGTCTCGGTGTGGGAGTATTTCTGGCCGCTCACCGCGGGCGCCAGGATCGTGGTCACCACGCCTCAAGGGCATCTGGACCCGCATCACCTCGCCCGGGTGATCGAGACGCGCGGGGTGACGACCGCGCAGTTCGTCCCCACGATGCTGCGAGCGTATCTCGACTCGGGCGCGCCCTCGCTCGACCGCCTGCGCAGGGTCCTGTGCATAGGTGAGGCGCTGCCGTACGACCTGCGGGACCGCTTCTTGACTGCCTATCCGGGGGTCCGCCTGTTCAACCTGTACGGCCCGGCGGAGGCCGCGATCCACGTGACCGACCACGAATGCGAGATCGAATCCGGGCAGCGCCCGGTGCCCATCGGCCGGTTCATTCCCAACACCGCCGTTCATTTGCTCGACCTGGATCTTTCGCCGGTCCCTGTCGGGGTGCCGGGAGAGCTCTACATCGGTGGCGCCTGCCTGGCGCGGGGCTACCTGAACGCGCCGCGCCTCACCGCCGAGCGGTTCGTGCCTGATCCGTTCGGTGAGACGCCAGGGGCGCGCCTGTACGCCACCGGAGATCTGGCCAGATACCGGCCTGACGGCGAGCTCGAGTTCCTCGGCAGGATCGACCACCAGCTCAAGATCAGAGGACATCGGGTCGAGCCCGGCGAGGTCGAGGCCGCCCTGATGCGCCTGCCGGGCGTGGCCGAGGCGCTGGTGGCGCCGTTCTCCGACGCGTCGGGCACGGCGCTGGCCGCCTATGTGACGCCCGCCGGTGGCGCCGAGCTCTCTGCCGCTCGCGTGCGGGAGGAGCTCGGGCGCGACCTGCCGGCCCACATGATCCCCCGCCATGTCACCGTGCTGCCCGAGCTGCCGCGGTCGGCCAATGGGAAGCTCGACAGGAAGGCTCTGCCGGAACCCGGCCCTCGGCCGGACGGCGACGCACGCCTCGAGCCGGCGCCCCGCGACGGGCTGGAGACCCGCCTCGCCAAGATTTGGGAGGAGCTCCTCGACATCAGCCCCATCGGCGTCGACGACGACTTCGTGCGGCTGGGCGGGCACTCCCTGCTGATGATCCGGCTGGCCTCGCGCGTCAGGGACGCCTTCGGCGTGGAGCTGTCGCCCCTGGCGGTGATCGAGACGCCGAGACTCGCCGACTACGCCGAGCGCCTGCGCCGGGAGACCGGCGCGCCGGTCGGCCCGCCCGCCCGGCGGCTGCTGACCGATCTCAGCCACGCCCAGGAACGGCTGTGGTTCGCGAGCCAGGTGCAGCCCGGCAACGCCGTCTTCAACATCGCCGCCGCGTGGAAGGTGGACGGCGACATCGACGCCGCCGTGGCGGAGCGCGCGATCGCCGCCGTCGCCGCCAGGCACCAGACGCTGCGCTCGGCCTTCGTGATGGTCGGCGGAGAGCCCAAGGCCCGCGTGGAGGACGCCGTCACCGTGCCCGTTCAGGTCGCCGACCTGCGCGGCCGAGCCGACCGGGCCGACGAGTGGCTGCGAGAGTTCGGCCGTGCCGCCTTCGACCTCGGGACGCCCCCGTTGCTTCGCACCGCGCTGGTGCGAACGGCCGAGCACGAGTGGGTCCTCGCCGTCGTGATGCACCATATCGTCGGCGACGCCTGGTCGATCGACGTGTTCATCCGCGACTTCGCCGAGTCGTATCGACGGATCACGGCTGGGGACGCCCCCGACCTGGCCCCGCTGCCCGCGCAGTACGCCGATTTCGCCGCGTGGCAGCGGCGGCTGCTGCGGGGCGCGGACTTCGATCGCCAGCTCGCCTTCTGGCGGAGCCGTCTCGACGGAGCGCCCGCGCTCGAGCTGGTAACCGACCGACCCCGGCCGGAGGCCCCATCGCGCCGCAGCGGGCGAGCTCGCCTGACGCTTCCGCAACCCGTGCTCGAGGCGGTGCGAGAGACCTCCGCGCGACTGGGCGTGACGTCGCACATGTCCCTGATGGCGGCGCTGTCCGCGCTGCTCGGCCGATACAGCGGACAGACCGACTTCACGATCGGCGTCCCCGTCACGAACCGGACCAGGACCGAGTTCGAAGGGCTCGTGGGCTGTTTTGTCAACACGCTCGCCATCCGTGCCGACCTGTCCGGGGATCCCAGCTTTGCCGAGCTCGTCGGTCGGACACGTGACATGGCCATGAGCGCGTACGAGCATCAGGACATCCCGCTGGAAAGGGTCATCGAGGAGCTTCGCCCCGCACGCGAGGGGGCACGCTCGCCGCTCTTCCAGGTGCTGTTCCAGTTCATGCCGCGCCAGGAAGCGGCCCTCGAGCTGCCGGGCGCCACCTTGCGTCAGGTGGCGGCGGACACCGGCACGACCTTCTACGACCTGCGGCTGCTCGCCCTGGAGGAGCTCGACGGGCTGCACCTGATCCTGACTTACGACCGCGACCTGTTCGAGCCCGCGACGGCCGAGCGGATGGTAGCCGACCTCGGCGCGTTCGTCACCGCCGCGACGTCACGCCCCGACACGCCGATGTCGCGTCTGTCGTGGTCCGCCGGCAACCAGCCAGACCGGCGGGATGACGCGCGCGCGACGGCTTCGGTGGCGCTGGTCCACCGGCGGTTCGACGACCAGGTGCGAAAGACCCCCGACGCGGCGGCAGTGACGCACAACGGCCGCACCGTGAGCTACCGCGAGCTCGACGAGCTCGCCACGCGGATGGCGGCGCGGCTGCGCGCGTACGGTGCCGGGCCTGGTGCGCTCGTCGGTGTCATGCTGGAACGCTCGGTGGAGCTGATCGCCGGCGTGTTGGCCGTGCTGAGAACGGGAGCGGCCTATCTCCCGCTGGACCCGGGCTACCCCGCGGAACGCACGAGGCTCGTGCTCTCCGACGCGGAGCCCGCCATGCTGCTGACCACACGGTCGCTGGCCGAGCAGGTCGGCGGCTCGCCACCCGTGATCGTGGACGTCGAGGCAGAGGACGTCGAAGCCCAATCCGGCGGCATCAGCGCGGTCTCGCCGCAGGACGCCGCCTACGTGATCTACACGTCGGGCTCCACGGGCCGGCCGAAAGGCGTCGTGGTGACCCATCACAACCTGGCGCAGTCGACCGCCGCGCGCGTGGATCACTATGGATCGCCGGTGGACACCTTCCTGCTGCTTTCCTCCATCGCCTTCGACAGCTCGGTGGCCGGCCTGTTCTGGACGCTCTGCACCGGCGGACGGCTGGTGCTTCCCGGCGAGGGCGGCCTGGGCGACGCCGGGGGGATAGCCTCCCTCATCGAACGGGAGCGGGTCACGCACGTGCTGAGTGTGCCTTCCCTCTACGCCGCCCTGCACGACGTGACCGCGCCGCCGCGGCTCCGGTCGCTGCGCGTGGTGATCGTGGCGGGGGAGACCGTGCCGCCCCGGCTGCCCAAGACGCACCACGATCGACTGCCCGATGCCGCGCTCTGGAATGAGTACGGCGTCACCGAGGCCGGCGTGTGGAGCTCGGTCGGCGAATGCCCGCCCGGCGTGCATCTCGACCCCATCCCCGCCGGACGGCCGATCGCCGGCACCACGCTCCACATCCTCGACGACCGGCTGACGCCGGTTCCCGTCGGGGCCGTCGGTGAGCTGCACATCGGCGGCGCGGGAATCGGGCGCGGCTACCTGCGGCGCCCCGCCCTGACCGCCGAGCGGTTCGTCCCTGATCCGTTCTCCACGACCCCGGGGGCGCGCCTGTACCGTACGGGCGACATGGCGAGGCTGCGACCGGACGGCTCGCTGGTGCTGTGCGGGCGCGCGGACAACCAGGTGAAGGTCCGCGGCCACCGCATCGAGCCGGAGGAGGTCGAGGCGGTCCTGCGGGCGTGTCCCGGCGTGCGCGACGCCGTGGTCGCGCTCACCGGCGATACCCTCGGTGCCCATGTCGTCGCCGAGCCTGGTGCGGTCATCGCCGTGGACGAGCTGCGCGCCCGGTTGCGCGCCCGGTTGCCCGAGCCCCTGGTGCCGGGCGTTTTCGCGGTGGTGGACGAGCTGCCGAGAACCCCCAACGGCAAGGTGGACCGCACCGCGCTGGCCGCGCTCCACCCCGGGCGCGACGGCGTGCGCGACCGGTTCCAGGCCCCGCGCAGCGAACTCGAAGATCAGCTCGCGGGCCTGTGGGCGGAGCTGTTCGATGTTCCGTCGATCGGTGTCAACGACGACTTCTTCGAGCTCGGCGGGCACTCACTGCTGGCACTGCACCTGTTCGCCAGAATTGAGGACTCCTTCCAAGTGAAACTTCCCATGCACATCCTGTTCGACGCGCCCACCGTCGCCGAGCTGGCGGACCGCGTGGCGCACGCGCTCGCCGGGCATGCTGTCGAGGGCGGATCGTGACCGCCTTCGACGCCCGGGCAACCGGTTTGTGGCGGGCAGCGGCCTCGTCGGTGCAGTGGTCACTGTTCCGCGCCTACGCCCGCCCCGAGCGGCGACGGCTGACTGTCCTCGGCACGCTCCTGCTCGGCGCGACGCTCTTGCAGGTGGGCGCGCCGCAGATCGTCCGTCACTACATGGACGGCGTCGCCGGCGGGCTGATCGAGCCGCTCGTCATGCTGGCGGTCGCCTACCTGGCCACCGCGTTCGTGCTCCAGGCACTGCGCATCACTGCCACGTACGTCGGGGAGAAGGCGGCGTGGACGATGACCAACCTGGTACGGCTCGACCTGACCAGGCACTGCCTGAGTCAGGACATCCGGTTCCAGCGCGACCACACGCCGGGCGAGCTCATCGAACGAGTGGACGGAGACGTGACCTCGCTGGCCAACTTCCTGTCCAACGCCTTCCTGCTCATCCTCAGCAACGCCCTGCTCCTGCTCGGCGTGTTCGTCTCGCTGTTCCTCACCGACTGGCGCATCGGCCTGACCCTGTTGCTCTACGCGATCTGCGCCATCGCCGTCCTGTCGAGGGTCCGCGACATCGCCGTCGGCTCTTGGGTGAAGGCGCGCGAGGCGAGCACCGAACTGTACGGGTACGTGGAGGAGCGGCTGGCGAGCACGGAGGAGATCCGCAGCAACGCCGCGGAGGGTCACGTTCTCGCGCGGTTGTCCGGTCTGGGCGGCGACGTCCTGACGTGGCAACGCCGGGCGCGGATGCGGTCGAACTCCATCTTTCTGTCGCTGCACGGGCTCTACCTGCTCGGGTACGGGGCGGCCCTCGCGGTCGGCGCCTACCTGTTCACCAACGGAGAAGCGACCATCGGGACGGTCTACCTCGTCGTCGCCTACACCAACGCCATCTACACCCCGCTCAACGAGGTCCGCGTGCAGATTCAGGACCTCCAACAGGCCAACGCGGGCGTACGTCGCGTCGCCGAGCTGTTCTCCCTGCGCCCGTCGGTGACCGACGGACCGGGGGAGAAGCCGCCGGAAGGCGCCCTCGCCGTGCGGTTCGACGGGGTGAGCTTCGCCTACGACCCGGACGCCCCTCCCGCGCTGCACGATGTGTCCTTCCACCTCGAACCGGGCGCCGTGCTGGGCGTGGTGGGCCGTACCGGCAGCGGCAAGACGACGCTCGCCCGCCTGCTGTCGCGGATGTACGACGCCACGGAGGGAAGCGTCCGCGTCGGCGGGGTGGACGTCCGCCGGATGGCCCTGGCCGATCTGCGCGATCGGATCGGCATCGTCACTCAGGACACCCAGCTTTTCGAGGGCACCCTCCGCGACAACCTCACGCTGTTCGACGAGAGCATCGGCGACGAGGAGATCCTTGGCGCGGCCGACCGGCTGGGGATCCGGCAATGGCTCGAACGGCTTCCCGGCGGACTCGACACGCGGATCGAGTCGGGTGGGCGCGGTCTGTCCGCCGGCGAGGCGCAGTTCGTCGCGCTGTGCCGGATCATGCTGAGGGACCCGAGCGTGATCGTGCTCGACGAGGCGTCGGCGCGGCTCGACGCGGCCACCGAGCACCTCCTGCAGGAGGCGCTGGCCGCCGTGCACCACGGGCGCACCGTCATCGTCATCGCGCATCGGCTCGCCACGCTCGCCCACGTGGACCAGGTGATGGTCCTGGAAGACGGCCGGGTCGTGGAGTTCGGCCCCCGTGACACGCTGATGGCCGACCCCGGATCCCGCCTGCGTCGTCTGGCCCGCGACCCCGCACAGGAGCTGCTGTGACACTTCGGTTCATCTGGCGCCTGATCGCCCGCCACCCCTGGGTCTACTCGGGCCTGCTGCTGTGCTTGGGCCTGTTCCTGGTCGGCAGGCTGATACCGGGGTTCATGGAACGCGCCTTCTTCGACGCGCTCACGCATCAGGCCGAGGCGGCCTGGAATCCCTGGTCCATCGTGGCCCTGATGGTCAGCTTGGAGCTGGCCCGGCTGATGCTGTCGCTGGGCGGCGCGATCACGGACGCGACCGTCCAGTACTCTTCGGCGAGGCTGATCCAGGGCAACCTGATGCGCCGGATCCTGCGGCGTCCGGGTGCGGTGGCCGTGCGGGATTCGCCCAGCGCGACGCTCAGCCGGTTCCGCGACGACGTGCAAGACATCATCGTCTTCCTCACCGCGCCGGTCACGCTGCTCGGCACTCTCGTGTTCTCCGTGATCGCGGTGTGGATGATGATCCAGATCAGCCTCCAGCTCACCTTGGTCGTGGTGCTCCCGCTGGTGGCCGTGATCGCCGCGGCCACCGTGGCGAACGCCCGGGTGCAGCGTTACCGGCTGGACAGCAGGGAGGCCACGGCCCGCATCACCGGCTTCCTCGGCGAGTTGTTCGGCGCTGCCCAGCTGGTCAAGCTGTACGGCGCCGAGCGGCACATGCTGCGCAGGTTCGGCGAGCTCAACGATCAACGGCAGCGGGCCGCGGTGAAGGACGGTGTCTTCACGCAGGTGCTGAACTCCATCTTCTACAACGCCGTCGACCTCGGTATCGGGCTCGTCCTGCTGCTCGCCGCCGCCCCCATGGTCGGTGGCGAATTCAGCGTCGGCGACTTCGCGCTCTTCGACTACTACCTGTTCTTCGTCACCCGGCTGCCGCTGACCATGGGCCAGACGATGGTGCAGTATCGGCAGGCGGCCGTGGCGGCGGACCGGCTGATGAAGCTGGGCGACCTCGCCGACCCCGCCGAGCTCACCCGCGACGTCGCCGGTTCGGCGCCCGCGCCGGACCAACGCGCGCAGGGCCTGCGCGAGCTCAAGGTCACCGGTCTTTCCTACCGTTACCCCTCCTCGGAGGGTGGGATCACCGATGTCAGCTTGGTGCTCCAGCATGGCTCCTTCACCGTGGTGACCGGACGAGTCGGCTCGGGCAAGACCACCCTGCTGCGCGCCCTGCTCGGTCTGGTGCCGCGCGACGGAGGCGTGATCCACTGGAACGGCGAGGAGATCGAGGATCCCTCCAGCTTCCTGGTACCGCCGCGTGCTGCCTACACCCCGCAGACGCCGCGCCTGTGCAGCGACACGGTCAGGGACAACATCCTGCTGGGCCTCGCGGAGGACGACGTCGACCTGTCCACGGCGATCCACTCCGCCGCGCTCGACCACGACCTGCGGGAGGCGGTCGGGCTCGACACCATGGTCGGTCCGCGCGGGGCCAAGCTGTCGGGCGGGCAGGTGCAGCGCCTCGCGCTGGCCCGGATGCTGGTCCGTGACTCCGACCTTCTCGTCGTCGACGACCTCGCGAGCGCGCTCGACACCGAGACCGAGCGCAAGGTCATTGAGCGCCTGCGCGGCGGGCGCGAGGGCCGCACCTTCCTCGTCACCTCGCACCGTGCGCATGTGCTGGAGCAGGCAGACCGGATCATCGTGCTCCGCGATGGCATGGTCCATGCCGAGGGCACACTGCCCGAGCTGCTGGCCGACTGCCAGGAGATGCGGGACCTCTGGCGGGAGTTCACCGACGAGCAGAAGGCGGAGGGCGAGACCGCATGTGCGGGATAGCGGGCTGGGTGGACTATGCGGCGGATCTGACCCGCGAGCGGCCCGCCGTACACGCCATGGCCGAGACCATGGCCTGCCGGGGCCCCGACGACCACGGCGTCTGGGCGGACCGGCATGCGGCGCTCGGGCACCGGCGGCTGGCGGTGATCGACATCGCGGGCGGACGCCAGCCCATGGTGGCCTTTCGCGACGGTGTCGTCATGGCCGCCCTGACCTACAGCGGGGAGGTCTACAACCACGCCGAACTCCGGGCAGAGCTCAGCCGGCTGGGCCGGGAGTTCCGCACACGAAGCGACACCGAGGTGGTGCTCCAGGCGTACCTGGCCTGGGGCGAGGACTTCGTCGAACGGCTCAACGGCATGTACGCCTTCGCGCTGTGGGATCCGCCGCGCCGCCGGCTTCTGCTGGCACGCGACCGGCTGGGCGTCAAGCCGCTGTTCTACGCGCCCACGCCCACGGGGTTGTTGTTCGGATCGGAGCCGAAGGCCATCCTCGCCCACCCGCGTTTCGAACCTGCCGTCGACGTCGTGGGCCTGCGCGAGGTGCTCGCCCCGGTGCGGACGCCCGGAGCCAGTGTCTGGCGCGGAATCAACGAGGTACGACCCGGCACGATCGTGCTCGCCGATGAACGAGGCCGCCGCACGCGCGCCTACTGGCGGCTGCGCGCCGAGCCGTACGCGGGGGACGCGGACGCCGCGGCCTCGCGGACGCGAGAGCTTCTCGAAGACATCGTCGACCGGCAGATGGTCGCCGACGTGCCGATCGGGACGCTGTTGTCCGGCGGCCTCGACTCGAGCGCGATCACGGCGTTGGCGGCGCGCCGCGGGGCGGGGACCGTCCGCTCCTTCTCGGTCGAGTTCGACGGTCACGCGGAGAGCTTCCGGCCCGACGAGGAACGGCCCGACCTCGACGCGCCCTTCGTCGCGGACGTCGTCGCCCATGTCGGCTCCGAGCACTCCCGGGTGGTGCTGGACAGCGCCCGGCTGTTCGACCCGGCCATCCGCTCCGCCGTGCTGCGCGCCTACGACCAGCCGCCGCTGCAGGCCGACATGAGCACATCGCTGCACCTTCTGTTCCGCTCGGTGCGCGAGCACGCGACCGTCGCGCTCTCCGGCGAGGCAGCCGACGAGATCTTCGGCGGATACGGCTGGTTTCACGACTCGCGCAGCGTGGCGGCGGACACCTACCCGTGGGTGGCCGAGACCGGGCGGTTCCCCCGGTTCTCCGTTCTCCGCCCCGACCTCGACGCCCTTCTCGCCCTGGACGACCACCTCCGGCAGTCGTACCGGGACGCGCTGGCCGAGGTGCCGGCGCTTCCCGGCGAGGACGAGCACGGCCGGAGGATGCGCGAGATCACCTACCTGCACATCACCCGCTATGTGCCCGCCCTCCTGGAGCGCAAGGACCGGATGAGCATGGCCGTGGGGCTCGAGGTACGGGTGCCGTACTGCGATCACCGGCTGGTGGAGTTCGCCTTCAACCTGCCGTGGAAGCTCAAGGTCTTCGACGGACGAGAGAAGAGCGTGTTGCGCTCCGCGGTAGCCGACCTGCTGCCACGGTCGGTCCGCGACCGGCGCAAGAGCCATTACCCGACCACGCAGGACCGCCGGTACGTCGCGCTCGTCCGCGAGGAGTACGCGGACCTGATGTCCCGCCGGGACGCGCCGGTCTTCGACCTGGCCGATCCGCGCAAGCTCAAATGGCTCGCCGCCGACGTGGGCGGCAGCGGCAGCGAACTGTTCACCCGGCGGGCCCGCGAGCAGGTGCTCGCCCTGGACCGATGGCTGACGTCGTACCGGCCGCGGCTGTTGTTCTGAGTCAGTCCCCCTTTTGCGAGGTGTCATGGAACCGATGTCGGTCGACCTGCGCGCGCACGGTGCGCGCCCGCGCGGCCTCGGGCGCAGCCCTGTTCCGCTGCGCCCGGACGGCGACGGGGAGCCCTTGATCTGCGTCCATCCAGCGGGTGGCGGCGTCTTCTGCTACCAGGACCTCGCGAGATCCCCCGAGCTGGCCTTCCCCGTCTACGCGCTCCAGGCGGAAGGGCTGGAACCGGGGGAGCGACCGCTCGAAGGCATCGACGCACTGGCGGCCGAGTACCTGGAACGGGCGCGACCGCTCCATGGGGCGGGGGGATGGCGGCTGTGCGGGTGGTCGTTCGGCGGTCTGGTGGCCTACGAGATGGCGTGCCAGCTCGCCGACGCCGGGGAAGACGTGGAGATTCTCGCGATGCTGGATCCTCCGATCCGCACCGGATCCGACGAGCCGGCCACGGACGAGATCGGCGTGCTCGCCGATTTCCTGGAGTACTTCGCGGCGATCTCCGACCGGGAACCGGCGATGCGCCGCGAGGAGGTCGCGGCGCTCGACCCCGCCGTACGAAGATCGCGGGTGCTCTCGAGCATGCGCTCCGCCAGCCTGCTCCCACCGGGCGCGGGAGAGGAGCGCCTCAGCCGGATGCTGGACGTGTTCAGCTGCAACCGGCATGCGATGGTCGCATACCGGCCCCGGCCGTACCGCGGTGCGGCGCTGCTCTTCGTCACTGCCCAGCCCGGCAAGGCGCGCGCTGCCGGCGAACAGTGGGCGAGGTTGTGCCACGGCGGACTTCGGATCATCGAGATGCCGTGCGCGCACGTCGAGGTCATCCTGCGGCCTCACGTCGCCGCAGTGACCGCTGAGCTGATCCGGCTCGCCGGGTCAGCGGAGTGAGCCTGCGGACACACTCGGCGGCCAGGACGTTGAGGCTGTCGACTGCGACACCGGGATCGCCCGCGGCTTGCCACGCCAGCGACAGCTCGGTGCATCCGAGCAGGAACGGCAGTGGACGCGTGGCACGAAGCGCCCCGACCGCGATCGTCAGCGACCGGGCAGCCTCGGCGAGATCCCCCGCCTTGACAGCGCGCAGGCTGCGCTGCACGGCCGCCTGAGCACTGGAATCCGGGATAAGCAGGTCATATTCCTGCTCGGCGGCGTGCTTCTGGTAAAGACCGCACGCCACCGTGCCATCGGTCGCCATCAGCCATGCGCCCTCCGGGGCCCTGCGGGACGCGGCCGCGATGGCCGCCCGCACCGGGTGCACGACGGGCACGGGTAACTCGTGGCTGAACCGGTCGATGAAGGCGAACGCCGTGTTGCACGGCACCGCGAGCAGGTTGGCGCCCCACTCGTTCAGCAGGAGCAGCCGCGAGCGGATCAGGGCTGTGGGATCCGGCTGCCGCCCGGCAAGGGCCTCGGTCCTGTCGGGTATGTCCGGTTCGGACAGCAGCAACACCCGGGGGTGCTCCTGATCGGACCGGGCCGGCCACAGGCGCACGAAGACGCGGAGGAATTCGGCGCCCGCAGCCGGCCCCATACCGCCGAGCACACCGAGGGTGGGCAGAACGGATTCGGGTGACGGTGTCACGTGAGCTTCCGTGCCGGAGACGTGGCGGGCATCAGCGCGCGACGTGGGCGGCGGCCTGGTCGCGAACGGCCGCCGGAAGCGGGAACGCCGCCGCGGCCTTCAGCCGGGCCAGCAGCTCCTCGCCGATCTCGGATCGGCCAGGATCACTCAACTGCTCCCGGATGGCCGCGTTGAACGACTGCAGGTATTCCTTGATCTGGCGCATGGGCATGCCCTTGCGCTGCAAGTAGAACGTGCTCCACTGCTCGAACCCGAACTGCGGCATCCAGATCGGGTCGTCGACGGTCATGAAAATCCGCTCGATATGGCGGCACGCCTCCTTGGCCGTCATGGTGTCGTGTTCCCAGCTGAACCCGCCGCCGCGGATGCCGTACTCCTCCCTCTTGCTCCAGATGGGGGTCACCGGGTCGGCGTACCACAACTGAGCGCGGAAGAAGTCGGGGCGGCCCTCATCGAGCAGGCTGATGGTCTCCCCGACGGTGGCGTCCGTCTCACCGGGGAACCCGATGATGAGCGAGGCGTAGGTCGATATTCCGACGTCGCGGAACGATCGTAACGCCGACAGGTAGTCCGCCCGGCGGGCGGTCTTGTTCATCCGCTTGAGCTGGTCGTCGCTGCCAGACTCGATGCCGAGGAACACGCCTTCGCATCCCGCGGCCGCCATCAGCTCGATGGTCTCCCGGTCGCCGTGGTCGCTGCGGTAGTAGGAGTTCCAGCGAAATCCGTACCCTTTCTCGATCATCAGCCGCATGATGTCGCGGAACCGGTTCTTCGGCACGTTGAAGGTGTCGTCGATGAACGTGATGGTGTTGACGGGCCCGATCTCGGCGAGATGGTCAAGCTCGCGTTCGACGCACGACAGGTCCATGTAGGTGTACCGGCCCGCTCGCTTGGGGAACCCGCAGAAGGAGCAGGAGAACGGGCAGGACTTCGCGGTGCGGGTGGTGGCGAACTCGTTGAATGCCGCCGCCTGGAACAGGGTGTAATCGACCATGTTCTCCGTCAGGCCGTTCGACTCGGGCGCGCGGGGGGTGTGCACCCACTCTTCGCCGGCACGGATGACCAGGTTGTCTATCGCGCGGAGATCGCTGCCTGCGCGTAGCGCGCTCAGTACGCGGGTCAGCGCGAGCTCACCCTCCCGGTCGACCACCGCGATGTCCACTCCGAGGGCGGAGAGAGACCGGTTCATGATGGCTTTGCCGTGGGCCTCCAGATTCGTGATGTACGGTCCGCCGACGATGATCGGGACGTGCGGCGCGCAGGCGCGGACGAAGTCCACGATCTCGATGATCGGGTGCGGGGACACATACAGGGTCGTCGTGATGGCGACCGAGCCCACCTCGCCGCTCGTCAGCCGCTCCCGCAGCCGGTCCTTCTCCAGTTGGAAGAGATTGACATAGTCAAAAGCAAAACCGCGCCGCGCGAGAAAAGAGCCGAGGTACGTGATCACCGGCCACATGAAATCGGAGTTGTGAAAGCCGTGCGGGGGCACGGCGGCAGCGTCGGCGAGCTCGGACAACAGATCGAGAGCGCGATATCGCCGGCCGTTGTGGTGCACAAAGGCGAGCCGCACATCCTGGTAAGCGCCCGTTTCCAGGCCGCCGGCGGCGACCATGTTCACATAGGAGTCGAAATCGTAGTCGTTGAATCCGATGAGCATGCAGTCGACCATCGCCGACCTCCTTCACACCTGGGAATGGAACGCCCGGCAGCGGTAATCCCTGGGAGCGATGCCGTACACGGCGCGAAAGGCGCGGCTGAACGTCGCCGCGTGGGCGAATCCCCAACGGGAGGCGATGTCGTACACGGATGTCCCGGAAAGCTCGGGATCGGCGAGGTCGCGCCGTGCGTTCTCCAGCCGCTGGCCGCGGATCCAGACGGACACCGTCGTGCCCTGTATTTTGAAGAGTTGGTGCAAGTAGCTGAGGGAGATGTGGTGCGCCGCCGCGATCGTACGCGGGCTCAACCGCGGATCGTCCAAATGCTGCCGGATGAACTTCTCTATTTGCGCGACCATCCACTGCTGCCGGGTGCTCGGGTCTGGCCCGGGGTCGGCGTTGACCAGGTGGGCGAAGAACGCCGTCACCAGATCGAGCAGGATCTTCCCGAGCCGAGGGCCGTCGGCGGGCTGGTAAGACGCGGCGTCGGCGGTGAGCCGGGTGAGGAATCCGGCCAGCAGCGCGCCTACCCCGGCGCTGCCCGTGAGTCGGCGTCCGAGCACCTGATCCTCGCCACCCATCGGCAGCACCGCCAGCGAGACGGGCACCCTGGCGGTGACGATCCGACACGCCCCGTGCTCACCCGGCGCGTGGAAGGCCAAGCGGTCAAGGCGAGCGATGTCGTGCACGTACAGGTCGCCCGCCTCCAGTACGCTGTCTCGCCCGTCCCACGACGCCCGAACCGTGCCACGGATCGGCACCACCACTTCGTACATCCCGGAATGAACGAGTGCGGGCGACCGCACTGGCCGCCATATCCGCGGCGGTGCGAACGTGCCCGTCCCCACCCGCACCGCGCCTAGTTTCAATTCAAAGTCTGATTCTCTCCTTTTGGTGGCGAATTGCTCGTTGCGCACAGTTGAGGATCCTCCCCGATAAGCCCAGCCCAACGCTCGAAACGGGCGCGTGGAATAGCCTGTCCGGCCGCGCACATCTCGAGATTTGACCTTGCGGATTCAACCATGTGTTGAATATTGAATGGCGCATGACATCATCTATGGCTCTCCGGTGGAGGGATATAGAGATCCGCGCTCCCCCGCCCCGTGCAATAAGTCTTGACCGGGCGTGTGGGAAATGTCAAGGCATGAAAGTGGAGTCGTGGACATTCAGGCCACACGGTCGGGATAGGCATCGGTCGGTCCGCCGCCTGTCGTCGATGGATGAACCTGCCGGTGACGGTTGGTAAGTGGCTGCCGACGTAACGGTGACAGTCCCAATGCTCCTGTTACGCGAGAATGGTCATGAGACGTTGCTCCTCGGTGTTGATCGGCCGCCTCATGAGAGATGTGACATCGATATCAAGGATGTGACCTCGCGGGTGGGCAGGGTCATCGGCCGGCCCGCACCGGGTGTGGAGGACCCGGGTGGAGTGCAGAGCGCGAGCGCGAGTCCGGACCGAGCCGTCGGGGGCGACGTCGCGTCGTGCTTGGGCGGCGCGATCCGGCTGGAGTGCCACCGTCTGGGCAACCGCGACGGCGTGCGGGACTCGTACGAGGCCGTCGCCAGGGTAGTGTCCGAACTCACTTGACGATCAGATGGGCGTGAAGTGGATCACTTTCCGTGGCCGTCAATTAATGTCCGGATTCTGTGACACTCGACCCCTTGCGAGTGTCGTAAAAGATGTCGAAATGAGGGGTGTTTCCGCAGGTCAGAGCGGTTCTGGTAAGGCGGCCGACCAACCCTCGCCGGCTATTGTGAGTGACCTGACCGTTATGTCCACTGGTTTCTGTCTGTTACATTTTTGCTTATATTCTGCGCGTTGATCGCCATCTCGAGGTGCTTGGGGTTTTTGCAGCACGAGATGGGTTTTCGTTGCGGGGACACCTCTCCGGATGGAAGCACGTGTCCCCGGTCAGCGCGAACGGAGAGTAATGGGCAAGTACCTGCTTCGCAGGTTGGCTATAAATGTGATCTTGGTCGCCATAGCGGCAAGTCTCACGTACATGCTTGCCGCGACCACCATGAGCCCGCGGTCCGCGTACCAGGGCCGCCAACCTCCGGTCCCCGAGGCCGTCATCGACGCCACGCTCGACGCCTACAACCTGAACGACAAGACCCCTGTCCTGGTCCGTTACGGCACCTGGGCCAAGGGCGTGCTCACCGGGGACCTCGGCAAGACGTGGAACGGCGGCTCGGTGAACGATGAGATGGGCCGGCGCATCTTCGTCAGCCTCCGGCTGCTGATCATCGGCACGGTCGTCGGCTTCGTCGTCGGCGTGTTACTGGGCGCGGTCTCCGCGGTGAAGCAATACAGCTTCACCGACCGGGCGATCGGGGTCAGCTCTTTCGTGATCCTGGCGATCCCGGTGTTCCTGCTGGCCACGTTGCTCGCCATAGCCGCGATCAGCCTCAACAGAGGGCTGGGGTTCACCCTGATCGAGTACACCGGTGAGTACAACCCCCAGCTGTCGGGCTGGGACCAGTTCGTCAACCGGCTGAACCACCTGATCCTGCCGACCATCTCGCTCAGCCTCGGCGTGTCGGGAGCCGCCTTCTACAGCCGCATCCAGCGCAACATGATGCTCGACGTGCTCGGCCAGGACTTCGTCCGCACCGCGATCGCCAAGGGCCTGCGACGCAGGACCGCGCTCTACAAGCACGCGTTGCGCACCGCGCTGATCCCGGCGTCCACCTACTTCGCCTTCAACTTCGGCACGCTGCTCACCGGGGCCATCTTCACCGAGAAGATCTTCTCCTGGCACGGCATGGGCGCCTGGCTGATCGACTCGATCAACCAGAACGACGTCAACTCCGTCGCCGCGGTGACCTTGTTCTCCGCCGTTTGCGTGCTGTTCGCGGCCTTCCTGTCGGACGTGATGGTGGCGATCCTCGATCCTCGGGTGCGGGTGAGCTAAGTGCGTTCCAAAGTTGTCCTGCGGCGGCTGCTCCGCAACAAGCAGTTCCGCTATGGCGGCATCACCCTGATCCTGCTGGTGCTGCTGGCCTACGTCGGCCCTTTCCTCGGCCCGTACGACTGGACCGAGAAGGACTTCATGGCCTTCATGTCGCCACCCGGCGGCGACCACTGGTGGGGCACCACCTCCATCGGCGCCGACATGTACGCGGTCACGCTCCGCGGCATGCAGAAGTCCCTCGTCATCGGATTGCTGGTCGCCCTCATCGCCACCGGCCTCGCCGCCGTGGTGGGGGCGTTCGCCGGATATTTCGGCGGCTGGCTGGACAGGGTCCTCATGTGGGGCGTCGATCTCCTCCTCGTGCTCCCCAGCTTCCTGATCCTCGCGATCGTCTCGCCGCGGCTGAAAGGCGCCAGCTGGCTCTGGTTCGTGGCGCTGCTCGCCGCGTTCACCTGGATGATCACCTCCAGGGTGGTGCGGAGCATGACGGTCTCGCTGCGCGAGCGGGAGTACGTCCTGGCGGCCGTCTACATGGGCATCCCGCGCTGGAAGATCATCGCCCGCCACATCGTGCCGAACCTGTCCTCCCTGCTGATCATCGACGCGACGATCAACGTCAGCGGCGCGGTCATCGGCGAGGCGGCGCTGTCCTTCTTCGGCTTCGGCATCCAACCGCCGGACGTCTCCCTCGGCACGCTGATCGCCGAGGGCTCCCGCAACGCCACCGGCTACCCGTGGCTGTTCGCCTTCCCCGCCGGGTTGCTGCTGCTCCTGGTGCTGAGCATCAACCTGCTCGGCGACGGCCTGCGTGACGCACTCGACCCGGGGAGCAACTCGTGAGCATCTTGGAGGTCAGCGACCTCACCGTCACCTTCCCCGGCGGCGTCCAGGCCGTGCGCGGGGTGTCGTACGAGGTCGAGCGCGGCGAGGTGCTCGGCATCGTCGGCGAGTCCGGCTCGGGCAAGTCCGTCACCTCGCTGGCCATCATGGGCCTGCTGCCGAAGGGCGCCCAGGTCAGCGGCTCGGTCAAGCTGCACGGCCGCGAGCTGCTCGGCATGGACGAGGACGACCTGGTCAAGGTACGCGGCAAGGCCATCAGCATGATCTTCCAGGATCCGCTGTCGGCGTTCACGCCCGTCTACACCATCGGCGACCAGATCGCCGAGGCCGTGCGCGTGCACCAGAAGACGGGCAAGGACAAGGCCGCCAAGCGGGCCGTGGAACTGCTCGACCTGGTCGGCATCCCGAACGCGGGCCTGCGGGCCAAGGCGTTCCCGCACGAGTTCTCCGGCGGGATGCGCCAGCGCGCGATGATCGCCATGGCTATCGCCAACGACCCCGACCTGCTGATCTGCGACGAGCCGACCACCGCGCTCGACGTGACCATCCAGGCGCAGGTGCTGGAGGTGCTCAAGACCGCGCAGCGGGAGACCGGCGCCGGGATCGTGATGATCACCCATGATCTGGGCGTCATCGCGGGCATGGCCGACCGGGTGCTCGTGATGTACGCGGGCCGTCCGGTCGAGCAGGGCTCGGTGGACGACATCTACTACCGCCCGCGGATGCCGTACACCATGGGGCTGCTCGCCTCGATCCCCAGGATCGACGGCGAGGAGGGGCCGCTGGTGCCGATCGAGGGCAACCCGCCCTCGCCGTCGGCGCTGCCACCCGGGTGCCCGTTCGCGCCGCGCTGCCCGATGAAGGTGGACATGTGCGACGACGAGGAGCCGCCGCTGACGCCGTTCGGCGACGGTCGCCACGTGGCGTGCATCCGCTCGCACGAGATCGAGCACAAGGGGCTGACCGGCACCGATGTGTTCCCTGTGCCGGTCATCCCGCCGAGCGACGTGCTGCGCGTGCCGCGCGCCGAGCGCGCCACCGTGCTCGAGCTCGACGATCTGATCAGGCACTACCCGCTGATGAAGGGCGCGGTCTTCAAGCGCCGCGTCGGCACCGTGTACGCGGTCGACGGCATCAGCTTCGACGTCGCCGAGGGCGAGACGCTGGCCCTGGTGGGCGAGTCCGGCTGTGGCAAGACCACCACGCTGCAGCAGATCATGCAGCTGGTGCCGCCGCAGGGCGGGCGGGTCGTCGTGCTCGGCAAGGACAGCGCCAAGCTGGACAAAGCCATGCGCCGCTCGCTCCGCCGCGACCTGCAGATCGTCTTCCAGGACCCCATGGCCGCGCTCGACCCGCGCATGCCGATCGGCGACATCATCGCCGAGCCGCTGCGCGCGCACGGCAAGAAGGACGTGCGGGCCAGGGTGGCCGAGCTGCTGGAGCTGGTGGGGCTCTCGCCCGAGCACGCCGAGCGCTACCCGCAGCAGTTCTCCGGCGGGCAGCGCCAGCGCATCGGCATCGCCCGCGCGCTCGCGTTGGAGCCGAAACTGCTCGTGCTGGACGAGCCGGTCTCGGCGCTGGACGTCTCCATCCAGGCAGGCGTGATCAACCTGCTGGAGGAGCTGAAGAACAGCCTGGGACTGTCGTACCTGTTCGTGGCCCACGACCTGGCCGTGGTCAGGCATCTGGCCGACCGGGTGGCCGTGATGTACCTCGGCAAGATCGCCGAGATCGGCACGGTCGAGAACGTCTACGACCATCCAGCCCACCCCTACACGCAGGCGCTGTTGTCGGCGATCCCGCTGCCGGACCCCGAAATGGAGCGAACCCGGAAGCGGATCCTGCTCGAAGGCGACCTGCCCAGCCCGGCTGACCCGCCATCGGGTTGCCGGTTCCGTACGCGCTGCCCCAAGTTCGCCCGGCTCAGCGAGGCGGAGCGGCGGCGGTGTGTGGACGAAGAGCCCCGGGTGACGCGGCTCGCGAACGCCGTGGACCACGGCGCGGCCTGCCACTACGCGGAGGAGATCGAGGTCATCACGGCCTCGGACGATCAGGAGGAAATGTGAAGGTTCGTTACCGGGCAGCCGCGGGACTCGCGGTCCTGGCCATGGCCGTCGCGGCCTGCGGCGGTGGCGGCGGGAGCAAGCAGCCCAGCGCAGAGCAGTCCCAGCAGGCGCAGCAGCAGATGGCGGCGACCCCGGCCATCAGCATCAACCCGGTCGAATACGACAAGGTCAAGGACGGCGGCACCCTGACGCTGGCGATCGGCCAGTGGCCGAGCCAGTGGAACGGCAACCACGTGGACGGCAACCAGGCCGACACGGCGGACATGCTCGACCCGATCATGCCGCAGTTGATGGTGTCCGACGAGAAGGCCAACCTCGTCCCGAACCCGGACTTCGTGACCGACGTCAAGAACGAGATGTCGTCGGGCAAGCAGGTCGTGACCTTCACGCTCAACGACAAGGCCCAGTGGTCGGACGGCACGCCGATCACCTGGAAGGACCTCGAGGCCGCGTGGAAGATCAACAACGGTAAGGACAAGAAGTATAAGCCGGCCTCGTCGGACGGCTATGACAAGATCGAGTCGGTCGCCAAGGGAGACTCCGACAAGGTCGCCGTCGTCACCTTCAGCAAGCCGTACGGGGAGTGGCTGGACCTGTTCTCCCGGTCCCCGCACCTCTACCCCGCCGAGCACATGGTGGACCCGGAGAAGTACGAGAAGGACTACCTGCAGAAGATCCCCGTCACCGCGGGTCCCTTCAAGGTGGAGTCGATCAACGAGGGCACCAAGACGCTCACCCTCGTGCGTGACGACAAGTGGTGGGGCAAGAAGGCCAAGCTCGACAAGGTCATCTTCCGTACGATCGAGTCGCCCACCGCGGAGGTGAACGCCTTCGCCAACGGCGAGATCGACGCCGCGAACATCCCGTCGGGCAACCCGGCCGACCTCAAGCGGGCCAAGGCAGTCCCCAACGCGGACATCCGCAAGTCGCTCAGCCCGAACTGGCGGCACATCACCGTCAACAACCAGAGCGCGTTCCTGAAGGACAAGTCGGTCCGGCAGGCCATCGCCTACGGCATCAACCGTGAGGCGATCACGCAGGCCGACCTGAAGGACATGGACTGGCCGATCCAGACGCTCGGCAACCACGTCTTCATGAACAACCACAAGGCCTACGTCGACAACTCCGGCGACATCGGCAAGTACAACCCCGAGAAGGCCAAGCAGCTCCTCGACGCGGCCGGCTGGAAGCAGGAGGGCGAGGTCCGCAAGAAGGACGGCAAGGAGCTCAACCTGAGCTTCGTCATCCCGACGGACACGCCCACCGCGAAGACGGAGGGTGAGCTCACCCAGGCCATGCTCAAGGAGGTCGGGGTCAAGGTCACGATCCGCCCGGTCCCCCTGGAGAAGTTCTTCACCGACTACATCATCAAGGGCGACTTCGACCTGGTGCCGTTCACGTGGATCGGCGAGCCGCTGCCGGTCGGCAGCCTGGCGCAGATCTACAAGACCGGCTCGGAGAGCAACTTCCCCAAGAGCAACGACCCCGCCCTCGACCAGGCCATCGACGCCGCGGTGAGCGAGGCGGACCAGGCCAAGTCCTTCGAGAAGGCCAACGCCGCGGACAAGCTGATCTGGGACCTGGTGCACACCATCCCGCTGTACCAGCGGCCCGAGATCTGGGCGACGAAGAAGACGCTCGCCAACTTCGGCGCGCGCGGCTACAAGTTCTACGACTGGGCGTCGGTCGGCTTCACCGGCTGATCCTCGTCGCACAGGAACCCCCGGCCGGGGCTGACTCCGGCCGAGGGTTCCCCTTGTCCAAGGTGATCAGCCGTGCGAGTCGGCCTGGGCCTTTACGGTGACCCCCTCAGGGGGGAAGCACGACGGGCCGTTCGGGCCGTCGAAGCGGACGGAGTTGAAGAAGTCGCGGAACGGCGTGTAGAAGTTGCCCTTCCCGCCGGGGGTGGTCAGGGCCGAGCAGCCGCCGTAGTTGGCTTCCGAGTAGAGGTGGATGTACGAGCTCGTCCGGTTCCAGTCGGACTTGGCGCGGTCGGCCATGTTCAGGGCGGCGAGATCTGCGGTGTCGCTCTTGATCTGGACGATGTCGCCGGTGCCGTCGAGGCCGGAGAACAGGCAGTAGTAGCCGGCGGGGCAGCGGTCATAGCCGTCGGCCGCCTGGGCGGGCAGTGCCGTCAGCGCGAGAGCGGCGGCGGCGACCGGTAAAGCCAGCAGGTGAAGCTTCTTGCCCAAGACTCCTCCATAGGTGAAACTTTCCTTCTGGCAAGATACAGTGCGGGATCTTGTCAGGAAAGAGGGGCGACGAAGAGCTGGGTGGCGGCGGCCGCTGCCGCCATCGGGGCGATCTTGCCGTGGCCCGCGCCCGCCCGGACCGCCGACGGGACGCTCTGCGGCGGGTCGACCGTGTAGCCGTAGTAGGTCCGCGGCTCGACGACCGTTCCTGCGGTCTCCGGGGTGCCGGAGTTCACGAAGATGTTGTTGCGCTGGACGGCCCTGCCGGGGCCGCTGTCGCCGTACCCGCTGGCGGAGTAGAGCGGGTGTGGCACGTTCTCGAAGTAGTTGCCCTCGACCACGGCGCCCGCGTTCTGCGTGGAGGCCACCCCGTACAGCTCGTTGCCCAGGAAGTAGTTGTTGTAGACGTGCACCGGCTCCCCGAAACGGATGCGCGGGTGGCGCTGGCGGCTGTGGTCGAAGAAGTTGTGGTGGATGCTCACCTTGAGGTGTCCGACGTCCGTGCCCGAGGCGCCGTCGGAGTGGCTGATCAGCATGGACTTGTCGGAGTGGTCGAAGTGGTTCCACGAGACGGTGACGTAGTCGGCGCCCCTGACGATGTCCACCGAGCCGTCCACCGCGCCGGAGAACGTGTTGTGGTCGATCCAGATGTGGTGGGAGTTCTGCCCGATGTTGACGGCGTCGTCCTCGGCGTTCGTGAAGCGGAGGTTGCGCACGATCACGTTGTAGGACCGGTAGAAGTCCAGGCCCCCGCCGGTGATGTGCCCCGTGGCGCCGACGCCGACGATGGTCTTGTTGGGGCGCACCCCCTGCTTGCTGGTGATCGAGATCGTGCCCGAGACCTGGATGACCAGGGGCTCGAGGCTGTCGATGTACTCGAGGAACTGCTCGGCATTGGTCGCGGTGACGGTCCTGCCGCCGGCGCCGCCGGTGGTGCCGTTCTGGCCGAGGGCGTTGACGGCCGCGAACCCGGCCGGTCCGTCGGCGGCCTGCGCGGGCGCGCCGCCGGTTGACGGCACGGCCAGCGCGGCCGCCACGAGGACGGCCGCCCAGCCCGGGGCGCGTGATGAGGTGAAGGGCATGATGCTCTCCGTCTGTCAGGTGCCTCCATGGAATAGTCGGAAAGCGCTTTCCTTCGCGTATTATCGGCACTGCCTCACAGGCGGTAAAGCCGCGATGAAAGTTTCACGCCGGCCCCGTTCCGCCCGCGGGCGCGCCTGAAACTTTCACCCGGTTTCGCCCGGCGCAGGACGCGCCTCCGGGCGCGGGGGAGTGCGCCGCCACCTTGGACCCTGTCCGGGGCGAGCACGTCAGCCGACCGTTTCCGGGGGCCTCGTGGCGCCCTTGCCCGCGAAGACCGGCGGGCTACAGCTGAGGATGACGGGTACGTACAGAGATCTCGACAATCAGTCAAGGAGCTAGCCATGCGCGTACGCGCCGTGATCATGGTCCTCTTAGCCGCCGCGGGGCTCGTCCTGGTCGCGCCCTCCCCGGCCTCCGCCATCGGCGGCTTCGACTACTCCCGGGCGCAGGTGGCCGTGACGAACCTGCAGGTGCCGTGGGGGCTGGCGTTCCTGCCGGACGGCAGCGCGCTGGTCTCGGAGCGCAACACCGCCAGGATCCTGCGGGTGCGTCCCGGCCAGTCGCCCACGCAGGTGGCCACCGTCAACGGGGTGTCCGCCTCGGGGGAGGGCGGGCTGCTCGGCATCGCCGTCTCGCCGACGTACGCCCAGGACCAGTGGGTGTACGCGTACTTCAGCAGCAGCTCCGACAACCGGCTCGTGCGCCTGCGGCTGAGCGCCCCGCAGACCCAGACCGTCCTGCTCTCCGGCGTGCCACGCTCCTCCATCCACAACGGCGGGCGCATCGCGTTCGGCCCAGACGGCCTGCTGTACGTGGCCACCGGGGACGCGGCCAACACCGCCAACGCCCAGAACCTCAACACCCCTGCCGGGAAGATCCTGCGCATCAGGCCTGACGGCGGCATCCCGCCGGGCAACCCGTTCGGCAACTCGCGGGTCTACAGCTACGGGCACCGCAACGTGCAGGGACTGGCCTGGGACGCGCAGGGCAGGCTCTTCGCCGCCGAGTTGGGGCAGAACGCCAGGGACGAGGTCAACCTGATCGTGGCGGGCGGCAACTACGGCTGGCCCACCTGCGAGGGCGTCTGCGGCAATCCGTCGTTCCGCGATCCCGTCGTCACCTGGTCGACGGCCGAGGCGTCGCCGAGCGGGCTGGCGTACGCGAACAACACGCTCTTCGTCGCCGCGCTGCGCGGGACGCGGCTGTGGACGGTGCCCGTGACGAGCAGCGGCGGGGCGGGGACGCCGGTCGCCGAGCTCCGGGGCACGTACGGGCGGCTGCGCGCGGCGGCGGTCGGGCCCGACGGCTGGCTCTGGGTGACGACCAGCAACCGGGACGGCCGCGGCAGCCCGGTGTCCGCGGACGACCGCATCGTCCGCATCCCGCCCACCGGCTCCTGACGGTTCGCCGAAGGCGGCGGCGTCCGGGCGGACCGGACGCCGCCGCCCGGCCGGGTCGGCGGTCCGCGAGCAGCCGGTGCTTACCGGGTCAGCGGTCCACGAGAAGCTGGCCGAACTCCACCTGCGGCGTGCCTCCGGCGAAGTTGCGGTCGACCTCGGCCCGCTCGGCGGCGTTCGGGTTCGCATTGGCGCAGCTCACCGGCGCGCTCGAGCCCGACATCAGGTCGGCGCACAGCCCGGTGCGCCGGTCCGGGAGGCCCAGGATGTGGCCGATCTCGTGGGCGGCGATGCGGAGCCGGTTGTAGCCCTGGGCGGTGGCCTGCCTGCCCATCCAGATCGTGCCGCGGCCCAGGCTGGTGGGCAGCGCCCGCGGCCAGCCGTTGTCGGCGTACACCACGAAGTCGGCGGGTGTCCCCTGGACGAGCCGGACATTGGTGACACTCGAGTTCCAGATCTGGGCCGCCTGGTTCACCACGGTCACGAACTCCGCCGCCCTGCTGGGGTCGTACCTGACCACCCGGACCAGGGACGCGGCCTGTGCGGGCGCGGTGACCAGCAGGAACGTGAGGCTGAGTAAGAGGGAGAGCGTGAGACGAAGGGGTCTTGGCACGGGGCCTCCTCGGAGGAGTAGGGGGTGCCGCCACGGTATTCGCACCCTTCGCCCCGGGAGAGCTATCAGATTGCCCCTATCGCGGTGATATGACCCTCCGCGCTGGGCAGCCCCGTTTTATCGAGATGACAAACTGTCAGTGCCCGGCCGCATACTCAGAGCATGCCGGATGAGCCTCTCGAACTCGGCGAGATCGCCACCCCCAAATGGAACGCTCACAACGACAAGATGGCGGAGGTCGGCTTCCTGACCATCGCCAGGCGGCTCCCCTCACTCGTGTCCCAAGCGCTGCGCATGGCGTGGGGCGCGAGCCCGCGCGACACGCTCGCCACGATCAGTCTCAACCTCCTCGGCGGCGTCTTCACGGCCTTCGGCCTGCTGGCGACGACCGGCGTGCTCACCGCCCTCTTCAGCGAGGGCCCCACCCCCGACCGGGTGATGGCCGCGCTGCCCAGCCTCGTCCTCGTCGGCGGCGCGGCCGTGCTGCGCACGACCGTTCAGGCGGGCGCCGGCTGGGCGGAGTCGCGTCTCACCCCGCAGATCACCCGGTTGACCGAGGAGCGGCTGTACGGCCTGACCAGCCGGGTGGAGCTGGTGGCCTACGACGACCCCGAGTTCCACGACGCCCTGGAACGCGCCAGAGGCCGGGGCGTGGCCGTGGCCGACTGGGTGGTGTCCTCGGCCGTCGACGTGGTCACGGCGGCGGTCGGCATCGTGGCCGCGGCCGGGGTGCTCGGCGTGCTCCACCCGGTGCTGCTGCCGCTGCTGCTGCTCGCCGTCCTGCCTGACGCGTGGGCGGCGGTCCGCAGCGCGCGCATGCGTTACTCCACCATGTACGGCCTGATCCCGGCCCGCCGCCGCAAGTGGATCATCGCGGAGCTGCTGGCGGAGCGGGAGTCCGCGGCCGAGGTGCGCTCGTTCACGATGCGCGGGTTCCTGCTGCGCATGTACGACGCGGTGGCCAAGGCCGAGCAGGAGGTCATGCTCCGCCTGGCCCGCCGCGAGACCTTCGCCCGCCTGATCGGCGAGGCGCTGGGCGGCCTCGGCACCGCGCTGGTCTACGTCGCCCTGGGTGTGCTGCTGGCCCTGGCCGCCATCCCGCTGGCGGTGGCGGGCACGGCGGTCCTGGCCATCCGATCGGGCCAGAGCTCGCTCAGCAGCTTCCTGTACGCCACCAACCGTCTCTACGAGCAGGGCCTGTACTTCACCGACTTCCTGGAGTTCTGCGCCGACGCCGAACGCCGCCTGACCACCCCTCGCCCGGCCCCGGCTCCCGAGGGCTTCGACCGCATCGTCGCCTCCGACGTGACCTTCACCTACCCGGGAGCCGACGAGCCCGCCCTGCGAAACGTCTCCATCGAGATCAAACGCGGCGAGGTCATCGCCTTCGTCGGCGAGAACGGCTCCGGCAAGACCACCCTCTCCAAGATCCTCGCCGGTCTGTACGAGCCGGACTCCGGCACGGTCTGCTGGGACTCCACCGACCTGAGCCAGGTCGACCCCGAAGAGCACCGCCTGCGCACCGCCGTCATCGCCCAGGATCACACCCGCTGGCCGCTGACCGCCCGCTACAACATCACCATGGGCACCGACAAAGGCCCGGACGCCCTGGACGCGGCCGCCGCCGTGGCCGGCGCCGACGAGGTCATCGCAGGCCTCCCGCACCGCTACCGCACCCTGCTGGACCGCCGCTTCAAGGACGGCCACGAGCTGTCCGGCGGCCAATGGCAGCGCATCGCCGTGGCCCGCGGCTTCCACCGCGACGCCGACCTGCTCATCTGCGACGAACCCACCGCCGCTCTCGATGCCCGCGCCGAACACGCCCTCTTCGAACGCATCCGCCACCACTCCGACGGCCGCACCGTCCTGCTCATCACCCACCGCCTGGCCAGCGTCCGCTACGCCGACCGCATCTATGTCCTCGACCACGGCAAGGTCACCGAGCAGGGCGACCACGCCACCCTGATGTCCCTCGACGGCCTCTACGCCGAGCTCTACACCCTCCAGGCCGCCGCCTACCGCTGACCCGCCGCCGCTCGGGCTCAGACGCACTTGCACAATGTTCAAGTCCTCCTTAGGGTCGTACTTGAACATTGTGCAAGTGGCTACCTGAGAGGCCCCCATGCCGACCCCCGTCCTCGTCGCATCCACGCTGCAGTACGCGCTCGCCGCGACGTTCCTCGTCATCCCCGTCATCGTCCACACCCACGGAGAGCGGGCGCAGCGCGCGGCCGAGGCGGTCGTGACCCGGCGGGGACTGCCTGCCGGGGTGCTCGCCCAGCACCGGATCAAGTTCGCCGAGAGCGTCGTGGAGCTGTTGTTCCCGATCTCCATCGCCGCCGCCCTCGCCACGCTGGCCTCGCTCGGCCTGGCGGGAAGCGGGGTCGGCCGGATCCTGTCGTGGATCGCGGCGGCGCTCATGCTGACCGGCGGCGCGTTCGTCACCGCCAGCCAGGTCTTCGCCGCCCGCTACGTCGAAGCGGTGTTCAAGAAGTCCGGCGACCCCGCGGTGCGGGAGCTCGACGGGAGAGCGGTGGTGCGGGCGGCGCAGGAGGCGTTCCCCGCCGTGTTGCGCCCGCTGATCGTGTCCCGCTTCGTGCTCGCGACGGCGGGCTCGCTCGCCGTCATCGTCCTGTTGGCGACTCCGGCTGCGAGCGGTTATGTCCATTAGCCGCCAGCCGCGCCTCGAGACCGTCGAGGATGGCCCCCAGCCCGAACTCGAACGTGGCCTCGTCCGGCAGGGAAGGCGCCGCCTCGACCGACGGCGTGCTGCGGGCCCGCAACCGGGGATAGCGCTGGGCGATCTCGCCGATGCGCGCGATGGTCTCGCGCAGCTCCTGCTCCTCGTCGGCCCCCGCCCGGCGAAGGCGCGCCCGCCACGCCAGCTCGGCCGCCTCGCCCTGGGCGGCGCCGATCACGAACATGATCATGGTCGCCGCCGCCTGGTCCGCGTCCGGCCCGCTGAACCCGGCGGCCTCGTAGACGGCCAGGCACCGGTCGTCGTACCTGGCCTTGTTCGGGCCGTGGATGAGGTGGGTGCTCATGGCCGTGACCATCCAGAAGTGCCGGCCGAGCATGTCGTGCGCCCCGGAGGCGAGCGCGGCCGCGGCCGCCCGCCAGCCGACCTCGTCGAGGTCGGGCAGCTCGATCTCGTCCCAGACGTGGTCGGCCGCCAGCACGACCAGCTCGTCCTTGCTCTTGACGTGCCAGTACATCGCGGTGGCCGCCGCCCCCAGCTGGGCTCCCAGCCGCCGCATGTTGAGCCCGCCCACGCCCTCGGCGTCCAGCACCGCGACGGCGGCCCGGACGATCTGCTCCCGGGTAAGGGTGTCGCGCGGCATGAGCCCAAACTTTATCGCCAGACCTCACCCCGCGTCTTCGCCCCGGCTCGCGGGGCTGAGCGATTCGGTGGCCGGGCTGCTCAGCGCCGCGAGCACGGCCTGCTCCACCGTGGCGTGCACGTTCAGGACGGTGTGCGCCTGCGTGATCTCCATGATCCTCGCGAGCTTCGGATGGGGCGCGGCCAGGTGCAGGCTGCCGCTGTGCTGGCGGGCGAAGGCATGGGTGTTGAGCAGGACACGAAGGCCCGCGCTACCCATGAACTGAGCCTCGCTGAGATCGATCACCACGTGCTCGCCCGGCAGCCGCCGGCTGTGCCGGATGTAGCGATCGAGCTGTCCGGCGGTGGTGGTGTCGACCTCGCCGGCCACCGAGATCACACTCACGCCGGGCAACCTCTGGGTGACGAACGACAGATCCCGCATGCGATGCCCGCCGATCGGAATTCGGGAGACGGTGCACAGTTGTGGCTTGCCCGTATCGCACCATATCCGGGCGTCCGGCTTTCGCCTAGATACCGCCGCTTACTTCTTCCTGGACCGGCCGGGGCACGAATCGTATCGGCGAGCCCGCCACCGGGCGGGCACTCGCCCCCGTGGGAGCGCCCGCGACCGACGTCCTGCCGTTCGACCCGGGCTGACGTGCGGAGACGTCCTTTCTGTCCTGGATGAACGGGCGATTCAACGAACCCACACGAACCCTGCGAGACCGGCCCGAGTGAATGCGGGGGTTGGAAATATTCGGCACGCGACAACGGACGGGAATTCGAATGAGCTCGGCGCCGCGAATTTCGGTGTCGTTCTCGCCGAGTTTGACCGTCCTCGTCATGGTCGTGGCGCGGCTCATTGCCCGCGAAAGGGCGCGCCGGGTCTCGGCGCGCCCTCGTCGGCTCAGTCTCAGCCTGCCTGGGTGAACTGGTTGAACAGCGGGCCGTCCAGCTTCCAGCCCGGCTCGTTCGCCAGGATCTTCTGGGTGTGCGACTCGATGGCGAGGCGCCACTTGTTGTCGTTCGACAGGCGGAAGATCTTCACGGTCTGGCCGGGAACGCCGGCGGCGGGCGCGTACCCGAGGATGCCATCGTAGCGGAACTTGCCCGAGGTCACGAGCGCCTCGCGCTCGGCGATGGAGCCGGTGACGAGGTAGGAGGCCTTGTTCGCCCAGCGCAGCCGGTAGATCGGCCTGCCGCCGGCGAAGGGCGCGCGCGAGATGTAGTACAGCGGGGTCTGGGTCACAGTCCAGCCGTGCTTGGTGATCGCGTTCTGCTTCTCCGCCTCGTTGCTGGCGTAGAAGAACCCGCCGTCCTTCGTCACCAGCTCGTAGACCTTCACCCGCTGCTCGGCGACGCTCTGGGCGGACGCCTTCGCCGTGGTGGCGGACGCCTGCGTGGCGATGCCGAAGGACAAAGTGGCGCCGAGCGCCACCGCGAGCCCCAGGCCGACGGGACGGGTCATGCGGCCGAACGATATTGCCATGAAAGCTCTTTCCTCCGAATGGGCGGCAATGCTCGGCCAAGCTAACAGTGCGCTGCGTAACCGCCTGGTCCATTTCGAGTAACCTCTAAATATCAGGATTCGCCCAGACTCCACGGCGCACTGCGAGATCGTTCTCGGCCCCGAAGAGGCCGGCCGCCGCCGTGGTCGTGCGTAGACGTCCCATGTATCACTCCGGGTTTGACGAGCTGAGGCATGCAATCCGATCTAGCCCCTAGTTCATGGTCACTTTCATCCGATGTGTAAGGAGAGGAGAGTTAGGAAAGTTTCCTAAAATATGGAACGTTCCAAGGCTTGACGCCTCGTGGTGGTTTGTGACAAACGTTTGGAAAGCTCCCTCCTTACACAAGGCATCACTCTCAGCCAGGAGCGCCCGATGAACTTCAGCAAGTCCCGGGCCAGCGTCATCGCCTGCTTACTCGCCCTGGGAATGACAGCCGTCCCAGCCGACGCGGCGCCCACCCGGTACGAAGCCGAGAACGCGACGATCTCCCAGGGGGTCGTCGAGCCCAACCACGCCGGCTACTCCGGCACCGGCTTCGTCAACGGGGACAACGTCGCCGGCTCGTACACCGAATGGACCATCAACGCGCCCAGCGCGGGCACCGCCACGCTGGCCTTCCGCTACGCCAACGGCACGGGCGCCGACCGGCCCAGCGACATCGCGGTCAACGGCACGACCGTCGCCGCCGCCCGGTCCTTCCCCGCCACCGGCGCCTGGACCACCTGGACCACGGTCACGCTGACCGCCCAGCTCACCGCGGGCGCGAACAAGGTCAGGGCCACCGCCACGAGCGCGGGCGGCAATCCGAACTGGGACTACCTCGACGCCGAGGTCCAGTCGTCGAGCTTCACCGACTACCAGGCGGAGACCGCCACGATCGCGCAGGGGGTGGTCGAGTCCAACCACGCAGGCTTCACCGGCTCAGGCTTCGTCAACTATGACAACGTCAGCGGCTCGTACGTGGAGTTCGCGGTCAGCGCGGCCAGTGCCGGCAACCAGAGCCTGACCTTCCGCTTCGCCAACGGCACCACCACCGACCGGCCGATGACCATCACCGTCAACGGCACCGCCGTCGCCACCGCGCGGTCCTTCCCCGGCACCGGCGCCTGGACCACCTGGCAGGAGATCAGCGTGGACGCGCCGCTCAACGCGGGCGGCAACACAGTCAGGGCCGCGGCCACCACCGCCAACGGCGGGCCCAACCTCGACCGGCTGCGGGTGAGCGGCCCGGGAGACACCGAGAAGCCGACCTCGCCGGGCCAGCCGACCTGCTCCGACATCACGCACAACGCCCTGACCCTGGGCTGGCCGCCGTCCACCGACAACATCGGCGTCGTCGGCTACGACATCTACCACCAGGGCCAGCAGATCGCGACCGCGCCCGCGCCGCCGTACCGGCTGACCGGGCTCAACCCGAACTTCTCCTACCAGCTGTCGGTCTTCGCCCGCGACGCCTCCGGCAACGTGTCGCTGAGCAGCCCAGAGGCGAACTGCCAGACGCTGCCCGCGCCCGCCGACGACCCGCCGTCGCAGCCGGGACAGCCCGCCGTCAGCGGCGTGCAGGCCACCTCGGCGACCGTGACCTGGGGCGCCTCCACCGACGACAACGGCGTGCGGGCTTACCTGGTGCGCGACAACGCCACCAACGCCGTGCTGGCCACGATCACCGGGACCCCGCCCGCCACCACGGCCGGCGTGCCGCTCGAGTGTGCGCGCACGTACCAGGTGCACGTCGTCGCGCGTGACACGGCCAACCAGCTCTCGACGCCGAGCGCGCCGTCCGCGTCGTTCACCACGGGCAGCTGCGGCACCGTGCCGCAGACGCCGACCAGCGTCGCCGGCGGCTGGGACGTGCCGTGGGACATCTCCTGGGCGCCCGACGGCTCGTACGCGCTGGTGACCGAGCGTGACACGTTCAAGGTGTTCAAGGTGACCCCGTCGGGCACCAAGACGCAGGTCGGCACCGTGCCCAACGCGCAGACCACCGGCGGCGAGGGCGGCCTGATGGGCCTGGACTTCTCGCCCACCTGGAACGGCACGTCCGACCAGGAGGTGTTCTTCATGCACACCGCCTCCGAGGGCAACCGGGTCGCGAAGATGAACTTCAACGGCACCGCGCTCAGCGGGTACGCCAGCATCCTGCAGGGCATCGACAAGAACCGGTACCACAACGGCGGGCGCATCAGGTTCGGCCCCGACGGCTACCTGTACGTCGCCACCGGGGACGCGCAGTCGTCGGGCAACGCGCCCGACCTCGACTCGCTCAACGGCAAGATCCTGCGCATCACCAGGACCGGCGCCGCCGCGCCCGGCAACCCGTTCGGCACCCGCGTCTACAGCTACGGCCACCGCAACCCGCAGGGCCTGGCCTGGGACTCGGCCGGCCGGCTGTGGTCGTCGGAGCTGGGCAACTCCTCGCGGGACGAGCTCAACCTCATCCAGCCGGGCAAGAACTACGGCTGGCCCACCTGCGAGGGCAACTGCAGCACCTCCGGCATGACGAACCCGAAGTACACCTGGAGCGTCTCCGAGGCCTCGCCGAGCGGCATCGCCATCGTGAACAACACGGTGTTCATGGCGGCGCTGCGCGGCCAGCGGCTGTGGCGCATCGTGCTGAACGGCGAGAACGTCTCGACCGTCAACTCGTACTTCAACGGTACGTACGGCAGGCTCCGCGCGGTCGAGAAGGTGCCCGGCGCCGGCGCCGTCTGGTTCGGCTCCACCAACTCCGACAACAACGGCGACGGCTCGGCCGACACGATCCGGCGCTCGAACATCCAGTAATCACCGTGCAGGCGGGCGCCGTGCTGCCGCCGGCGCCCGCCACGGCCAGAGCGACCGCGACCGCTGCCGACGGCGGCCCCGATCTCGACCACCTGGAGGACCAGCCATGAACGTCACCCGTCGCCAGCTGGGCGCCCTGGTCGGCGCCGCGCTCCTCGCCCCCGCCGTGCCCGCCAGGTCCGCCTCGGCGGCGGCGCCGGCCTGGAAGCTCATGTGGGCGCCCGATCCGGCCGCCGTGGGGCTGCGCGCGTTCGAGACGCTCGAGGACGACCGCGCCGACTCGCACCCGGCGGGCCAGCCCCACATTTACGTCGAGGGCGACGCCTTCCGCTTCAACATGCACACCGTCGACCGCGACACGTCGACGGACCGGCAGCGCCAGGAGGTGACCGGCACCCGCAACCCGGACGGCTACCTGCGCTGGCTGGCCGGGGAGACGTGGCGCGTCACGTACTCGATGTACATCCCCAGCTCGCTCAAGGCGACCACGACCTTCACCCACATCAGCCAGACCAAGATGCCGGGCACCGGCACCAGCCCGATCACCGTCACGTCGTTGCGCCGCGTGAACGGCGTGCAGACCATCGAGCACAAGATCTTCGAGTCCGACACCCTGGTGGGCCGCACCGAGCTCGAGCCGCTGCACGACAAATGGATCGACGCCGAGTACGAGATCAAGATCGGCGACGGCAGCTCGGGCTCGGTGCGGTGGGTGCTGCGCAGCGGCGGCGTCACGCTCGTGGACGCCACCAGGACCGGCGACACCTTCCTCGGCGACCGGGTCCGCCCCAAGTGGGGCATCTACCGCTCGCTCGGCGACACCTCGGGCTCGCTGCTGAACTGCTATCTGCTGCTCAGGAACATGCGGGCCTACAAGCAGGTGCAGGCCGTCGCCACCCGCCTGGAGGCGGAGAGCGCCACGATCTCGCAGGGCGTCGTCGAGTCCAACCACGCCGGGTTCTCCGGCGCCGGCTTCGTCAACACCGACAACGTGGCGGGCGCCTACGTGGAGTGGCGGCACGAGGCCGCCGCGGCCGGCCCCGCCACGCTCACGGTCCGCTACGCCAACGGCACGGGCGCGGACCGCCCCGTGGACCTGGCCGTCAACGGCCGGGTGGTGGCCTCCGGCGTGTCCTTCCCGAGCACGGGCGCCTGGACCTCATGGACCTCCCGGAGCGCGGTCGCCGACCTCGCCGCCGGCGCCAACACCATCCGCCTCACCGCCACCACGGCGGGCGGGTGCCCCAACCTCGACTACCTGGAGGTGCTCCAATGACGATCTCCCGTCGCCGGGACCGGAGCCGCTCGCCCGCGCCGCCGTCAGGATCGTGGCGGGCACCGCGGGCTGGACCGCGCGCGGACCCTCATGAGCCGAAGCGCGTAGCAGGCGCCGCGGACCTCATGAGCGGCCCAGCATGCCGGCGGCGCGCTCGCGCATCTCCACCTTGCGGATCTTGCCCGTGACGGTCATCGGGAACGCGTCCACCACGTGGACGTACCGGGGGATCTTGTAGTGGGCGAGCCGGCCCGCGCAGAACTCCCTGACCCGCTCGGCCGTCAGCGGCTCGGCGCCCGGCCGCATGACGATCCAGGCCATGAGCTCCTCCCCGTACTTCTCGTCGGGCACCCCGATCACCTGGACGTCGCTGATGTCCGGGTGGCCGTACAGGAACTCCTCGATCTCGCGCGGGTAGATGTTCTCGCCGCCGCGGATGACCATGTCCTTGATGCGGCCCACGATGTTGACGTAGCCGTCGGCGTCCATGGTGGCCAGGTCGCCGGTGTGCATCCAGCGGGCGGCGTCGATGGCCTCGGCGGTGGCGTCCGGCTGGCCCCAGTAGCCGAGCATGACCGAGTAGCCGCGGGTGCACAGCTCGCCCGGCTCGCCACGGGGGACGGTCAGCCGGGTCTCCGGGTCGACGACCTTGACCTCGATCTGCGGCATGGCCCGGCCGACGGTCTCGGTGCGGCGGGCCAGGCCGTCGTCCCTGCGGGTCATCGTGGACACCGGCGAGGTCTCGGTCATGCCGTAGCAGATGGCGACCTCGGCCATGTTCATCTCGCTGACGACGCGCTTCATGACCTCGACGGGGCAAGGGGAGCCCGCCATGATGCCCGTTCTGAGGGTCGAAAGGTCGAAATTTCCGGACTCGGCGGACAGCGCGGCGAGCTCGGCGATGAACATCGTCGGCACCCCGTACAGAGAAGTGCACCGCTCCTCCTGCACGGCGCGCAGCGTCGCCTCCGGGTCGAACCCCGGCGACGGCAGCACGACGCACGAACCGTGCGAGGTCGCGCCGAGGTTGCCCATGACCATCCCGAAGCAGTGATAGAGCGGCACCGGCAGGCACACCCGGTCGGCCTCCGTGTAGCCGAGCAGCTCGCCCACGAAGTAACCGTTGTTGAGGATGTTGTGGTGGGACAGCGTGGCGCCCTTGGGGAAGCCGGTGGTGCCCGACGTGTACTGGATGTTGATCGGGTCGTCGAACGCCAGCAGCGCCGCCCGTTCCCGCAACGCGGCCGGGTCGCCGCGCCTGCCGTTGTCGACCAGTTCGTCCCACCCGGCCGAACCGATGAAGACGGCGTCCTCGAACCCGATCTCGCCGATCATCGCCCGGTAGTCGCTGGTCTTGTGCGCGACCGCGCTGATCAGCAGCCGCATGCCGGACTGCTGCACGACGTAGGCCAGCTCGTGGGCCCGGTACGCGGGGTTGACGTTGACCAGGATCGCGCCGATCTTGGCGGTGGCGTACTGGACGAGCACCCACTCCGCGCAGTTGGGCGCCCAGATGCCCACCCGGTCGCCCTTGGCGATGCCGCGGGCCAGCAGGCCGAGCGCCACCTCGTTCACGGCGGCGTCCAGCTCCGCGTAGGTCCAGCGGCGCCCGGCCGCCACGTCCACCAGCGCCTCGCGCTCGCCGAACCGCGCCACGGCGCGCTCGAAGTTCTCCCCGATCGTCTCGCCCAGCAGGGGGACCTCGGACACGCCCGAGGCGTACGAGAGCAGTGCGTCAGCCATGCCCGGAGCATTCCCCGATTTCCGGCTCCCCGCCACCCCCGTTCGGGGGTGGCTCCCGGCGGCGGGCCTGGTTCATGCTGGTGCCATGGCCGCACTGCACGCGCCCGCCGACCGTGAACGCGAGACGTTCCAGACCGCCGTGGGCAGGCTGCGGCGGGCCACCGGGCTGCCCGTCGCGTTCGGCGGCGTGGTGGGAGGCCGCTCCCAAGGTGTCACGCTGACGGAGTTCAGCGGCACCTTGACCGGCGCGCTGCGCGGCCTCGTCGTCGGCGCGGGCAACGGGCTCGGCGGCCGGGTGATCACCACGGCCAGGCCCGGCGCCGTCGACGACTACACCGCCGACCCGCGCATCAGCCACGAGTACGACAAACCCGTCAACCTCGAGGGGCTGCGGGCCATCGCTGCCGTGCCGGTCACCGTGGACGGCACGGTGTCGGGCGTCCTGTACGGCGGGATCCGCGAGCCGCTGTCGATCAGCGACCGCGTGATGGACGCCATGATCCAGGTCGCCCAGCGGGTGGGCTTCGAGATGACCGTACGGCGCGAGGTGGAGCGCCGGCTGGCCGAGATGGAGACGGCGGCGATCACCCGCGCCGCCCGCGAGTCGCCCACCGCCGGCGAGTGGGGGGCGGTCCGCCAGGCACACGCCGACCTCAGGGCCATCACGCAGGACGTCGCCGACGCCGCGATCCGGTCCCGGCTCCAGGACGTCTGCGACCGGCTGGCCGGCTCGAACGGCCGGGCCCCGGACCAGGCGAGCCCGTTGTCGCCGCGCGAGCTCGACGTCCTCGCCCTCGTCGCCGTGGGCTGCGGCAACGCGGAGATCGCGGTCCGGCTCGGGATCCGGCCGGAGACGGTCAAGAGCTACCTGCGCAACGCCATGCGCAAGCTGGGCACCCACACCCGCATGGAGACCGTCGTCGCGGCCCGCCGCCGCGGCTTCCTGCCCTGACCGGCCGGCCCCGCGCCGGTGGTCGGCTCAGTTCCCCTGCGGGTGGGTGCTCCAGTATTCGTCGGCCGCGGCCTGGATGTCCGTGAGGACCTTCTGGTACGTGTCCGGCTTGACGACGAAGGCGCCGAACCCGTCGAGCGCGGCGGTGAGCACCGGCGGCGGCGTGGCCTCGAAGTAGCGGTTGACCAGCCGGTACTCCCCGCTCCCCGCCGCCTTGCTGACCTCGGCGATGGCCTGGTCGGCGATGGCCACCTTCGGGTTGGCCGAGACGTCTCCCCTGGTGGTGGCCCACTTCTCCTGCGCGGCGGAGCCGACCCACCACTTGAGGTACTTCGTGCTGGCGTCGAGGTCGGGCGCCTTGGCCAGCGAGCAGAGCGGGCCGCTCTCGAAGATCATCGAGGTCTTGGCCAGAGCCGGGTTGACGTTCGGGATGACGAAGAAGCCGTAGTCGGTGCCCGCCTTCAGGTCGCGCTGCGTCATGCTCGTGTTGAACCACGTGCCGAACGACACCATCGCCGCCTTGCCGGTCTTGAGCACGTCACCCGGGTCGGTCTTGTCGCCCGGGTTGTTGAAGTAACCGGCGTCGATCATCGACTTCCACCGCTTCATGACCTCGACCACGCCGGGATCGGTGTATTTCGCCTGGCCGGTCGAGAGGCGGTCGTAGAGGTCGGGGTCGGTGCCGGCGAGCAGCTGCTCGAACCAGACGAAGGAGAACAGCACCGACGTGTGGTAGAACGCGGTCACGCCGTTCTTCTTCAGCGTGTCGGCGACCTTGATCAGCTCGTCCCACGTGGCCGGGGGCTTGAGCCGGTGCTTGTCGAAGATCGACTTGTTGTAGAACATGCCCCAGTACGCCGCGTTCAGCGGCACGCAGTACTGCTTGCCGCCCACCGTGTAGTACTTGGCCAGGTCCGCCGAGAGGTCGCCGTTCTTGATCGCCTCCTGCCAGATCGGGGTCGTCTCCGCCACCTGCTTCTGGGCGACGATCTCCGCCAGCCTGCCGCCCGTCGTCCAGGTGAACAGGTCGGGCTTCACGTCCGTCCGGAAGGACGCCTTGATGAACGCCTGGTACGTCGGCTCGTCGGTGTAGCCCACCGGCTTCATCGACAGGCCGATCTGCTGCTTGGACAGGCTGCCCATCTCCTCGAAGTACTTGCTCCAGGCGCCCTTGTCGTTGTAGAGCTTCAGCTCTGTCTTGGCGGCGGCCTGCTTCGGCGTGGATCCGCCGGAGGAGCAGGCGGCGAGGGCGAGGCAGACGGCGGCGGCGATACCAAGTGACCGGATCATGCCCGGCCTCCTCTTCGATCTTGGAGGGGGGATAGGTCATCTAATCACTTGATATCTTGGGTGTCCATAGGCACGACCGCCCTCCGCGTAACCTCCCGGTAACGTCGGGGCGCCATGCCGTACCTCTCCTGGAAAAGCCTGCCGAAGTAGGACTGGCCGGAGAAGCCGCAGCGCTGGGCGATGCGGCCGATGCCCTCCGTCGTCGTGGACAGCAGCAGGGCGGCGTGCTCCAGCCGGCGCCCGGCCACGAACGCGATCGGCGTGCACCCGTAGTGCCTGCGCATCGAGCGGGCCAGGTGTCCCGGGCTGACCGCGGCCATCGCCAGCAGTCTGGGCAGGCCCTCGCGCAGGTTCTCCTCCCGGCTCATCGCGGCGCAGGCCGACACCAGCCAGCCGGGCCGCGGGTCCACGGCCGTGCCGTCGGCGCCCTCCAGCAGGGGGACGACCGCCGTCCACAGCCCGACCAGGTCGAGGACGCGGGGCACGCCGGAGTAGGCGCCCAGCACGCGGCCGAACTCCGCCGCCACCGGCCCGTCGAGATCGGCGCGCGCCGACAGCGGGAGCTCCCGGCGGTCCCAGTCCGCCGGGCCCGCCAGCCCGGCCAGGTCGGCGAAGGCACGCCAGCGCTCGCTCGGGAAGGCGATGTTGACGAAGCTCATGCCGTCGTTCGAGGCGAACTCGTGGCGGTCATGGGGGCGGACCAGGACCACATCGCCCGCGCACAGCGGCAGTTCCCCTTCGCCGACCCCCCACCCACCTCCCCGGACCACTTGCATTCCCGCGCCCGCGGTCACGAAGACGAGCTCGTGGAAGTCGGCGTGACTGTGCGGCTCTGGCCGGTCCCTGCGGCTGCCGGTCACGGGCACGAGGGCCGCGTGGTACGGCAGGCCGGCCGCGAACTCGACCCAGCGAAGGACGGTCGGCATGTCAGGAAATTAATACTTATGGAGCGGCGAGTACTAGTAACTCGCGGCCCCAAGACCGAAGAATCCGATCGACGCCCACCCTTCCAAGGAGCACATGGTGATCACGGAAGTCGACCGGACCCTCCAGGACTACGACCGCGACGGCTACACGATCTTCCGCGACGTCCTCGACCGGGACCTGATCGGCGAGGCGAGCGACCACGTCGCCTGGCTCCAGGCCAAGCACCCCGACCGGCTCGGCGAGGACCTGGCCACCGAGCTGGTCGCCGGCGACCCCTTCTGGGTGCGGCTGGTCAGCGACGCCCGGCTGCTCGACATCGCCGAGCTCTTCGTCGGCCCCGACATAGCGCTGTTCGCCTCGCACTACATCAGCAAGCCGCCCTTCTCCGGCAAGCCGGTCCTGTGGCATCAGGACGGCGCGTACTGGCCGCTGGAGCCGATGCGCGTCGTCACGCTCTGGCTGGCCGTGGACGAGGCCACGCCGGAGAACGGCTGCATGCGCGTGATCCCCGGCTCGCACAAGCAGGACCTGCACGAGCTGCGGCAGCGCGACGACATCGACAACGTGCTCGGCTCGGAGAGCGCGGTGAGCGTGGACGAGTCGCAGGCGGTGGACCTCGTCCTCGCGCCCGGCGACGTGGAGGTCCACCACCCCAACATCCTGCACGCCTCCAACGCCAACACCTCGCCGCGCCGCCGCTGCGGCCTGACCATCCGCTACATCCCGACCTCGACCCGGATCACGAGCGAGCAGCAGCCGTTCGTCTCCGCGCTGCTCCTGCGCGGGCAGCCGGGTGTGAACGTGTACCAGCGGTTCCCGGCGTACGTGGAGGGCCAGCACATGCCGTTCGCGGGCGCCGCGAAGTGGGCTGAGTAAGGGGCCTACTCGACCGGCACGGGCGCGCGGTACGCGATGTGCCCGTCGAGCATGGTGAGCCAGGCGTCAACGCCGGACAGGGCGTCGGCGGGCAGGTTCTGGACGTCCGCGTCCAGCACCACCACGTCGCCCAGTTTGCCCGGCGTGAGCGAGCCGATCCGGTCCTCCATGCGCAGCGCGTACGCCGCGTCGATGGTGTGCGCGCGCAGCGCCTCCTCCAGGGTGATCGCCTGCTCGGCGCCGATCGGCCCGTCCTCTCTGGTCCGGCGGCGCACCGCGTTGGACACCGTCTCCATGGGCCGCAGCGAGGAGACGAACGAGTCGCTGGACAGGACCGGGCGCAGCCCCGCGTCCAGTTCCTCGCGCAGCGGCTGCAGGCGGTGCGCCCGCCGCTCGCCGAGCCGGCGCACGAAGTCGGTGCCGCTGTCGTACAGGAAGTTGGGCTGGTTGACCGGGATCACGCCGAGTGCGGCGAACTCCCTGATTTGGGCGGGCGTGGGATGGCCGCAGTGCTCGATCCTGGGCCTGGCGTCGTCGCCCGACACCGCCACCGCCGCCTTGATCGCTTCGAGGGAGTAGCCCATCGCCCGGTCGCCCTGGGTGTGGATGCCGATCTGCCAGCCCGCGGTCGCGGCCCGCCGTACGAGGTCCACGAGCTGCTCCGGCTGGTGGTAGAGCGAGCCCGTGAAGCCTTCGCCGTACGGCTCCTCGAACATCGCGGTGCCGCCCAGCAGCGTGCCGTCGCAGTAGAACTTCATCGCCCCGAACCGCAGCCGGTCGTCGCCGAACGGGCCCGCCAGGCCGATCGAGGCCAGCTCGTCCAGCATGTGCGACAGCGGCATGACCGCGGTGCGCACCGGCAGCGTGCCCGCCTCCCAGGCGGACCGGTAGACCAGCAGCTCGCGCCGCGACACCTGCGGGTCGCACACGGTGGTCACCCCGGCCCGCAGGTACGTCTCGCCGGCCAACTCCAGCCACGACCTCAGCTGCTCGAGGGGCAGGTCGACGTGGAAGTTGGGGCCGTGGCAGCCGATGTCCACGGCCACGGGCAGGATCAGCTCCATGGCCGAGTCCAGCACCATGCCGGTCAGCCGCCCGCCCTCGTCCCGCACGAACGCGCCGCCCGCCGGATCGGCAACGTCGTCGCCGATGCCGCGCCAGGACAGCGCGGCCGAGTTGACCACCGCCTGGTGCCCGGAGACGTGGTAGACGATCACCGGGTGCTCGGTGGTGGCCTCGTCGAGCTGCCGCCGGGTCGGCCGCCCGCCCGGGTACTTGGCGTCGTCCATGCCGTACGCCCTGATCCACTGACCCGCCGGCGTCCGCGCGGCCTCGGCGGCGACGGCGGCGACCAGGTCGGCGGCGCTGCCCACGGCCGGGTAGCGCGCGTCCACCGCCACCAGCGTCTCGGCGGTGGACAGCAGGTGGTTGTGCGGGTCGATGAAGCCGGGCAGCACGCTCCGCCCGCCCGCCTCGACGACCTCGGCTCCCGGACCCGCCGCGGCCAGCACGTCCTGCTCGCGCCCGACGGCCAGGACGCGGCCGTCGCGTACGGCCACGGCCTGCGCGTACGGGGCCGCGGGGTCCATGGTGATGACCTTCCCGCCGGTGATGACGGTGGTGGACAATGCACTTCTCCTAGTTCGGTGGTGATCTATCGGGTGGCCATCGGCGTGGCGGGCACACGGTCGCGGTGGCGGGGCGCCGCGATCAGGCAGACGACGCTGAGCGCGCACATCGCGACGAGCAGGGCCACGGCAGGCCAGGCGGCGCCGCCGTACGCGCCGACGAGGGCGGTGGCGGCCAGCGGCGACAGGCCGCCGAAGATCGCGCCGGCGCCCTGGTAGGCCAGCGAGATCCCGGTGTAGCGGACCTGCGGCGGGAACATCTCGGCCAGGACGGCTGCCATCGGCCCGTACGTGCCCGAGGTCGCCAGCCGCATCAGGCCGAGCATCAGGAAGATCAGGAACGTGCTGTGCGTGCCGAGCACCGCGAACTGCGGCACGGCCAGCACCGCGGTGCTGATCAGGAACCAGATGGCCACCTTGCGCCCGCCGAACTTGTCGCCCATCCAGGCGATGCCCAGCGTGGCGACCAGCTCGACGAACGCGGCGAAGCTCAGGCCGTTCAGGATGAGCTGCTCGGTCTCGCCGACGGCCGGGCCCGTGGCGTACGACAGCAGGAACGTGGTGAGGATGTAGTAGCCGCCGATGGCCACGGGCAGCGTGCCGATGCCGAGCAGCACCGACCGCCACGACGTGCGGAAGACCTCCTTGATCGGCACCCCGTCCTTCTCGGCCTGCTCGAAGACGGGCGACTCCTCGACGCGGAGCCGGATGAACAGCCCCACCAGCACCAGCACGGCCGAGACGACGAACGGCACCCGCCAGCCCCACGAGTGCAGCGTGTCCTGTCCGAACAGGCTCATCAGGCTGAACGCGCCGGTGGCCAGCAGCGCGCCCGCCGGGTTGCCGAGCTGCGCGAAGCCGCCGTAGAACGTCTTCTTGCCCTCGGGCGCGTGCTCGACCGCCATGAGCGCGGCCCCGCCCCACTCGCCGCCGACCGCGAGCCCCTGCACGAAGCGGAGCAGCACCAGCAGCACGGGGGCGAGCGTGCCGATCGACGCGTACGTGGGCAGCAGGCCGACCGCGAACGTCGCGCCGCCCATCATGAGGAGCGTGACCACCAGCGCCGACTTGCGCCCGACCCGGTCGCCGAAGTGGCCGAACACGATGCCGCCGAGCGGCCTGGCGAAGAAGCCGACCGCGTACGTGGCGAAGGACGCCATGAGCGCCACCGTGGGACTGGAGGCGTTGGGGAAGAACAGGTCGTCGAAGAGCAGCGCGGCAGCTGTGGCGTAGACGTAGAAGTCGTACCACTCGATCGTGGTCCCGACGAAGGCGGCGCCGGCCGCCCGGGTGGCGCGATTCATGGATCCTCCGGGTGTCAGGGGGTGCGACGACGATAAGCGCAGGTCAGGCATGCCGGGGCCGGGACGAAATGCACTGCGGGCGATGAATTAGGGTGCACTATGAACATCAGGGCGCTCCCATGGCGCTGACCGTCGCCCAGGCCATGACCCTGCCCGGCATGAGCATGCGGCTGCTGGCCGGGCGCGCCGGGCTGGCGCGCGTGGTGCGGTGGGCGCACGTGTCGGAGCTGGCCGACCCCGTGCCGTGGCTGCGCGGGGGCGAGCTGGTGATGACCATCGGGCTCGGCCTGCCCGCCGACACCGCCGGGCGGCACGCGTACGTCGAGCGGCTGGCGGGTGCGGGCTGCGCCGGGCTGGCCTTCGCGCTCGGCGAGGCGATGACCGCCGTCCCCGAGGAGGTGCTGGCCGCCGCGGACCTCCATGGCCTGCCGGTGCTGGAGATCCTCACGCCGTTCATCGCGGTGACCGAGGCCGTCGCCCGCTGGCACGCCGACGAGCGGGTACGCGGGGAGCGGCGGGTCGTCGCCGCCCAGGAGGCCATGGCGCGGGCCGCGCTGCTGTCGGGCACGTCGGGCATCCTGCGCGCGCTGGCCGAGCACACCGGCGGCGAGTCCATGCTGCTGGACCCGCAGGGCAAGCCCAGGGCGGCGACGCCGGCGGGGGAGCGGCCCTGGCACGCCAGGGCCCTGGAGATGGCGGAGGGCGCGGCCCGGCGCAGCGCCGGCGTCCTGGACGACGGCATCGAGGCCGTCCAGGTGCAGAGTCTCGGCTTCTCGGGGCCGCCGACCGGCTGGCTGGCGGTGTGCACCGCCTCGCCGCTGGAATGGCACGCGCGGATGCTGGCCAACCAGGCCGCCTGCCTGCTGGCCATGGAACTGCTCGGCGTGCGCGCCAGCCGGGCCAAGGCGCACGCCCAGCGGGGCGCGCTGCTGGCCGCCGTGCTCGACGGCAGGCTGTCGCCGGGCCAGCTGGGCGAGCTGTGCCCGGTGGCGGACCCGCCGTACGAGGTGGTCGTTGCGCGGCCCGCGGTGCCGGTCGAGGCGGCGACGGACGCGCTGGAGGAGGTGGCGGCGGACGCCGCGGAGCCGGCCCTCGTGTGCTCCCGGCCAGAGGAGACGGTCTTCGTGCTGCCCGAGGGCGGGCGGCGGTGGGGCGCGGAGCTGTGCGCTCGGCTGGGCGTGCCGGGCGGCGGTTGCCGGGCGCTCGGCCTGGGCGAGCTGCCCTCGGCGGTGCGGCACGCCGCCGCGCTGGCCGCCCGCGGCGACGGCTACGCCCACGTCGACGACCTGGAGACGTCGGCGCTGCTCAGGGACGCGTTCGTGCCTGACGCGGCGCACCGCTTCTCCGCCGCCGTGCTCCGCCCCCTGCGCGAGTACGAGGCCCGGCACGGCGGCGACCTGGTCGACACGGTCAGGGCGTACCTGGAGGCGGGCTCGAACCTGGAGACGGCCGCGCGCCGGCTGGGCGTGCACCGCAACACGCTCCGCCGCCGCCTGGCCGTCGCCGAACGCGTCTCGGGCCGCCCTCTGACCGACCCCGGACACCGGCTCCAGCTCTGGCTGGCCGTCTCCCTCGGCGACCTCGTCCCGCCAGGCCGCTCTTGACGGATGAAATGAACGAACTTTAAATTCCCTCCATGGGCCGCATAGCGGGCGTCACCGCAGCTGAGACGCGCGAACGGTTGCTGCAGGCGGCCGCCGAGGTGTTCGCCGAGCGCGGGTATGACGGCACCCGCGTGGCCGACATCGCCGCGGCGGCCGGCGTCAGCAATGGCGCGCTGTACGCGCACTTCAGCTCCAAGGCCGACCTGCTCGTGTCCGCGTTGAAGGCGCACGGGCGGCGGATGCTGGCCGACCTGTTCGCCTCCGGCCCGGACCGGTCGGTCACGGAGCTGCTCCTTGTCATGGGCCGCTGGCTGCCGCGCCGCGAAGGGGCTCCTGGCGACCTGATCGTGGAGGCGCTGGTGGCGGCCCGCCGTGACCAGGACGTCGCCCGCCCGATGCGGGACTACCTGGGCGAGCGCGCCGACTGGCTCGCCGACCTGGTGCGCGCGGCCCAGAGCGGAAGCGAGCTGGACCCCGCGCTCTCCCCGGACGCACTGGCCCACTTCTGCCTGCTGCTGTCGATGGGCAGCGCGCTCGTCCCGCCGACCCTGCACGCGGTGGACGACGAGGAGTGGTCGGCGCTGCTCACCCGCGTCGTGGCCGCCCTCGCGCCACCGACGACACCGCACACGGCATCCAGCGGCTGCTGATCCCATCCAGGCAGCGCTTCCCCGGCCCGCCGCCGGTCGTCTCGGCGGGCCGGGGAAGCCGGCTCACATCAGGCTCACATCAGGCTCGCATCGGGGTGGTGAAGGTGTGGGTGCCGGAGCCCACCTCCTGCGGGTCCGCGCCGGGCAGGTCCACCTCGGCGACCGTGCCCGGCGGCACGGTCGCGGTGACCGTGAGCGTCGTGCGGCTCCTGGACCAGGCGACCGACGCCGGGCCGTACGGGGTGTCGAGCCGGGCCGAGGCGTGGGTCAGGTTCCCGCCAGGCCGGGGCGCGATGCGCAGGCGGCGGTAGCCGGGGGCGGCCGGGGCGAGGCCGGCCACGGTGCGGTGCAGCCAGTCGGCCACCGCCCCCAGCGCGTAGTGGTTGAAGGAGGTCATCTCGCCGGGGTTGACCGAGCCGTCGGGCAGCAGGCTGTCCCACCGCTCCCAGATGGTGGTGGCGCCCATCGTCACCGGGTACAGCCAGGACGGGCAGTTGCGCTGGAGCAGCAGCGCGTACGCCGTGTCGTACGCGCCGACGGAGCAGAGCGCGTCGCAGATGAGCGGGGTGCCGACGAAACCGGTGCCGATGCGGTGGTCGTCCCAGGCGACCAGCTCGGCCAGGCGCCGCCCGGCCCGCTCCCGCTGCGCCGGCCCGTCCAGCAGGTCGAACGTCAGAGCCAGGGCGTAGGCGGTCTGGGTGTCGCAGGCCAGCCGTCCCGACGGCGTGACGAACTCGCGGCGGAACGCCTCGCGCACCGCCCCCGCCAGCGCGGCGTAGTGCTCGGCGTCGGAGGAGCGCCCCAGCAGGGCCGCCGTCTCGGCCAGGATCCCGGCGGTCCAGGCGTGGTAGGCGGTGGCGACGAGCGCGTGGTCGGTACGGGCCTTGCCCGGGTTGTCCGGCGGCGCGGCCGGGTCCAGCCAGTCGCCGAACTGGAAGCCCTCGTCCCACAGATGGTCGTCACCGGTCAGCCCGGCCACCTGGTCCACCCACGCCTTCATGCTCGGGTACTGCTGCCCGAGCAGGCCGAGGTCGCCGAAGCGCTGGTAGAGCGTCCACGGCACGAGCACCGCGGCATCGCCCCAGGCCGCGGCGGGAGCGGTGCCGAACACCAGCTCCACCCACGGCACGTAGTGCGGCACGGTGCCCTGCTCGGCCTGGTCGGCGGCGAGGTCGGCCAGCCAGGACGACAGCGGGCCCGCGCAGTCGTACAGGAAGGCGGCGGCCGGGGCGAAGACCTGGATGTCGCCGGTCCAGCCGAGCCGCTCGTCGCGCTGGGGGCAGTCGGTGGGCAGGTCGACGTAGTTGCCGCGCATGCTCCACCGGACGTTGTCGTGCAGGCGGTTCAGTGCCGGGTCGGAGCAGCGGAAGTCGCCGGTGGGCCGCATGTCGGTGTGGCAGACCACGGCCTGGACGTCGGCCGGGTCCAGCTCGCCCGGCCAGCCGTCGACCTGGGCGTAGCGGAAGCCGTGCACGGTGAAGCTCGGCTCCCACTCCTCGGGCGCGTCGTCGCCGCGCAGCGTGTACTGGTCGAGCGCGGCCGCGTGGCGCAGCGGCCGGAGGGCGAGGGCACCGTTGTCCAGGACCTCGGCGTGGCGGAGCGTGACGGTGTGCCCGGCCGGGCCCTGGACGCGGATGCGCAGGCGGCCGGCGATGTTCTGGCCGAAGTCGAGGATCGTCTCCCCATCCGGCCCGGCCAGTACCTTGACCGGGGCGAGCGTCTCCACCCGGCGGACCGGCGGGCCCGTCGGCGCGACGAGCAGGGCCGGGTCGTGCGGCAGCGCGTCGGCGGGCAGCCAGCCCGCGTCGTCGAAGCCGGGCTTCGACCAGCCGGACGGCAGCAGCCGGGCGTCGTACTTCTCGCCGTCGTACAGGCCGGCCGCGGTGACGGGGCCGCTCGCGCAGCGCCAGCTCCCGTCCGTGACGACCACGTCGGTCGTGCCGTCCTCGTAGGCGATCTCGAGCTGGGCGACGAGCGCGGTACGGTCGCCGTAGACGGCGTCCTTACCGCCCGCGAAGCCGATACGTCCCCGGTACCAGCCGTCGGCGAGGGTGGCGCCGATCGTGTTGGCGCCCTCGGCCAGGAGCTCGGTGACGTCGTGCGTGCGGTAGCGCAGGCGGTGGCCGTAGCTGGTCCAGCCGGGGGCCAGCACGTCGTCGCCCACGACCCGGCCGTTGATCTCCGTCTCGTGGATGCCGTGGGCGGTGACGTACAGACGGGCCCGCTGGATCGGGCCGCGGATGGTGAAGTCGCGGCGCAGCAGCAGGGCGGGGCCGTCGGGCACGCCCAGCAGCTCCAGCGGTGGCCCGGCCGCGCCCGCCCGCCAGTCGGCCTGGTCCAGCAGGCCGGCCTCCGCCCACGACCAGGGGCTCCAGTCGCTGGTCGAGCCGTCGCGGCCGTGCACGCGCACCCGCGCGCCGCGTTGTTCACGCGAGCTCAGCTCCGGGCCCGGCCAGGGCACGAGCACCGAATCGCCCGACTCGACGAGGCCGGTTGTGGTGCCGTCGCTGAGCTCGATCTCATACGCCTGCTGCTCCCAGCCGGGGATGCCGGTGGTGACGGTCCAGGACAGGCGCGGAGCGCTTTCGCCGATGCCGAGGGGGTCGCGGTGGTGTTCGAAGGCGGGCGCTTCGACATGCACGAGGGTCACGGGTCTCCTAGCCCTTGATGGCGCCGGCGGTCATCCCGGCGACGATCTTGCGGTTGAAGAAGATGAACAGCAGCAGCGGTGGGATCGTGATGAGCACGATGTCCATGAACAGCAGGTTCCACTGGGTGTTGTACTGGCTCTGGAAGTTGTAGAGGGTGACCTGGACGGTGGCGTTCTCGTCGCCGGGGGTGAAGTAGAGCGGGTTGACGAAGTCGTTGAAGACGGCCACCGAGCTGGTCAGGATCACGGTGATGGTGACCGGCCGCAGGAGCGGGAAGATCACCCGGAAGAACAGCGAGAGGCCGGTGCAGCCGTCGATCTGGGCGGCCTCGTCCAGCTCGCGCGGGATGGCCGCGATGAAGGCGCGGAACAGCAGCACCGCGTACGACAATCCGAACGCCACTTCCACCAGGATCAGCCCGGGGAGGGTCTTGAACAGGCCGAGGGCCTGCAGCAGCCAGATGGTGGGCACGATCGCGGGCGGGATGATCAGCCCGGACAGCACCAGGAAGTTGGCCACCGAGCCGAGCCGGCCCGCGCGGCGCTGCAGCACGAACGCGGCCATCGCGGCGAAGACGACGATCAGTGCCACCGACGCCACGGTCAGGACCGTGCTGTTGACGTACGCGCGCAGCAGCACGAAGTCGCGTGCCTCGATCACCTCGGTGAGGTTCTGGACGACGGGCCAGTTGGCCGGCCAGGCGAAGTCGAGGTCGGTGGCCTGGGTCTGGTCCTTGACCGCGGTGAGCAGCATGAGGGCGAACGGGACGAGGAAGATCACGGCGGCCACGGCCAGGGCGATGGCCTCGGCGCCGAGCCTGCGCAGGGCGGTCATGCGGCCACCTGCCTTTTGCCGAGGAAGTAGTTGAGCGGGACGACGACGGCGGTGACGACGAGGAACAGCAGCACGTTGCCCGCGGTGGACAGGCCGAAGAAGCCGGCCTGGTACTGCTTGTAGATGATCGAGGCGATGGTGTCGCTGGTGAAGCCGGGTCCGCCGCGGGTCATCGTCCAGATGAGGTCGAAGGAGCGCAGGCCGCCGATGAACGACAGGATGATCACTGAGTAGGTGGCGGGCCAGCTCAGCGGGAGCGTGACGTGGCGGAAGCGGTGCCAGACGCCGCCGCCGTCCACCGCGACGGCCTGGTAATAGTCGCGGGGGATGGACAGGATGCCGGCGATGTAGATGACGGTGGCGATGCCGACGCCTTTCCAGACGTCGACCAGCGCGACCGAGAGCAGGGCCGTGTTCGCGTCCCCGAGCCAGTCGGGGCCGTCGATGCCGACCAGGGCCAGGGCCTTGTTGACCAGTCCTGTGTCGGGCCGCAGCAGCGCGCTGAAGGTGATGCCGACCGCGACCGTGGAGACCAGGACGGGGAAGAACACCACCGAGCGCAGGAAGCCGCGCAGCCGCAGCTTCGAGGTGAGCAGCACCCCGAGCAGCAGCCCGAGCACCACCTTCAGGCCGCTGGTGACGACCGCGTAGATGACGGTGTTGGCGAAGCCGATGCGCAGGTTCTGCTCGGCCAGGAAGTCGCGGAAGTTGTCCAGGCCGACGAACTCGCTGTCGAACAGCGTCCAGCGGGTCAGCGCGAAGTAGAACGCCATCACCGTCGGCACCAGGAAGATGACGAGGTAGACGACGGCGGCCGGCAGGTAGAGCGCGTACGGGTAGGCGGACTTGCGCCTGGCCGGGCGGGTGAGCTCCTGCTCGGGCATGACGTGAGGTCTGGCCGCCTGCTTGGTCACCACCCCGCGAGCCCCAACTGCTTGGCCTGCTTCTCCACGTCCTTGTCGTACTGGGCGGCGCCCTCGGCGGGCGGCGTCAGCCCGGAGCCGACCGCGACGGTGATCTGCTCCAGCGACGGACCCTTGACGGGGGAGACGAACTCCAGCGCCGGCGCCGTCGCGCCCTTGTCGATGTACGCCTGCAGGTCCTTGGCGGCCTGGATGGCGTTGTCGGGCAGTTTGGCGCCGGTGATCCGGTACGGGCCGGACGGCTGCACGACCTTGCTCACCGCATCGGCCGCCGCCGGCGAGGCGACGAAGGCCAGGAACTTCTTGGCCGCCTCGAGGTTCTTGGTGGTCTTGGGGATGTAGACGCCGCCCGGCTCCCAGAGCGTCGCGCCGTTCTTGGCCGGGTCGGTGCCCGGGATCCCGAAGAAGCCGACGTCAGTGGCGGCCTGCGGCATCGAGGCCACCAGCGGCGGCAACTGGGCGCTGAGCATCGGATAGTGTGCGCCCTTGCCCTCCACCAGCATTTTCATGCCCTGGTCGGCGGTGGCCGAGCCGAAGCCCTCGTTGAGGTAGCCGCCGGCCTTCACATCGGCCAGGTGCTGGAACCCGGCCGCCGCGGCCGGGGTGGTGGCGAACTTGGCCTTGCCCGCGGTGTAGTCGGCGGCGAAGTTCGGCACGGCGGCCTGGACGTTGTAGAAGTCGCCCAGCACGAACAGCTGCGAGGTCCAGGTGTCCTTGAACGTCGAGATCACCGGCGTGATCCCGGCCGCCTTGATCTTCGCGTTGTTGGCCATGAACTCGTCCCAGGTCTTGGGCACCTGCAGGCCGAGCTTCTCGTAGACCTTGCGGTTGTAGAGGATGCCGCCGCCCAGGGCGGTGCCGAAGGGCACACCGAACGCACGGCCGCCCTGGGTCACCACCGGCAGGAAGTCCTTGTGAACGTTCTGCAGCACCGGGTCGCCGGTGAGGTCGACCAGGGTCTGGGACGGGTTGAGCGCCTGGAGCAGCGACCCGGAGTTGTACAGGAACACATCCGACATGTCGCCTGTCGAGAGCTTGGTCTTGACGATGTTGTCGCCCTCGCTGCCCGCCGGCCGCGTCTCGGTCTCGATCTTGATCTTGGGGTTGGCCTGCATGAACGCGTCCGTCATCGCCTTGGCCGAGTCGACGGCTCCCTGTCCGTTGTCGATGAGGAACTTCAGGGTGACCGTGCCGTCGGCAGCCGGCTCGGAGCCCGAGCCGCAGGAGGTCAGGGCAGTCATCGTGAGAACGGCCAGGGCCGCTCCGAGCATGCGGTGAGAGGTCTTCACAACGCCCCTCCGGGTCCGTTGAATCGTTTTAACGCCCCCCGTTTCGAGTTAACGTAAGCGTTACTTGGTGGGGCGTCAAGGCTCGATTTGAGGAACGGTCCCCAATCGTGACCCACGTGGAGCCCCCGCCTGACGATTGTTCGGAGGTATGCCATGGGTATCGTTACCCATCGCGGCCGCAGGCTTGAGCTCGTACAATCAGGTCCGCGTCTAGACGAATGAGGTGCGGCGGATGGTCACGCGCGACGGGCGGCGGCGGGTGACGATCAGTGATGTGGCCAGCCACGCCCAGGTCTCCACGACCGCGGTGTCGAAGGTTCTGCGCAACGCCTACGGCGTCAGCGAGGCGATGCGCGCCAAGGTGCAGGCGGCCATCGACGAGCTCGGCTACCGCCCGCACGCCGCCGCCCGGGCGATGCGGGGGCGCACGTTCACCATCGGCGTGGTGCTGCCGCACATCAGAAACCCGTTCTTCGCCGACATTCTCGACGGTCTCAACGAGCAGATCGCGGGCGCCGGCTACCAGGCCATCATCGTCCAGGGCGGCAGCATGGACCCCGACTCCGAGGGCCGCGCGATCAACGCCCTGGTGGACCGGCAGGTGGACGGCATCCTCATCGTCGCCCCGGTCCTCGCCAGGGCCCGGCTCGAGGAGATGGCCAGGAGCACGCCCACCGTCGTGCTCGGCCGCCACGACCGCTCGGCGGTCTACGACTCCGTGCTCGACGACGACGAGGTGGGCGCCGAGCTCGCCGTCGAGCACCTGATCTCGCTCGGCCACCGCCGCATCGCGCACATCTCGCAGAAGGACAGCGGCCCGGCCCGGTCCGTCATGTGGCTGCACACCATCAGGGCCAGGACGTACGAACGGGTGATGACCGAGCACGGCCTGGCCGAGCACGTCGCCGTCGTCGCCACCTCCTACACCGAGGAGGGCGGCTACCAGGCGACGCGCGAGCTGCTGGCCCGCGAGCCCCGCCCCACCGCCGTCTTCGCCGGATCCGACCAGGCCGCCTTCGGCGCGCTCGCGGCCATCCACGAGGCCGGGCTGGCCGTGCCCGGCGACGTCTCAGTGGCCGGCTACGACAACGCCCGCGTGACCGCGCTCGCGCACATCTCGCTGACGAGCGTGGACCAGGACGGGGCGATCATGGGCAGGACGGCCGGGCGGCTGCTGCTCGAGCGCATCATCGAGGGGCGCACGTCCGCGGTCCGCTTCTCCGTGACCCCCACCCTGGTCACCCGCCGCTCCACCGCCCCGCCGCGCGGTTAGTCCGCTCCCCAGATCGGCCGGTCGGGATCGGGAGGGGGCAGCTTGGACAGCATGACGGACACCAGGACCCAGTCGGTGACGCTGACGTTGTCCTTCATGAAACGCAAACGCCTGGCGATCTCCTCGTGGGCGTACAGGAGCACGTCCATGCCCTCCATGACCTGGCCGGTGACCGCCTCGTACCCGGAACCGCCGCCCTCGCCCTTGTAGAAGGCCACCCCCTCCTTGGTGCCGCCCCAGAAGTCCCCGATGGCCTCCAGTTCCTTGCCCGCCTCCTCGATGAACCTGCCGAGCTCGCTCTTCTCGAGTTCGAACGATTCCACCGCAGAGCGGAACACCGGCTCATGGATGTCCATGTCGTCCTCTCAGCGCGCGGGTTTGTGTGCCATGGTCAAATACAGCAGTATTCTGCCGAGGGTCTGCTTCCAGGTGGGAACGAGGTCCCCGCCCTCCTCGCCGTTCATGGCGTCGTACGAGGGGCCGTAGCCGATCGACCCGCCGGCCATCCGGCCGATGAAGTACTGGACGTCCTTGTTGCTGCTCATCGCCCTGGCCACCGGCATGGCGGCGTCGAACGCGCCGTAGAAGGCCACAGAGGCGGCGAACTCCTTCACCGCCTGTATCGCGTTCTCCTTGAACGTGCCCGGGTCGTCGCCCCGCCACTTCTTGACGCCGGCCACCACCGACACGTCTCCGACGGCGAAGGAGAGGCTGCCGAGCGAGTACTCCGTCAGCTTGCTCAGCACGATCTTGGCGATGGCGTGCTCCAGCAGCTTCGACAGCATGCTCGCCTGGGCCCGCCGCATGAGGATCTCGGTGATCTTGTACGCCGCCGTGGCCTGCCACGGGAAGGTGGTGAGGAACATGAAGCTGGCGAAGTTCGCCCAGGCGAGCGTCCAGTACGCGTGCCGCGCCGTCTCGACCACCTCGGCGAACTCCGCACAGGCCACGCTGTTCTGGCGGCAGCGCCGGGCCAGCTTGGCGGCGTATCCGTGGTCCGGGTCCTGGGGGTAGAGCCCGGCGGTGACGGCCGACTTGTACTCTTCCACCCCGCCGCCGTGGTTGTTCCGCCACACCGACGCGGCGGCCGGGAACGTCCTGTCCGGGCTCTGCTCGATGCGCTCCGCCAAGCGGGCCCAGACCGCGCTGGCCTGGCGGGCCTTGGCCGGGTCGCCCTCCGGGTATTCGACGGCGAGCATCTTGAACACGAAGACCGCGAGGCTGAAGCTGCCGAAGCCGTAGAGGCTGGCGCGGCCGGTACTGATCCTCAACGCCCGCGAGCCTCGCGGCCGTCGTCCTCGTCGAAGAGCGTGCCGGCGATGAACGGGCCCAGCACGTCATCCGCCCCCCGCTCGGCGTCGCGCGCCGCCGCGGCGGCGGCCTCGAGGATCGCCGCGGCCAGCTCGGTGGAGCCGAGCCGCATGGCGCGCGGATCGATGGTGAGCCCGGCGAGCGCTCCGGTCTGCGTCACCTCGGCCACCACACGTCCCTCTGCGGCCTCGCCCCGGCCTCTGACCGCTCCGATCTCCTCGCTCAGCCGCTCCAGCGCCGCCACATCCTGCCGGTAGCCTTCAAGCAGGCGGCTGAGCTCCGGGTCGCCGGCGGCGTTGAAAGGATCGCCCGGTGGTGTCATTCCGGTCTCCTGACTAAATCGGATGATCTCAGAATACCGATTAACAGGCGGGAAATACCGGATATTCCGGGCATGTCGGGCCTCGAGGGAAGCGGGCCCCCGGGGACCCGCCTCCCTTGGGATCAGCGTTCTGTGAGGCGGATGAAGGTGACGGAGTTGGCGGGGAAGTCGTAGGTGAAGGCATTGGAGAAGCCGGTCACCTTCCGCTCCACCGGCTTCACCTTGGCGGGTTCGGCCAGGGAGTTGACGTCGGCCGGCGCGCCGGTCAGCGAGGTGACCGTGGCGGTGGGGCGGACGCGGGCGCCGTCCAGGGCCACGGTGCTGCGCACGCCGATGTCCTGGGCGTTGACGACCTTGAGCGTGACGGAGTCGCCCTCGCTGGAGACGACCTGGTAGAGCGGCTCCACGGTGGCGATGTCGACGAAGTCGTTGATCTTCTGTCCGTCCAGCCAGGTGGTGATCCTGCGCCCGGTCACCTGGATCTTGATCTGGTGGTCGCGGCCGGTCTCGACCGTGGTGGCCGAGGAGGCGATCTGTGTCTTGCCGCCGTTGACGGCCTTCTCGACGGCCGACTGGGTGTTGCCCCAGCCGCCCAGGTTCCACCAGTAGAAGTTGCCGGTGTCGCGTACGCCGAACATGATCAGGAAACCTTCGGCGCCGCCGGTCTTGCGGGCCTTCACCTCCATCGTGTAGTTCGACCAGCCGGGCGAGCCGGCCGTCGAGCGGGCGTCGGTGACGTCGGCGGTCTGCACGTACAGGCCGTCCCGCACGGCCCAGGTGCCCTGGCCGGGCGTCCACTGTGAGGCGTCGCCCGAGAAGTCGTCCGACAGCAGCACGGTGCCGTCGGCGGCGGTCACCTTGACGTCGTCGTAGGCGACCTGCGTGGCCCAGGAGCCGAGCCCGACCGCGCCCTTGATGTCCTCGGCGGGCTTCGCCTCGCCCTCGAACGTGCTTGGCTGGATCCGCTCGCCGAGGTTGGTGGAGAACAGTCGCTGGACGTAGTAGTTCGGCGAGCCGTAGACCTGGTCGTTGTCGAACCAGATGAGGTCCGGGGCCCAGTTCACATAGTCGACGTTGGCCAGCAGCGGCGCGTACGAGGCCAGCTCCACCACGTCGGAGTTGCGCTCGAGACCTGTCATGTACGACGCCTCCGCCAGCGCGTTGCGGAACGTGTTGCCCCTGGAGGCGTACTCGCCGGCGAACACCTTGGGACCGTTGCGGTCGTAGGAGTCGTAGCGGTGGTTGTTGGTCAGGAACCAGTCCGGGCTGTTGTAGTAGTGCTCGTCGACCAGGTCGGCCTTCTGGTCGCGGGCGAACTGCCACATCCGGTCGAACCAGGCGCCCTGCGACGTCTGCCCGGAGTTACTGATGATCTTGATCGACGGATATCTGGCCCTGATCGCCTCGGCGAACTTCGGGTAGTTGGCGAAGAACTCGGGATAGATCTCCTCGTTCCCGAGCCCGATGTACTCCAGCCCGAACGGCTTCGGATGCCCGAGCTGTGCCCGCTTCCTGCCCCACTCCGACGTCACGGGCCCGTTGGCGTACTCGATCAGGTCGAGCGTGTCCTGCACCCATCGGGCCAGTTTGGCCTCGTCGGTGAGCGGCCGGTTCTCGCCGCACCCGTTCACGCCCACCGACAGCACCGGCAGCGCCTCGGCCCCGATGTCCTCGGCGAACTGGAAGTACTCGTGGTAGCCGATGCCGTAGCTCTGGTTGTAGCCCCAGAAGTTGAAGTTGGCGGGCCGCTCCTCGACCGGGCCGATCGTCTCTTTCCACTGGTAGATGCGCCGCCGGTCCTGGTTCACCGAGTACGGGTCGTAGGTGCCGACGTTGGTGACGCACCCGCCGGGGAAGCGCAGGAATCCGGGCTTCAGGTCGGCGATCATCTTGGCCAGGTCCGCCCGCATGCCGTGTCCCTTGAACGTCTCGCGCGGGAACAGCGAGACCATGTCAAGATCGGTCTGCCCGCCCGGGGCAAGCACGATCAGGCGGCCCGCGTCGGTGGTGCCAGAGGCGGTGAACGAGGCCCTGTACCTGGCCCAGCCGCCGGCCTTGACCTCCAGGGTGACCGTGCCGAGCACGTTCGTGCCGTCCTCGACACTCACCGTCAGCGGGCCGCTGTCCGCGCGCCTGGCCCACAGCGACAGGTCGTACTTCGCGCCCGCCTTGAGCGGCAGGCCGCGGTTGAAGCCGGAGTTGGCCACCCCCGCCGTGCCGTCGCCGGTCACGTCGAGCCGCAGGTAGTTGCGGTTGTTGTCGTTCAGCGGCCGGTCGGTCCCGATGGCCAGGGCGGCGGTGGCGCCGCGCTCGACCTCGGTCCAGGCGGTCAGCCCGGTGTAGGAGCCGTGGTCGGTGGAGTTGAACTCGAACGAGCGGTTCTGCACCAGTTCGGCGTAGAGACCGCCGTCGGCGGCGTGGTTGATGTCCTCGTAGAACACGCCGTAGAGGTTGGGGCTGACCTTGGTGCCCTTGGCCTCGGTGTCCACGGTGAGCTTGCCCGAGGTGTAGCCCTCGATGGCGAACTTCGTCGCCGCCGTGCCGGTGACCAGCGTGCCGTCGCTGACGGAGACGTTCTTGCCGCCGGAGGAGAGGGCGACCTTGCCGCCGCCGGCGTCCTTGAGCTGGAAGACCGAGGCGGTCGCGCTCAGCCGCACCTGGCCGGCGGCTTGCAGGTACTTGCCGCTCGCGATGTCCTTGAGCGCCAGGCCGCCGTCGCGGGCCTCGGCGGTCAGGAGCAGGCCGGTCATGGCCGCCTGCGCGGAGGCGCGCACCACGCCGGTCCTGTCCGCCGTCAGGTACGGCGCTCCCGGCGCCTTGAGCGTGAACCGGCCCTGCGGGGTCACCGGCTTGCCCTCGCTCGCCTTGACGGCGACGTAGTCGAAGTCCGCGCGAATGGACGTGCCGTTCTGCGCCGACAGGCCGAACAGCCCGACCTGCTTGACGTCCAGCTTGGCCGTGGTCTTGGCGGCCTGCACCCAGGCGGAGCCGTCCCAGAAGGAGGAGGTGAACTCGTCACCGGTCCTGGCCAGCTTGAGGATCTCGCCGGTCGAGCCTGGCCGGGCCGCGAAACTGGCGGTGTAGGCGGCCCTGACCTCCGTGCCTGTCTCGATCACGACTCCGCCGGCGGAGCCGACGTGGGCCAGCCCGGCACGGACGTAGTTGTCCCAGTCCTGCCAGGCCACCAGTCCGGCGTCCTGGAAGTCCAGCGCGACGGGGGCGCTGACCTTGGTGACCACCTCGAAGTCGCCGGCCGGGATGTCGACGAGGAAGATGTTCTTGGCGTTGTTGCCGCCCTGGTAGGTGTCTCCGGGGGAGGTGTCGAGGTGGAGCGCGCCGCCGGAGAGTGACCAGCGGGAGTCGTCAGGGGACAGGACCGTCCAGTCTTGACCCAGCGTGGTGCCGTCGAACTGGTCGACGACAGCCCCTTCCGGGATCGCGTCGGCCGCGGCCGACGCGGGCGGCGGTGTCAGCAGGCCTGCGACAAGGACAGCGGATAACGCGATTCGGTTCATGAGTGGGGGGCTCCTCGATGACGTCAGCGTTCTCCCGAAGGCGGTTCTGTTAGCGCTAACAACCAGCTGTCGAAGCTAACCGCTGCGATCTGCGTCACGTTAGGCAGCCGTCTTGCGGCTGTCAACCTCCGATGCGTACGGCAATAATCCAGAAAGTTTCGGTCAGCGCGCAGGGGGAGCGGTGCTGCCCCGGATGATCAGCTCGGTGCCCAGCTCGACCCGGCTCTGCGACAGCGGCTCGCCCTGCGCGAGCTTCATGAGCATGCCGGTGGCCGCGGCGGCCATCTCGGTGAGCGGCTGGCGGACCGTGGTCAGCGGCGGGTTCATCCACTCCATCGGGGGCAGGTCGTCGAAGCCGACGACGCTCAGCTCGCCGGGGATGCGCAGGCCCAGCTCATGGGCGGCACGGTAGACGCCGGTGGCCTGCCCGTCGTTGCAGGCGAAGATCGCGGTCGGCGGGTCGGGCAGGCGCAGCAGCCGGTGGGCCTGGGCCCGGCCGCCCTCGATGAGGAAGCCGCCCGAGCCGATCAGGTCGGGGTCGGCGGAAACTCCGGCCAGGTCGAGCGCGGTGCGGTACCCGTCGAGCCGGGCCCGGCTGGGCAGGGCCCAGTCGGGGCCGGTGATGATCGCGATGCGGCGGTGGCCGAGGTCGAGCAGGTGGCGGGTGGCCGACAGGCCGCCGCTCCAGTTGCCCGCGCCGACCGAGGGGAACCCCGGCCCGGGGTCGCCGGACGGGTCGAGCAGCACGATGGGGATGTCGCGGGTGACGAGATGCTCGCGCTGGTCGTCGGTCAGCCCGAAGAACACCCCGATCACCCCCGTGGGACGGCGGCTCAGCACACCGTCGATCCACCCTTGACCAGCCGGTTCGCGGTCCGGCCTGTCGGAGATCACCACGGCCAGGTTGTGCTGGCGCGCTACCTGGTCGACACCCTTGACGATCTCGATCGGGTAGTCGCCGTCCAGCGCGTGGAACACCACCTCCACCAGGGGTGCCGGGCTGACGCGCCGCCGCTGCCTGCGGTAGCCGTGCCGGCGGATGAGGCCCTCGACCAGGGCGCGGGTCTCGGGGGCGACCTCGGAGCGGCCGTTGACCACCTTGGAGACCGTCGCGGTGGACACACCGGCCAGCTCGGCCAGCTGAGTGATGGTCAGCGGCCGGCCGGGCATGGCGTCGGCGTCGAACGGCTCCTCGGTCGCGGTCATGGGGCGCAGTCTAACCCGATTGATTTCGGTGATCTTACGGTCGTGTTCTTGACGGGTTTCGTAATGCCTGCTTAGAGTCCCCCATTAACGATCGGCCCTACAGCCGAAAGTTTCAGGCAAAACCCGCCGTGGACCCCCTCGAAGGAGACTCGTCGGCGCCCGCCACCGCGCTCCCCTCCTCACCCCCACCGGAAGAGAACAACCGTGAAGCTCCGTATCGCAACCCCCGCCGTGCTCGCCACGGCCATCGCCCTGTTCGCCACCGCCTGCGGAGGCGGCTCCGGCGGCACCCCGTCGCAGCCGTCGGGCGACGGCAAGTCGTTCGAGTTCTGGTCGTTCTCCGGGATCAACCAGAAGGCCTCGGTCGACGAGTACCAGAAGGCCAACCCGGGCGTGCAGGTGAAGCTCACCGAGGTGGGCGGCTCGACCGAGACGGCGCAGGCGCTGACGACGGCGCTGGCCGGTGGCAAGGTGCCCGACCTGGTGCTCATCCAGGGCGACGACCTGCCGAAGTTCGTGCAGCAGCCGCAGAACTTCTACGATCTGCGGCAGCTCGGCGCGGACAAGATCAAGGGCGACTACCTCGACTGGGTCATGAGCCAGAGCACCGCCAAGGACGGCACGATCCTCGGCATCCCGACCGACGTGGGCGGCATGGCCATCGCGTACCGGACGGACCTGTTCAAGGAGGCCGGGCTGCCGACCGACCGGGAGGAGGTCGGCAAGCTCTGGCCCACGTGGGACGCGTTCATCGAGACCGGCAAGAAGTACGTCGCCAAGACCGGCAAGGCGTTCATCGACAATGCCGAGACCAGCGTGTTCTACCAGGCGGTCAACCAGGGTCCGCAGAAGTACTACGACCCCCAGGGCAACGTCGTCTACAGCACCAGCCCGCAGGTCAAGACGGCCTTCGACCTGTCGCTCAAGGCCGTGGCGGCCGGGATCAGCGCCAAGCAGACCTCGTTCACCGAGGGCTGGAGCGCGGGCATGGGCAAGGGGCAGTTCGCGGTGATCTCCGCGCCGTCGTGGCTGCTGGGCCAGATCCGCAGGAACGCCCCCGACACCAAGGGCAAGTGGGACATCGCCAAGATCCCCGGCGGAGCCGGCAACTGGGGCGGCAGCTACCTGGCCATCCCCAAGGGCGCCAAGAACGCCAAGGCCGCCTGGGACTACATCAGCAAGATGCAGTCGCCGCAGGGCCAGCTCACGCACTTCCTGGACTCCGGCTCGCTGCCCACGACCCCATCGGTCTACCAGGACCCCAAGCTCATTGCGAAGAAGGACGAGTTCTTCTCCGACGCGCCGATCGGGAAGATCTACACCGAGTCGCTGCTCGGGCTCAAGCCGTTCTACATCGGCCCGGACAGCGCGGCCATCGGCCAGGAGTTCCTGAACGCCATCACCAGCGTCGAGCAGGGCAAGGGTGACCCCGCCAAGGCCTGGGACACGGCGCTGACCAACATCAAGACGGCGATCGGCAAGTGACCGCGACTCTCGACAGGGTCGCGGACGCGCCCACGATCACGACACGGGTCCACCAGAGCGTCGGCGAGCGCATCGCCCCCTACGTCTACATCGCGCCGTTCTTCCTGATCTTCGCGGTGTTCGGGCTCGTCCCCCTGCTGTTCACGTTCTACGTGGCGCTGTTCGACTGGAACCCCATCGGCGAGCACGTCTTCGTCGGCTTCGACAACTTCACCCGCCTGTTCGGGGATCCCCGGTTCTCGAACGCCCTGTGGAACACCCTCAGCATCTGGCTGCTGTCCACTCTCCCGCAGCTGGTGCTCGCGCTGGGCGTGGCGCACCTGCTCAACCGCGCCCGGCTGCGGCTGGCGGTGTTCTTCCGGATGTCGATGCTGGTGCCGTACATCACCTCGGTGGCGGCCACCGCGATCGTCTTCGCCCAGATGTTCGACCGTGACTACGGTCTGCTCAACTGGCTGCTGGGCTTCGCGGGCATCGGGCCGATCGACTTCAAGCAGTCGGTGTGGGGCAGCCACCTGATGATCGCCGTCATGGTGACGTGGCGCTGGTTCGGCTACACGACGCTGCTCTACCTGGCCTCGCTGCAGGCGATCCCGCGGGCGATCTACGAGGCGGCGGCGGTGGACGGCGCGGGCGGGTGGAAGCAGTTCCGCCACATCTCCCTCCCGTCGCTGCGCCCGGTCATCGTCTTCACGATCGTGACCTCGACGATCGGCGGCCTGCAGATCTTCACCGAGCCCCTGCTGATGTCCCGCTCCACGACCTGCGGGGCGATCCGGCAGTGCCAGACGCTCACGTTGTTCCTCTACGAGCAGGCTTTCGGCCAGTTCCAGTTCGGCTACGGCGCCGCCATCGGCGTGGCGCTGTTCGTCCTGATCATCCTGTTCGCCGCGCTCAACTACGTCCTGTCCACCCGCATCCGCCCGGGGAAGTCATGAACGATCGGATCCGCTGGTGGACCTACCTGCTGATCGGCCTGGCCACGCTCGTCTGCCTGTTCCCGCTGTACTGGATGTTCGTGGTGGCCACCACCGACTCGGCGACGGCCACCCAGCTGCCGCCCGAGATCGTGCCCGGCGGCAACTTCTTCGAGCTGGCGGGGCTGGTGTTCTCGACCGTGCCGTTCGTGCGCTCGATCATCAACAGCCTGATCGTGGCCGGGACGATCGGCGTCGGGCACGCGATCCTCTGCACGCTGGCCGGCTTCGCCTTCGCCAAGCTGCGCTTCCCGGGCCGGAACGTGCTCTTCCTGATCGTGGTGCTGACCATGACCGTGCCGACGCAGCTCGCGGTCATCCCGCAGTACATGATCATCTCCTCGCTGAACTGGGTGGACACGCTGCAGGCGCTCATCGTCCCGGGTCTGGCCAGCGCGTTCGGCATCTTCTGGATGCGCCAGCACCTGTCCTCGACGATCAGTGACGAGATCCTGCAGGCCGCCCGCATCGACGGGGCGAACAGTTGGCAGATCTACTGGCGCATCGCGTTCCCGCTGGTGCGGCCGGCCGCCTTCGTGCTCGGACTGCTCGGCTTCGTCTACTCGTGGAACGACTTCCTGTGGCCGTTCATCGTGCTGAAGTCGCCCGAGATGTACACCGCGCAGATCGCCATCAAGGCGCTGCAGAACAGCTTGGACATCGACCTCGGCCTGGCCATGTCGGGCTCGTTCCTGGCCACGCTGCCGCTGGTGGTGCTGTTTATCTTCGTCGGCCGCCGCATGGTGGCCGGGATCATGGACGGCGCCTTCAAGGGCTGAGCTCTCCGGAAAGGCCTCAACGTGCAGATGTACGACAACCCGGTGGTGGCCGGGTTCCACCCGGACCCCAGCGTGTGCCGGGTCGTCGAGGACTATTACCTTGTCTGCTCCAGCTTCGAGTACGTCCCCGGCGTGCCGATCTTCCACAGCCGGGACCTCGTGCACTGGCGCCAGATCGGCAACGTGCTCGACCGGCGCTCGCAGCTGAACCTGCCCGCGGACGTGCCCGCCTCGGGCGGCGTCTTCGCGCCGACGATCCGCCACCACGACGGCCGCTTCCACATGATCACCACCAACGTGGGAGCGGGCGGGAACTTCGTCGTCACCGCCGAACGTCCCGAAGGCCCCTGGTCCGACCCCGTCTGGATCGACCTGCCCGGGGTCGACCCCGACCTGGCCTGGGACGAGGACGGCTCGTGCTGGTGCACCACCTCGGGCAACCAGGTGGCGCGCATCGACCCGGCCACCGGCAAGGTGCTGGAGGGGCCGTACCCGATCTGGTCGGGCACCGGCGGGAAATATCCGGAGGCGCCGCACCTCTACCAGGTGGACGGCTGGTGGTACCTGCTCATGTCCGAGGGCGGCACCGAGCGCTGTCACGCCGTGTCGATCGCCCGTGCCCGCTCGCCGCGCGGGCCCTTCGAGCCGGGGCCGGTCAACCCCATCCTGACGCACCGCGGCACTGACCGGCCGATCCAGAGCACCGGCCACGCCGACCTCGTGCAGGCCGCCGACGGCACCTGGTGGATGGTCCTGCTCGGCACCCGCCCGCGCGGCTACACGCCGGAGTACCAGGTCCTCGGGCGGGAGACCTTCCTCGTCCCCGTGCGGTGGGAGGGCGGCTGGCCCGTCGTGGGTCCGGTCGAGGAACGCCACCCCGCGCCCGCCGCCTGGCATCCCTTGCCGGCGGAGCCGTACCGCGACGACTTCGACGCCGGCGCGCTCGCGCCGTACTGGATCTCGCCGCGCAGCCGCCCCGACGGGTCCTGGTCGCTGGGCGAGCGGCCCGGCTGGCTGACCCTGCACGCCACCGGCCCGACGCTCGACCGCCCCGGCCACACCTTCGTGGGGCGCCGCCAGCAGCACCACGACTGCCGCGTCGCCGCCCGCCTCGATCCCGGAGCCGGCCCCGGAACTGGCACGGCCGGGCTGTCCGTGCGCCTGGACGAGGCCCACCACTACGACCTGGAGGTGAGCGGGGGCCGGGCGCGGGTGATCGCGCGCATCGGCCCGGTGCGCCAGTGCGTGGCCGAGCGGCCGGTCCCGCCTGGACCGCTCACCCTCACCCTCGACATCCGCACCCGCGACGTCCTGCCGCCCTCCGTCATCGAGCCGGTCGCCGAGCCGACGGGCGCCGGCGGCAGGGGGCCGGACACCATCGCCTTCTCCGCCGGCGGCGCCGTGCTGGCCTCGCTGGACGGCCGGTACCTGTCCACGGAGGTGGCGACCGGCTTCACGGGGCGGGTGATCGGCATGTACGTCACGGAGGGGAGCGCGGCCTTCGACTGGTTCGACTACCAGGGTAATTAAGGAGCTTGCCTTATTTAGGTGATCTTCTTAGGGTTGGCGGTGACTCGTCAACGACATTGGGGGCGCCATGTCTGACACCATGCCCGATTACCCCTTTCCCCGGGCAACCGCTCTGGAGCCGCCGCAGGAGTGGGCCGAGTTGCAGGAGCGCTGTCCCGTGGCCCACGTACGGCTGCCGAGCGGCGACTCCGCCCAGCTGATGACCCGCTACGACGACGTCCGCGCAGTGCTCGCGGACACGCGGTTCCAGCGCGGCGGCGAGGGCGCCGCGCGGGTGTCCACGACGGAGGACGGCGGGATCTTCTCCCGTAACAGCACCACGAGGTTCAGGGAGGGCGAGGACCACCTACGGTGGCGGCGGCTGCTCAGCAAGTCCTTCACCATCCGCAAGATGGAGGCGTGGCGGCCACGGGTGCAGCGGATGGCCGACGAGCTCGTGGACGGCATGGTCAAGTCCGGCTCGCCGGCCAACCTGTCGCTCCGGCTGGGCCTGCCGCTGCCGGTGCGGGTCATCTGCGCCCTGGTCGGCGCCCCCAGCCATGACCAGGACAAGTTCGCGCACTGGTCGCAGGTCATGCTGACGCTGACGCGCTACACGCAGGAGGAGGTGCTGAAGACGTACGAGGAGTTCGGCGCGTACGTCTCCGCCCTGGTCGAGGAGAAGCGCGCGAACCCCGGCGACGACCTGCTCAGCGAGCTGACCCAGATCTCCGACAGCGAGGACGGCAGGCTCAGCCACGAGGAGCTGATCACCACGGTGATGGCGCTCCTGCTGGCCGGGCACGAGACCACCTCCAACATGATCGCCATCATGGCGGCGATGCTCCTGTCGGAGCCGGAGCGCTACCAGGCGGTCATCGACGACCCCGAGCTCATCCCGGGCACCGTCGAGGAGGTCCTGCGGCTGGACACCACGCTCAGCGTGATCGGCTTCCCCCGCGTCGCCACCGAGGACAGCGAGTTCAGCGGCACCGTCGTGCCCGCGGGAAGCACCGTGATCCCGTGCCGCCCCGCGGCCAACCGGGACCCGCGCAAGTTCGACGACCCGCAGCGGTTCGACCCGCGCCGCGAGAACGCCGGCCAGCACCTGAGCTTCGGCGCCGGCCCGCACTACTGCCTCGGCCAGCCGCTGGCCCGCCTGGAGCTGCAGGTCGTGCTCGGCACGCTCACCCGCCGGCTGCCCACCCTGCGCCTGCGCGACAGCGCCGGCGAACTGCGCCTGCGCACCGGACTGCTGTCGGGCGGGCTCCAGGACGTCTGGGTCGCCTGGTGAGCGAGTCCGTCGCACTCGGCGCGGTATCAGGGGCAGATCCTCCGATATGGCACTCCCGTGATGTGATGCCCCCATTCGGCCGTGGTGAGCGGGCTCCCGGCCCGTGAGCACACGGCCGCCGCCACCTTGTCAGGTGCTACAGGTTGCTCGCGTAGCGCGCCGGTGCCGTCGAGGATCAGCAGGCTCGACCCGTCGGCTGAGAACGTCAGCCCCGTGAGCCCTTCCAGGTTCCCGTCCCGCAACGTGCCCAGGCTCGTCCCGGCCGCGAGGTCGAAGAGCTGCACCCGCCCGCCCTGCGTGCCGATCGCGATCACGTCCTCGCGCGGCGATCTGGCGGCCACGTCGCCGCCGTTGAGCTCGCCCCGCGCGACCGGCCCGACCTGGCGCCGGGTGGCGGCGTCGTACACGGTCACCCGGCCGCGCGTGTCGGCGATCGCCACCGACCTGCTGTCGCGGGTGAACACGACGTCCGTCACCGTCGTGCCCCGCCCGGTCCCTCCGAACGGGGACCCGAGACTCTTGCCGGACGCGGCGTCGAAGAGCCGTTGAGCGTCGGCTGCCACCGCGAGCGTCCGTCCGTCGGGGGAGAACTCCAGGTCGCGCACCCCCTCCACGTCCGCCTTCCACACCAGACGGCGGCTCCTCCAGTCCCACACCGTCACCGCGCCCCTCTCGGACGCGGCGGCGAGCCTCGTGCCGTCGGGGTTGAAGGCCAGGACCTGAGAGGCGGCGGGCTGCGCGTACTTCCACGTCGCCACCGCGCGCCGCGCGGCCACGTCGAGCACGGTGATGCTCTCGTTCCCGCCCACGGCGGCCAGCCGCCCGTCGCCGCTGAAGGCCGCGCCCTCGATCCCGTCGCTGTCCGGCCTCTTCAGCACGGCCCCGCCGAGCGCGCGCCGCGGATCGCCCAGCAGCACCGTGGTGAGGTCCTCGCCCGCAAGGAGTTGCCGCGCGCCGGGGCCGAGCCTGGCCCACGCCCACGACACCGCCGTCTTCGGCGCGCGGGTCGCCAGGTCGCTGAGGTCCACCGTGAAGACGCGGTCCTCGTTCAGGTAACGCAGCGTCCCGCCGTCGAAGGCGGCCTGCGGGAACGGCGCGGTGTCGAAGTCGGAGCCGCTGATCAGAGGCAGTGTCGTGAGGTGCTCGGGGTCACCTCGCCAGACCTGGATGCCCGTCCACGTCACCGAGGCGAGCAGGCGCCCGTCAAGGCCGAGGATCACCTCGCCGCGGTTCCAGACATCGGGGCCGTCCTGCCCGAGCGTGCCGCTGCGGCCGTCGGCCAGCGAGGTCTCCTGCAGGCCCCTGCTGAGCGGCTCGAGCAGCGAACGCCCGTCAGGGGAGACCGCCACCGGCAGCCCGCACGTGCCACAGCGGTCCGCGTACGGGCGCGTGCTCTCCACGGCGAGCCCCGGCAGCCTGAGCCGCTCGACCCGCCCGCGGCTCTCCGCGTAGATCGCGTCGCCGGACGGCGTCATGGGCCCCAGCGACTTCGCCGTCCGCGTCCGGCGTCCGGTTTCCAGGTCCCAGAGATGGTCGACACCGTTGATGAGGAGCATCGGATATCTGTCGACCGTTCCGTACCGGACATGGACCGGGATGGAACGGCCCGCGCGGAGCGTCGAGGACCCGATCAGCTCGCCGTCGCGCAGCCGCCACACGCGGGCCTTGCGGTCGGTGGCCACCAGCACCTCGCGGCCGCTGGGCGAGAGCGCGGCGGCCAGCACCCGCTCGCCTGCCAGGCCCAGCTTGGCGATCCCACCCGCCCGCCTGCCGGTGCGCACGTCCCAGAGCCGCACGGCGTCGTCGCTCACGCTCGCCAGCGTCCGCCCGTCCCGGCCCAGCATCCGCAGGACGTCGCCGGAGGCGGCGGGGTCCTTGAACATCGCCACCTCGCGCTGCGCCAGGGCGGCCGTCAGCGCCGCGCGCGTCTGCGGCGTCGCGTGCAGGCGCCAGGACGCCACGCTGAGCAGCATCGCCGCGCGCGGGTCGCTCTGCCGCAAGGTGTCCGCGAGCTGCGCCAGCCGCGCCGCCTCGGCCTGGTCGCGCTGCGCCGCGATCCGGCCGGCCCGCTCGTCGGCCAGCCTGCCCTGCTGCACGGCCAGGCCGGCGGCGACCAGCGCGATCACCAGCAGGCCGGCCAGGCTGAGCGCGAGCAGGCGGTTGCGCCTGGCCCGGCGCCTGGTCAGCGCCGCGCTGGCCTCCAGGAAGTCCCGCTCGGCCGGTGACAACGTGATGTTCCGGCGCGCGGTGGCCGCCCACTGCAACGCGTTCTCCAGGCTGATGCCCTGGAGCAGGGCGCCGTCCCTGCGCCCGGCCCGCTCCCACCGTCTCGCCCCGGTGAGGATCTCCTTGTGCACGGGCAGGCCGTCCCTGTTGGCCTCCACCCACCGCCGGAACCTGGGCCAGGCGTGCGGCAGCGCGGGACGCAGCAGCCAGACCTCCTCGTCCTCGCGGCCCAGCAGGTACTGGAACACCTGCAGGATCCGGGTGATCGACGCCACGTCGGGCAGCGCCCTGCCCTCCACCAGCTCCGACACGGAAGCCCGGCGGGCCGACAGGCGGCCCTGCTCGTCCACGGTGACCAGCCGCAGGAAGACCTCCGCCGCCAGCTCCTGCTCCTCGGTGCCGAGCAGCCCGTACGCGTCCTCGGCCAGCGTCCCCAGCGCCGGGTCGTCGGCGGCCACACCGATGTGCGCGGCCTCCCTGCCGCCCTGGGCGAGCAGGTGCTCGGTCTCGGCCCGCGCGTCGCCGCTGACGAGGGAGAGCAGGAGCTGCCGGGCGGTCGGCCGCTCCAGCGGCTCCTTGGCCAGGGCGGCGGCCACCAGCGGGCGCAGCGAGGCCGGCAGGACGCTCAGATCGGGGTTGTCGGACAGCACGCGGTGCATCACCCCGCCCAGGCTCTCGGCGTGGAACGGGTCCTCGCCGGTGGCCGCGTACAGCACGATCCCGCCCCACGCGAACACGTCGGCCGGCATCCCGGCCCGGTGCCCGCCGAACACCTCGGGCGCCATGTACGTGGGCGTGCCCGTGACCAGGCCGGTCGCGGTCAGCGACATCTCCGCGGTCCTGGCGACGCCGAAGTCGATCACGCGCGGGCCGTCGGGGCCGAGCAGGACGTTGTCCGGTTTCATGTCGCGGTGGATCACTTCGGCGTCGTGGATCGCGGTCAGCGCCGTCGCCACGGCCGTCGCGAGCCGGTGCAGGTCCCCGCCGGTGAAGCGCCGCCCGCCGGAGATCGCCTGGCGCAGGCTGGGGCCCTCGACGTACTCGCTGACGATGTACGGCCTGGGCCCGTCCAGTCGCGCCTCGATCACCGGCGCCGTGCAGAACTCCGCGACCCGCTGCGCCGCGGCCGCCTCTCTGGCCAGCTGGGCCGCCTGGTCCCCGTGCAGCACCTTGACGGCCACGCGCCTGCCGTCCTCGGCGTACGCCTCGTACACCACGCCCTGACCGCCCGCCCCCAGCCGCCCGGCCAGCCAGTAGCCGCCGAGCCGCTGGGGGTCCCCGTCGATCAACATGTCCACGGGCTATTGGACGCAGGCTGCTCCCCGAAGGTTCTGGCACTCATGGGGACAGCCTGGCCTGAGTCCCGGGTATGGGTGGATCATGGCGTTCATCCGATCGCGGCCGCTGAGCGGCATGCGCGTCATCGAGATCTCGACGTACGTGGCCACCCCGTTGAGCGGGATGACGCTGGCGCAGCTGGGCGCCGACGTGATCCGGATCGAGCCGATCGGCGGCGCCCCCGACCGCACCCGCCGGCCGCTGGCCGAGAGTGGGACGAGCCTGTACTGGTCGGGGCTCAACAAGGGCAAACGCGCCATCGAGGTGGACCTGTCGTCCCGGCAGGGCCGCCGGCTCGTCGCCGACCTGGTCGTCAGCGGCGGGCTGCGCGGCGGGATCGTGGTCAGCAACTCTGAGCGGCACCCGGAGCTGTCCTTCGAGGCGTTGCGCGAGCGCCGCCCCGACGTGATCCACGTGCTGCTCACCGGCCGCAGGAACGGCGAGACCGCGGTGGACTACACCGTCCAGGCGGCCACCGGCTTCCCCCAGCTGACCGGACCGGAGGAGGCGGCGCAGCCGGTGAACAACGTGGTGCCCGCCTGGGACCTGGCCGCCGGGCTCTACCTGGCGGTCGGGCTGCTCGCCGCGGAGCGGCACCGCCTGCTGACGGGCGAGGGGCAGCAGGTGCGGGTGGCGCTGGAGGACGTCGCCCTGGCGAGCGCCGGAAACCTCGGCTACCTCGCCGAGGCGCAGCTGAGCGGCACCCCGCGCGAGCGCTGCGGCAACTACGTCTACGGCACGTTCGGCCGCGACTTCACCACTGCCGACGGCGGGCGGCTGATGGTCGTGGCGCTCACCGTCCGGCACTGGCGGGACCTCCTCGCCGCGACCGGCCTCACCGAGGTGGTCTCCGCGCTGGCCGCCGCGCTCGGGGTGGACTTCGGCGACGAGGCGGAGCGCTACCGGCACCGCAAGCTGCTCGGCGACCTGCTCGCGGGCTGGTTCGGGACGCGTACCCGCGCCGAGGCCGAGTCGGCCCTGCGCGCCACCAGCGTGCTGTGGTCGGCGTACCGGAGCTTCACCGAGCTGGCCGCCCTGCTGCCGGGGAACCCGCTGATGGGCAAGGTCACGCAGCCCGGGGTCGGCGAGCACTGGGCGCCGGGATCGCCCGTGGTGATGGACGGCGAGCAGGCGCTGCCCGAGGCGTCGCCGCTGGTCGGCGAGCACACCGGCGAGGTGCTCAGGGCCGAGCTGGGGCTGTCCGCCGCGCAGCTCGCGAAGCTGCGCGAGGACGGCGTCATCCGGGACGCGGGCGGGCATCAACCCGATCGCGCGGAACACCGTGAAGAGACGAACGAGAGAAGCTGATCATTCATGACGCTACTGGCCGGCAAGACCGCGGTCGTCACCGGCGGCGCCCAGGGCATCGGCCTGGCCATCGCGGAGATCTTCGTCAAGGAAGGCGCGAAGGTCGTGCTCGGCGACCTGAACCTGGACGCTGTGGAAGCGGCGGCCAAGGAGCTCGGCGGCCCCGCGACGGCACGGGCGGTGCGCTGCGACGTCACGAGCGCCTCCGACGTGGACGCCCTGATCACGACCGCTCTGGAGGGCTTCGGCTCGCTGGACGTCATGGTCAACAACGCCGGGATCACCCGCGACGCGACGATGCGGACGATGACCGAGGAGCAGTTCGACCAGGTCGTCGACGTACATCTCAAGGGCACCTGGAACGGCACGCGCAAGGCGGCCGCGATCATGCGTGAGCAGAAGAGCGGCGCGATCGTGAACATCTCCTCGCTGTCGGGGAAGGTCGGCATGGTGGGTCAGACCAACTACTCCGCCGCCAAGGCCGGGATCGTCGGCCTGTCCAAGGCCGCCGCCAAGGAGCTGGCGCACCACGGCGTGCGGGTCAACGTCATCCAGCCGGGCCTGATCCGTACGGCCATGACCGAGGCGATGCCCCAGAAGGCGTGGGACGAGAAGATGGCGGAGATCCCGATGCGGCGCGCGGGCGAGGCGCACGAGGTCGCCACCGTCGCGCTGTTCCTGGCCTCCGGCTTGTCCTCCTACATGACGGGCACGGTGCTGGAAGTGACCGGCGGACGGTTCATGTGAGCTGGGAACCGCACACCGTCACCACGACGGAGACGCTCGACCCCCATCCCGTCGCGGCGCTGTCGGCCCTGTTCGACGACGGCGCGCCCACGCCCGGCCCTGGAGACGCCCTGCCGCCGCTGTGGCACTGGCTCGCGCTGGCCCGCTGGCCGCTCTCGTCCGCGCTCGGTGTGGACGGCCATCCGGCGCGCGGGTCGTTCCTCCCTCCGGTGGAGCTGCCGCGGCGGATGTTCGCGGGCGGCGAGGTCGTCTTCCACGCCCCGCTCACGGTGGGGAGCACGGTACGCCGCGAATCGTACGTCGACTCGGTCACGGAGAAGTCGGGGCGGTCGGGCAAGCTGGTCGTCGTGGCCGTCGCCACCACCCTGTACGACGAGAGCGGCCGGCTCGCGATCGAGGAGCGGCAGGACCTCGTCTACCGCGACTCCGGAGCGGTCTCGCCCGCGGCGGAGCCGGCCGTCCTCGACCCGGCCGGCGCACCCCTCACCCGGACCGGGGAGTGGGCCTGGAATCTCGCCACGGACCCGACGCTGTTGATGCGGTTCAGCGCGGCGACGTGCAACCCGCACCGCATCCACTACGACTGGCCGTACGCCACTCGCGTCGAGGGCTATCCCGGCCTGGTGGTGCACGGGCCGCTGATGACGCTCGCCCTGGCGGAGGTGCCGCGCCTGGAGGGGCAGGCCGGCCGGGTCCTGCGCGTGCGCCACAGGAACCGCCGGCCCCTGTTCTGCGGCCGGCCCGCGCTGCTGCGGCGGGTCGAGGACGCCGAGCCGCTCACCCTGGGGGTGTTCGGCCCGGATCACGAGCCCCACAGCACCTTGACGATCGAGCACGAAGGGGCGGGCCATGGGTGACGCGGACGCCCGGGCGCGGGCCGTCGTCGACGTGCTTCGCTCCGTCGTCGCCGGGGCGGCGGCGCGCATCGCGCCGGCCGGCCGTGACCTTGACCGGGACCAGGCCGTCGCGTACGACGTGGCGTCGATCTCGTCGGCGGTCGCCGCGGCCGGCGAGCTCATCGAGCACGACGCGGACCTGGCGCTGCTGTACGCCGCCGACGTCGCCGCGGACCTGGCCGGCCGGATGACCGGCAGGCAGTCCCAGTGGGGCGTGGGCAGGACGGCACTCGACGGCATCGAGGCGGACCTCGCCGCCGGACGCGACCCGGCCTTCCTGGAACGCGTGGCCGAGCGGGTCATGGCCACCCGCGAGGCGGGGCCGTGTCGCCTGTCCGACGAGCTGCGGCTGGTCCGCTCCGCCTTCCGCGAGTTCGCCGAGGACCGGGTGGCCCCGGTCGCGGACCGGATCCACCGCGACGACGAGGACATCCCGGCCGGCATCATCGACGGGCTCGCGGACATGGGCTGCTTCGGGCTGTCCATCCCGGCCGCGTACGGCGGCGGCGCCGAGGGCGGCGAGCTGCTCAGCATGGTCGTGGTCACCGAGGAGCTGTCCCGCGCCTCGCTCGGCGCCGCCGGCTCGCTCATCACCCGCCCCGAGATCATCGCCACCGCGATCGCCCGGGGCGGCACCGAGGAGCAGAAGCGGCGCTGGTTGCCGCTGATCGCCTCGGGGGAGCGGCTCTGCGCGGTCGCGGTGACCGAGCCTGACCACGGCTCCGACGTCGCCGCGATCACCACCAGCGCGGTCAGGGACGGCGGCGAATGGGTGCTGGACGGCGTCAAGACCTGGTGCACCTTCGCCGGCCGCGCGCACTACCTCCTGGTCCTGGCCCGTACCGATCCGTCCGGTCACCGGGGCCTGTCGCTCTTCGTGGTCGAGAAGCCGTCCTTCACCGGTCACGAATGGCGGCTCACCCAGGAGGGCGGCGGAGCCGTCGAGGGGCGGGCGATCCCTACCCTCGGCTACCGGGGCATGCACTCGTTCGAGGTCCGCTTCGACCGCTGGCGCGTCCCGGCGGCCGACCTGATCGGCCTGGACGAGGGCCTCGGCCGCGGGTTCTACCTGCAGATGCAGGCGTTCGCCAACGCGCGGCTGCAGACCGCCGCCCGGGCCGTCGGCGTCATGCAGGCGGCGTTCGAGCTCGCCGTCGACTACGCGAGCCAGCGGCCGGTCTTCGGCCGCCCGCTCGCCGGCTACCAGCTGACCCGCGCCAAGATCGCCAGGATGGCCGCGTGGATCGCCGCGTGCCGTGCCTTCGCGTACGCGGCGGCCCGCGCCGTGGCGGACGGCGACGGCCAGCTGGAGGCCGCGCAGGTGAAGCAGCTCGCCTGCCGGGCGGCCGAATGGGTCACCAGGGAGGCGCAGCAGCTGCACGGCGGCTACGGGTACGCGGAGGAGTACAGCATCTCGCGGCTGTTCGTCGACGCCCGGGTGCTGTCCATCTTCGAGGGCGCCGACGAGGTGCTCGCCCTGCGCGTCATCGCCCGCCGGCTGGCGAAGCCCTGAACCGCCTGGTGCGTCAGGCCGAAATCGCGGGCCCAGGCCAGGGCCGCGCCGTCAGGTGCTCAGTGCCACGGTCGGGGGGACGCGGGCCGCGCGGAGCGCCGGATAGATGCCGGCCAGCGCGCCGATCACCACCGTGATGCCCAACCCGCCGCCAAGCGCCCACAGCGGGACCACCGTCGGCAGCCCGTTGAGCTGGGCGTAGACGAACGTGGCCAGCGCCCCGAGCAGCACCCCCGCCCCGCCGCCGAAGGCCGACAGCAGCAGCGCCTCGACCAGGAACTGGTTGCGCACCTGAGCCCTGGTGGCGCCGAACGACCTGCGCAGGCCGATCTCCCTGCGCCGCTCCAGCACGGCGACCACCATCGTGTTGGCCACCCCGACGCCGCCGACGAACAGGGCGACCGCCCCCAGCCCGAGCATGAGCCCGGTGAACGCGCCCGCCGCGGCGGCCTTGGCCTTCAACGCGTCCGACGGCCGGCTCACCTTGGCCTCGTTCGGGCTCTCCGGGCTGACCGTGCGGGCCAGCACCGCGCGCACGCTCTCCACCGCCTCGTCGGCCGAGCGTTCGTAGACGGTGGTGGGGTGGCCGTCGTGGTTCAGGTACTCCTTGGCCGCGGGAAAGCCCACCAGCGCCGACCGCTCCACCTCCTCGGCCAGTGGCGTCTTGTCCAGGACGCCGATGACGGTGAACCACCTGTTGTCGATCCAGACCTGGGCGTTGGGGGTGAGCAGGCCGAGCCGTTCCGCGGCCACCGCGCCCAGCACCACCACGGGCTGGCGTTCGGTGGCGGCGTTGAGCCAGGTGCCCCGGCGTACCCGGCCGTCGAGGGTGGTGAGCAGGTCGAGGCTGGTGGCCTGGACCGTGATGCCCAGGGAGATGCCGCTGGGGATGAGGTCGTTGCGGCGGACCGTGGTGCCGGTCTCGGCGGTCTGGCTGGCGCTGGTGACGCCGTCGATGCGTTTGACCATCTCGGCGGCGTTCTTGGGGAGCTTGACCTTGTCGCCGAAGAGGCTGTCGCCGGGGGAGACCCTGAGCAGGTTGGTGCCGAGCTCGTCGAGCTGGCGCAGCAGCTTCTCCTGGCTGGAGGCGGAGATGCCGACCACGGTGACCATGGTCGCGATGCCGATCGCGATGCCCAGCGCGGCGAGGATCGCCCTGGCCGGCCTGGCCCGCAGGCCCGAGGTGCCGAGCCTGGCCATGTCCGTCGTCCGCAGCCGCGCCGGGCGCAGCGCCGTGCTCATAGAACCCCCGTCGTGCCCATGAGAACCCCCGTCGTCATGAGACCTCGGACCTGACCAGGCCGTCGCGGACGCGGATGCGCCGCGGGCAGGCCATGGCCACCTCCGAGTCGTGCGTGATGATCGCGATGGTGATGCCCCGCGCGTTCAGCGTCCGGAACAGCGACAGCACCTCGGCGCCCGCCTCGGAGTCCAGGTTGCCGGTCGGCTCGTCGGCGAGCAGCAGCGGAGGCCGCCCCGCCACCGCGCGGGCGACCGCCACCCGCTGCATCTGCCCGCCGGACAGCTGGTTGGGCCGGTGCCCCAGGCGGTGGGACAGCCCCACCAGGTCGAGCGCCGCCTCCGCCCACTCCCGCCGCTCCCGCCTGGACAGGCCGGTGTAGAGCAGGCCGTCGGCGACGTTGTCCAGCGCGGACAGGCTGGGGGAGAGGTGGAACTGCTGGAAGACGAAGCCGATGAAGCGGGCGCGGAGCGCCGAGAGCTGGCTGTCGGACAGCGTGCTCACGTCATAGCCGGCCACCCGCACGGTGCCCGAGGTCGGCCGGTCGAGGGTGCCCGCGATCTGCAGGAGCGTGGACTTGCCCGAGCCGGACGGGCCGACGATGGAGACCATCTCGCCCTTGCGGATGGTCAGGTCCACGTTGCGCAGGGCGTGCACCCGGCCGTAGGTCTTGCTGACCCCGCGGATCTCCAGGACGTTCATCGGCCCGACACCGTCACCTTCATGCCCTCGGCCAGCCCGGAGCCGCTCACCTCGACCCGGCCGTTGCCGAACGCGCCGGTCTGCACCGGTACCCGGCCGGCCACGCCCTGATCGACGACCTCGATGCCGTAGCCGCCCTGGGGCAGCGCCAGCAGGGCCTCCACCGGCACGGTGAGCACGTTCTTGGCCCGCTGCCTGGCCAGCTCGACGGTCACCGGCGCCTCGTCCAGCGACCCGAGCGACTTGGCGGCCACTTTGATCTCCACCTCGACCGTGGCGGCCTTCTCCTGGTTGGCGGAGCCCTTGGCCAGCGTGGCCACCTTCGCCACCCGGCTGATTTTGCCGGTGACGCTCTTGCCGTCGGCCAGCTTGACGGTGACCTTCCTGCCCTTCTTGGCGATGTCCTGCTTGTCGGCGTCCAGGTCGATGCGGACCAGCCGGTCGGTGGCGGTGATGCCCAGGATCGGGCGCAGGTTGCCGACCTGGTCGCCGACCTCCACGTCGGTCTTGCTGACCCGGACCGCCTCGGCGAGGAATACGACGTCCGCCGGGGTCACCCTTCCGTTCCGCTCCATGCCGTGCTTCTTCTGCCACCGCCGTACGGCACGGGCCGTCGCGTCGGTGAAGCGGTTGTCCACCGTCACGCCGCGGCCGAACCCTAGTGCGCGCAGGTTCTGCTCGAGCTGCTTGACGTCCGGGCCCTTCTTGACCCCGTCCCGCAGCGTCCGGTACGCGGGGAGCTTGCCGTACATGAGGATGCGGGGGCGGCGGTCCACGGCGTAGAGACTTCCGCCGCGCTTGATGACCTGGCCCTCGTCCGGCAGATCGGTGATCGTCCCGCCCGCGGCGGCCTTGATCGTACGGCTGTCCGCGTACGTGAGCTTCCCGTCCACGCTCTCCTCGTCCACCAGGTCGCCCCGGGTGATCTCCGCGGTGGCGGCCGAGACCGGGCGCGCGGTCGGGGTGGGGTCCACCTTCGCCTGCGGGCCGGCGTCGAACAGCGCCGCCGAGGCGAACACGCCGCCCGCGGTGACCACGCTGCCGACGACCACGGTCCCCAGGGCGGCCACGGCTCCCTTGAGTCCTCCGTTCACTGGGTGCCCCCTTGTCCGGGCAGGTGCTGGATGCAGGACTCCGCCGCCTTCTGCAGCTTGGGGTCGTTGGGGTCGAGCTTGGAGTTGACCTGCGGCGGGTCGGGCATGTCGATGCCCTGCTCCCGCATGCACCGGGCGTACTGGATGAGCTTGTCGCGGGTCTTCGGGTCGTCGAGGGGGTTGGGGATCTGCGAGGTGTACTTCTCGCACGCCTTCAACGCCTTCTCCATCTTGGCCGGGTCCCCGGTGTACTTCCACGTCTTGTCCTCGGCGGAGCCGGGGTCGGGCACGTCGATGCCGTTCTGGCGCAGGCACTGGGCGACCTTGAGCAGCACGTCGTCGGGATCGACCGTGCCGGCCGGCGACGGCTTGGGCGCGGCCTGCTTGGCCGCGGCCGCCTGCGGGGTGCCGGCGATGGCGATCGCGATCGGGTGCTGCTCGTCCCGCTGCGCGCACCCGCCGGCCAGCAGGGTGAGCACGGCGACGGCTATCAGGACTCTTCTCATGACGTACCGTCCCAGTCGAAGACGCGTCTGGTCACGACGTTCGCGACGACGGCGGTCGCGAGCAGCCCGGCCACGGCCGGCCAGGTGTCCGACAGCCGCCCCTGGTAGGCCGCGAAGACGAAGTCGTTGAGCTGGGCCAGCGGGTTGACCGTGGTGACCTGGTAGAACCACGGCGCCACGCCCTCCCAGCCCTCGCGCGGCACGCCCAGCCCGCTGCCGAGGAACAGCAGCGCGAAGCAGAGCGGCGCGGCGATCCTGGCCCCGGTACGCGACATCCGCAGGCCGCCGAGCAGCAGCCCGGCGCTGACCGAGCAGTACGTCACCACCAGCAGCGCGCCCGCCAGGTAGAGCGGGTGCCAGGAGCGGGGCAGGCCGTACACGATGAAGGTGACGGCCATGAACAGCACCGTGGACGCCGCCACCAGCGCACCGGCCACGACCGCCTGCGCCGTGAGGTACGACCCGTCCCGCATGGGGCTGCGCCGCAACCGCCTGAGCATCCCGGTGGCCCGCACCTCCGACAGGTGCAGCGTGAGCACGAGGATCCCGGCCGCGGCGGCGACGGTGCCCGCCATCTCGGGCAGCAGCCGGTCGATCACCCTGACCCCCGGCATCGCGCCGAACTCGATCGTGGGGAAGCGGAAGCCGATGACCAGCATCAGCACGAGCAGCACCGCGAACGGCAGCCCGAGCACGGCCAGCAGCACGACCGGCGTGCGCAGCAGCAGCCTCACCTGTGCGCTCACGAGGGTCCACACCGTCCCGGCCCCGCGCACGCCGCCCGAAGGCCGCTCCGCCAGAACTGTTCCGGCCATCTCATGCCTCCAGAGCGACCGGCTCGGGGACGGCCGACAGCGTGAGGTAGGCGTCCCTGAGCGTGGGCGGGCGGATCGACCAGACCCGGTCCCCGCTCATCGGCGACAGCTCCTGGATGGCCGCCTCCAGCGCCGGGCGCGAGCCGTACAGGTAGGTGGCCGAGGCGCAGGGCAGCACGCGCACGTCCCGGAGCCGGTCCACCCGCAGGTGCGGGGGCACGCCCATGACGAACGTCGAGCCGAGGAGCTGGACCAGCCTGGACGGCGTGCCCTCGGCCAGCACGCGGCCCGCGCGCAGCAGGATCACCCGGTCGGCCAGCCGCTCGGCGAGGGCCAGGTCGTCGAGCATGACGCAGACCCCGCCGTAACCGGTGCGCAGCTCGTCGATGGCTTGCTCGATGCGGCGCCCGCTGCCCTCCCTGAGCCCGGCCGTCGGGTCGTCGAGCAGGACCAGCTCGGGGTTGCCCACCAGGGCCAGGCCGATCATGGCCCGCCTGCGCTGGCCGTCGGTGAGGCGGCCGAAGCGCTTGGACAGCAGCGGCTCCAGATCGAGGAGGTCGATGAAGCGCCCTGACAGGCCGCGCGTGCCGTACAGGCGGGAGAACAGCCTGATGGCCTCGGAGACCTTCATCCGGTCCGGGAGGGTCTCGGCGCGCGGGGCGGCGGCCAGCCCCGGTGGCCGGCGGTCTCCGGGGCCGACGGTCACGCCGAGCATCTCGATGTGGCCCGCGTCCGGCTCGTCCGCGCCGACCAGGCAGTCCATCAGCGTGGCGCCGCCGTTGCCCGGCGGGCCCACCACGCAGACGACCTCGCCGCGTTCGACGGTGAACGACACCTCCTCCAGGGCCGGCGATCTCGACAGGTCGGTGACGCTGAGCAGGGAGGTCATGAGGCCGCTCCAGGGCCGAAGCGGTCGGCGATCGTGGCGCCCACCTCGAGGTAGGTGTCCCGGGTGGCGGTGCGCAGCAGGTCGAGGTCGACCTCCGAGCCCTGCTCCAGGTGCGGGTCGAACGGCACGCCGATCACCGCCCGGCAGCGCTTGGTGAAGTGGTCCTTCAGCTCGGCGACGTTGACGGCGTTCCTGCGCGGGTTCTTCACCGCCGACAGCACCACCACGGCGCTCGCGGCCAGGTCCTGGTGCCCGTGGGCCTGCAGCCAGTCGAGGGTGGCGGAGGCGGACCTCGCGCCGTCCACGGTGACCGGGCTGACCAGGACGATCTGGTCGGACATGTCCAGGATCGCGCTCATCGCCGAGTGGAGCATGCCGGTGCCGCAGTCGGTGATGGCGATCGAGTAGAACTGCTCCAGGATCTGCGCGACCGCGCGGTAGTCGTCGGCGTTGAACGCCTCGGAGATGGCCGGATCCCGGTCGGAGGCCAGCACCTCCAGCCGCGAGGGCGCCTGGGAGGTGTACGAGCGCACGTCGGCGTAGCGCCAGATGCCCGCGCGGTCGTTGAGCAGGTGCCGTACGGTGGCCGGCGACTCCACCCTGAGCTTCTCCGACAGCGTGCCCCGGTCCGGGTTGGCGTCGACCGCGATGACCCGGTCGCCCCGGTGGTGGGCGAGCGTGGCGCCCAGGCCGATGGTCGTCGTGGTCTTGCCCACGCCGCCCTTGAGGCTCATCACCGCGACCCTGAAGTGGCCGGCGGAGACCGGCTGCCTGACGCGTTCGATCAGCTCCTGGCGGTGGCGTTCCGCCTTGGAGTCGCTGGGCCGGATCAGCCCGCCGGACAGCGTGAAGACGGCCTTGCGCCAGCCCCCGGCGGGCGGGCGACGGCGGGTGCGCAGCAGCCGGTCCGGCCGCAGGCTCTCCGAGGACGTGCTGACCAGCGGGATGTCCGCCCCAGCCGGAGGCATGGGCTCGGCCTGCTGGGGTGGCGGGTAGACCGGCACCCCGGGAGCGGCCGACGCCGCGGGATTCGGCCGGGCGTTCGAGGCCGCCGGCCTGTCCGGAACCGGCGGGGCGGCCGCCGCCTCGGGCGCCGGCGCGACCTCGGGAGCGGCCCACGCGTCGGGAACGGGCGGGACCTCGGGGTCCGCCGGCTCCTCTGAGGCGTCAGGAGTGGCCAGCCCCGGGGGCGGGTCCCAGGACGGCAGCTCGAACGGGGGCGGCGCGGGGAAAGAGCTCAGCGCGCCGAACGAGCTCAGGGAATCGATGGGGCCCGGCGGCGGTCCCACGGTGGAGGGGCCATTCTTCCCGGGATCCTCGGAATTGTTCGCCGCGAAATGCCCGAGACGCCGGGACGGATTGTCCCCGGAGTCCTGCTGCCGCCACAGGGGAGGCTCCGGAGCAGGGGGAGGCGCCTGGTCCGTCCCCTTGGACAGTTTCGGCGGCGGAAAGCGCATGGTACGCGTGCGATCCGGATCCAGTTCGGCTTCTTCCCCGTTCACGTCCGCCATGACCTCGTCATTGGTTTTGCGCTGAGGTCGTTCATCAGGAACGCCGTGCATGATCCACCAGTCCGCATCTGTGCGAATTTTCTGCGTGTGGTCGTCGAATTCGGTCACAGCCAGCCCTGTCGTCGTGCGGTGTGGACGGCTTCGTGATGGCCCGCCGCGTTGAGTTTGGTCATCGCGCTGGAAACGAGCCCGCGTGCGATCGTCTCGGACACGTGGAGCTCAATGGCGATTTTCGTGATCGTGGCCCCGCCGCCGGCCAGGCGCAGCGCGTCGCGCTCGCGGTCGGTGAGCGGGCTGTCCCCGGTCGTCATCGAGGCGACGGCGAGCTCGGTGTCGAGGTACCGGCCGCCGGCGGCCACCTTGCGGATCGCCGCGGCCAGCTCGTCGGCGGACGCGTCCTTGCCGAGGAAGCCCCCGACCCCCGCGGCCATCGCCCGGCGAAGGTATCCCGGCCTGCCGAAGCTGGTCAGGACGACGATCGAGCAGCGGCCGCCGATCCGCACCGCGGCGGACAGGCCGTCGCTCCCGGGCGGCTCGGCGTCGATGACGGCCACGTCGGGCCGGTGCCGCCGGACCGCGTGGACGATGTCGTCCCCATGACCGGCCTCGGCGATGACCTGAATCCCCCGCTCCAGGCTGAGCAGGGCGGCCAGTACCCGCCGAGTCTGCTGCTCGTCGACGGCGAGTAGAACTCGGATCGGCGACTCTGTGGACATACCAGGAGTCTGGCTCTGGGCCGTTTTACCCGGTAGGCGCCTATGTCATTGGGGCGATGTGACATCTATCATGCGCGATCATGAACGGAACACGACAAGCAGGCATTTAGCGCCTTCTGCCCGAAAAAATCGCCCTGATGTGTTCCTGAGATGTCCGGCTTTATGGCGATCCGAAAGTCAGCTGCAAGTGGGGATCGTCACACTTGCGTCAGCCAAGGTGAGTAGTGCCCACGAACGATGACAGAGCTGTCCGGTGGGAGAGATCGGGGAGCGAACCAGAGGGGGCATGTGCTGTTGATGCACTTTGGAATCCTGGGGCAACCGGCAATATGGCAACAAGGAAACGAGATCAGACTGGCCACCCGTCGATCGCGTGCGGTGCTGGCCCATCTGTTGCTGAGCCCCACTCGCTCGGCATCCGTTGACAGCCTTATTGACGCGATATATGGAGATACCCCAACCAAGAGTGCCAGAAACCAGGTGCACCGCGGCGTCGGCGAGCTCCGGCGCAGCGGTGTGACGATCGACGTACACGACAACATCTACAGACTTGAGGCGGCCGAGGAGAGCATCGACGCCTTCGTCTTCATGCGCATGTACGACCAGGCGTGCCTGCTCGCCGACAAGCGGGACCACGCCCAGGCCGCCAAGACCCTGGACGCCGCGCTCAAACTGTGGCGAGGCTCGGCGCTTTCCGGCCTCGACAGCGAGGCGTTCATGGCGGAGGCGGCCGTCTGGAACGAGCGGCGGCTGGCCGCCATCGAGGCCCGCATCGACGCGGATCTGGCGCTTGGACGGCACCGCGAGGTGATCGCCGAACTCCAGCACCTGGCCGACCAGCACCCGCTGAAGGAACGCTTCTGCGCCCAGCTCATGATCGCGCTCTACCGTTCCCAGCGGGGGAGCGAGGCGCTGCAGGCCTTCACCGACCTGGAGGAGCGCCTGCGGGAGGAGCTCGGCACGGATCCCAGCCCCACGCTGCGCGACCTGAGGCTCCAGATCCTCCGTCAGGACTCCGCGCTGGAGCTGACGCACCTGGTCGCGGACGTGCCCAGGCAGCTGCCTGCCCGTCCGGGCGTGCTGGCCGGGCGGGACGGCGAGCTGGGCCGGATCGTCGAGGGGCTGACCGAGCAGGAGATCTCCCCTCTGGTGGTGGTCACCGGCTCGAGCGGCGCCGGCAAGACCGCGGTGAGCCTGGAGGCGGCGCACCGCGTGGCCGGTCGTTTCCCCGACGGGCAGCTGTTCGCCGACGATCTCGACGACCCCGGCAAGGTGCTGGCGGGCTTCCTGACGGCGCTCGGGGTGGCGGCGGAGGAGATCCCCGAGGGCGCAGGGGCGCGCGCCGCCCTGCTGCGCAGTGTGCTGGCCGTACGGCATGTGCTGATCGTGCTGGACGGCGTGACCGGCCCCGGGCAGGTGCGGCCGTTCCTCCCCGGGCACGCCGGCTGCGCCGTGCTCGTGACCAGCAGCTCGCCGCTGGCCCTGCCACGCGGCGCCGTCACGGTGGACCTCGCTCCGCTGGACGCCCCCGCGGCCAGGACCCTGCTGGCCACCGGGGCGGGCCGGCAGCGGATGCAGGCCGAGCCCGCGGCGGCCAACCGGATCGTGAAGTTGTGCAACGGGCTGCCGGTGGCACTCGACATCGTGGCGGCCAAGCTGGCCGCCCGGCCGCACCTGAGCCTGCAGCGCCTGGCCGAACGCCTGGCCGACCCGGCGCGGATCCTCGGCGAGCTCCGGCACGGCGGCAAGAGCATCGCTCCGACGCTGCTGGGCGGATACCAGGCGCTGCCCGCCGAGCTACGCTCGCTCATCCGCAGGATCGGTTACCTGGGCATTCCTCAGGTAACGGCCGTGATCGCCGCCGCGCTCGCGGACGTCCCCGTGGACACCGCAGAGGAGTTGCTGGAGGAGCTGGCCGAGAGCCACTTCGTCACACCCCTGCCGGGCGGCGAGCGTTACCACTGCCACGAGCTGCTGCTCGGCTTCGGCGCCGCCCGCGCCCGCGTGGAGGACGACGAGCAGGACCTGACGGCGGCCGTGGGCCGTGCCTTCGGCGGCTGGCTGGCACTGACCGACGCCGCCCACGCCTTCATGCGCGGCAAGGACAACTCCATCCCGCGTGGCACGGCGCCCCGCTACCGGCCCGCCGGGGCCCGGGCGCGGACGGAGCAGGGCTCGGCCTGGTTCGAGGCGAACATCGACATCAACCTCGCCCTCGTACGCCGCGCCGTGGCCTTCCCCGAGACCTGCTGGGAACTGGCCATCGCACCGCTGGCGTTCTTCGAGGCCGGCGCGCGCTTCGACGTCTGGCTGGAGTCACACCAGATCGCCCTGGCCAGCGTCACGAACGCGGGCAACCTGCGCGGGCAGGCCGTATTGACGTACTCGCTGGGCCACCGCGCGCTGCTGGTGGGCGACTACACCGGCGCGGCCTACCGCCTGGAGGAGGCGCTGGCGATCTTCCAGCGCCTGGGCGACGATCACGGCCGCGGGCTGACCCTGCGCCTGATCGGTGACCTCGACCGCATCAACCAGACGCCCGCCACCGCGCGGGAGGTCTACCAGGAGGCCGTGGCGGCGCTGCACCGCAGCGGCGACGTGCTCGCCGAGGCCGACGCCCTGGCCGGGCTGGCGACGGTGCTGCACAGCACCGGCGAGGAGGCCGCCTCCCGGGAGTGCCTGGACCGCGCGCTCAGCCTGTGCCGCGACGCGGGCAGCCTGCGCAGCGAGGCCCGCATCCGCCGCGCGGTGGCCATGCACGCGGCCAAGGCGGGAACGCCGGAGAAGGCGTACCCGAAGCTGATCGAGGCACTGGAGATAGCCATCCACATCGGCGACCGGGTGGTGCAGTCCGACATCCTGCTCGACCTGGGGACGACGCGGATCCTGCTCGGCGACCCCAAGGCCGCCTACGACGACCTGGCGACCGCCGAGGAGATCGCCCGGGTCTCGGGCATGAAGCGCACCGCGTTCAGGGCCAAGCAGGCCCGCGCCTTCATCAACGGCAACGCCCTGGCCGCCCAGGGCACCTGGCCACCCAGGGCGCTTGACACCAGCGGCTTCGGGGCGAGGGACGCGTGACGGAGACGGCATAGGCGGTGAGGCACGCGTGACGGGGACGGCTTTTCGGGGGGCCGCCCGGACACGTGAAGGGGGCGGCCTTTTGGGGGCCGCCCGGCGGGTGCGGTGCGGCCCGGCGTGCGGGCGCGCGCGGGTGGCCCGGGGCGGTGGTGGTCACGAAGGGGTGGCCCGAAAACGATTACACGAAGCCGTGTCTAGCAGGCCTCGTCCCTGATATCGGCCGCGTCGGCGGTGGCCGCGTTGAAGGCCGTGCGCAGGCTGCGCTCCTCGGTGAGGCCGAACAGCGCGATGCCCGCATCGCGGGCGATCTCGCCCAGCTGGTTGGAGGTCAGGCCGCTGATCAGGATGCGCTGGCCGTTGGTGTCGAGGATCTGCCCGCCGGCCCGGCTCACGGCGGCGCCGAGGGCCTGCGGCTGATCGGACAGGACGCTGAGGGCCTGCGGCTGGAAGCGGTCGATGAAGGCCCCGGCCGAGCCGCTGCCCACGACCTTGTTCCGCGCGATCACCACCAGGTCGTCCACCAGGTCTTCCAGCTCGGCCAGCAGGTGGCTGGCGATGAACACGGTGCGCCCCTCGTCGCGTAAGCGGCGCAGGACGTTCTTGATCCAGGCGATGCCTTCTGGGTCGAGGCCGTTCATGGGCTCGTCCAGGATCAGGACCTCCGGTTCGCCGGCCAGCGCGATGGCCAGCGCGAGGCGCTGCAACATGCCGCGGGAGAAGGCGCCGGTGCGCTGACCGGCCGCCTCGGTCAGGCCGACCCGGTCGAGCAACTCCTCGGCGTCGGCTCCGGCGCCGGCCAGCCGGGCGGCCCAGCGCACGCTGTCGACGGCCCGGCGGCCGGGGTGCGTGCAGTGGCCGTCCAGCACCGCGCCGACCTTGCGGCTGGGAACCGGCCACTCGTGGAGTGGCTTGCCGTCGATGAGCGCCGAGCCCGAGGTGGGATGGACGAGTTCGAGGAAAAGGCGGAGCGTCGTCGTTTTTCCCGCCCCATTGGGCCCCAGAAAGCCGGTGATCGCCCCCGCCCGCACCGCGAAGCTCACATTGCTCACCGCTACCAGTGAGCCGAATCGTTTGGTGAGGTTCTCTGCTCGCAGCATCGGCCTCATGCTCAGCGCGCCCCGTTCCGTTGCCAGCTGAGGATTGGCGGCGCCATATGGAAATTGCCCGCAACTCCCCAAGTCGGCGCAATTGTGTTGATCACAGCTTGGGGCCACATGTAAACACCGGCTCAACAGGGTGTCAATACTGCCACGCCGGACCGGTGCCAGGAGGCGTCTACCATGGTCGGTGTACGGTCGGCGCTCGGCTCCTGCATCGCCCAGCGCCGACCGTACTTCATCGGTCACCGTGCGCGGTGGCAGCATGTGACCATGGCGCGCCTCCACGACATCGTGCTCGACTGCCGGCATCCCGCCTCTCTCGCCCGCTTCTGGGCGCAGGCGCTCGAGGGCTACGAGGTCGCCCCCTATGACGAGGCCGAGCTGGAGCGCCTGCGGAGCAACGGCATCGACGATCCCGAGGACGACCCGAGCGTCCTGGTGGAGGCGGGGCCCGGTGTCAGGCCGCGCTTCTTCTTCACGCTCGTGCCCGAGCCCAAGGTGGTCAAGAACCGCCTGCATCTCGACCTCACGGCCGACGACCTGGAGGCGGAGGTGCGCAGGCTGGTCGGGCTGGGCGCGCGCGTGCTGGCCGAGTACGGCGCGTGGGTGACGATGGCCGATCCCGAGGGCAACGAGTTCTGCGTCCTGCGCTGAGGCCGGGACCTGGACCAGCATCGAGCTCCAGATGAATGACCGGATCATGGACATGCGCCATTCTCCGGTACGCAATTCCCCCTTCCTCGATTCGCGCTGATTCCCGTGGATTGTTGAACCCTCCCCCAGCTGAAGGCAGGGGGATTCCTGGCTCAGGAAGCCCCGCAGGTCAGCGACCAGCAAGGTCTTACTCCATCAACACCAGCCGGGACGGAACCTACCCGGTTTGGTACGGCAAGCTTGGAAACGCATGTGCTGTCTTGGTTCTTGATCAGCACGCGCGGGAGGCTTGGTTCTCGCAACCCGCGGACGCGACTCTACCGGACGCTGATCCGCCCTGGGAGCGCATCAGCTGTTCCTGCCCTGCTCCGCAGGAGTCCAATTCCTCTTCCTCCCCGGCCTGCAGTGAAGGCCGGCTCATCCGAGCACCCTGGCGAGGGCTTCGTGGACGGCGGCGCGGACCGCGGCCGGATCGTCGAGGTCGAAGCCGACCACGAGTCCGTCCCGCAGCAGCAGCAGGATGTCGGCGGTCCGCTCCGCGTCGGGGTGGCCGTCGGCGGCCAGCAGGTCGCGGTACAGGTCGCGGTTCCAGCGGCGGTGCTCGGCGATGGCCTGTCGTACGGGGTGGGCCGGGTCGGGATATTCGGCCGCCGTGTTGACGAAGGGGCATCCGCGGTAGCCGGGACCGGCTCCGAAGTCGCACATGAAGGCGAAGATGGCCTGCAGCGTCTCGCGCGGCGAGCCGGCGCGCATCGTGGCGACCACGGTGCGCTGCAGCGAGCTCTGCTCCTCCACGTAGGCGCGGACGAGGTCGTCCTTGCTCGGGAAGTGGTGGTAGAAGGTGGCCTTGGCGACGCCTGCCTCGGCGATGATCCGGTCGATCCCGACCGAGTGCACGCCCTCCGCGTAGAACAGGCGTGTCGCGGTCTCGAGGACGCGGGTGCGCGCCGAGCTCGGCCGACTGCCTTTCAACGTTTCTGCGCTCACGAGTTGACGATACCAGACAGACCTGTCTACTCTGCTGTCATCGCCAGACAGACAGGTCTGTCTGGACTTTCGAAGGGGCTTTGACATGAGCATCTACACCGCCATCGCGACCTCCGCCGGGCGTGACCGCCGCGCGGTCTCCTCGGACGGCAGGCTGGACGTCAAGCTGGCTCTGCAGAAGGAGCTCGGCGGCGACGGCGAGGGCACCAATCCCGAGCAGCTCTTCGCCGCCGGTTACGCCGCCTGCTTCGCCTCGGCGATGCGGCTGGTGGCCTCGAGCAAGGGTCTCGATGTCTCGGAGGCGGCGGTCACGGCCGAGATCGGCCTCTCGCCCAACGGCAAGGGCGGATTCCAGCTCGACGCCACGCTCCGGGTGGAGCTGCCCGACTCCATCTCGCCGGAGGCGGCTCGCGAGCTCGTCGAGGCCACCCACCAGGTGTGCCCCTACTCCAACGCCACCCGGGGCAACATCCCGGTCAACCTGGTCATCGAGTAGGCCGGACCGGCCGGGGGAAAGCGGGCGTGCTCGTGACCCGCTCTTGGTTTCCGGATCAGTACGCTCCCGACCGTGGTAGATGGCAAGAGCCGGAGCAGGCGGCGGATCAGCATTGACGTGGCGGGCATCGAGAGGCGCAGGACGGCGATCCAGACGCTCGTCGATCAGGCGCCGCAACCCAGGGCCGCCCACGCGGCGGCGCCCAGTCCCATCTTCGGCGAGAGCCCGGACGGCATCGCCGACGCGAGCCCGGGCAACAAGGCCGACGTGGGCCCGGGCGACAACATCGGCGCGAGCCTGGGCGACAACGCCGACGTGGGCCCGGGCGACAACGCCGACGCGAGTCCGGGCGACAACGCCGACGTGGGCCCGGGCGACAACGCCGACGCGAGTCCGGGTGACAACACCGGCACGGGCCCGGACGGCATTGTCGGCGCGGGCCCGGACAATGAAACGCCTCGCCTGCCCGTTCAGGGAAGGTGAGCGCGGTCCCCGTGCCGGGCGCGCGCGGGCGGGTCAGGGAAGGGTGACGTACTTGCCGAGGAAGTGCCGGGCCGTGGCGCTGTCCAGGCGGTAGTCGTAGTTGGTCGCCTTGCAGGCGTCGTCGGCCCCGCTGATCGAGGTGGCCACGAGGAGGTGCGAGTCGGGTCCGCCCAGGAAGTTCGGGCCGCCCGAGTCGCCGAAGCAGGTGCTGCCGTCGCCCTTGGACGACAGGGACAGGTCCAGCCACCTGCGCGACAGGTCCTTGAAGGAGATGGAGACCTGGTGGCGCGTGTCGGTGTAATGGAAACTCTGGTCGCGCCCCTTCTTCACCGGGGCCAGCGAGCCATAGCCGACAGGAGTGAAACGCATGGACTTCAGGGTTTTGTCGGCCTTGAGCCGGTCGAGCAGCCCTGAGGCCGGCAGCTGGGCGGGCTTGATGCCCGGGATGGGCGTATTGAAGACCACGACGGCCATGTCATGGTTGTTGGACTTCCCGTTGTACCGCGGGTCCGCAATGAAGCGGCCGGTGTAGACGGGAGCCCCGGGCTTGTAGTGGCTGGCGAAGGTGACCCGGGCCGTCTTCGGTTTGTCCTTCCCGCAGTGGGCCGCGGTGAGGAAGACGGTCGGCGAGATGAGCGTGCCGGTGCAGTAAGTCCATGTGCCGTCTTCATACTGCTTGTCGTCGACGAGGGCCCCCACTTCGGGGTGCGTCTCACCGTCGGCGGAGCCGTTTGTGATGGCCGCTGCGGGCGTCGCGGTGCACGCGATCGACGCAGCAACAATCAGGGCAAAAGGGACATAACGCATCCACGAAGCTTAGGCGGCGATAAGTCCAAAATGACACATATGAGTAAAAAATCTACTCACGCCCTGTCAGGTGACTGCGGCCGGCCCGGACACGGGTTGACGAGCCGGGAAGACCACCCCCGTCATCGGCGCTCGGTGGCGCGGGGGAGCAGGCGCTTGCCGAGGCGCTGGGCCGGGGCCTCGATCAGGTGGTAGGTGAGCAGACTGAGCGGGATGAGCGCCAGGAAGAACAGCGCCACGTGCGGGAGCACGTGCAGCAGGATCGGGTGCAGCAGGTAGAGGGAGAAGCTGATCACGCCGAGCCGCGTCAGCCAGCGCGGGAACGCCCGCCGGCGCAGGGCGAAGGCCAGCGCGAAGAAGCCGTACGCCAGCACGATCGCCGCCGCCCAGGCGGGCTCGTCCTTGGCGGGGATCCCGCACCCCAGCACCACCGCGACCGCGAGCGCGGCCGCGCGCCAGGAGATCGTGCCCTGCTCGGCGCGGTATATCGCCGTTCCCGCGAACATCGTGGCCAGGATGATCACACCCTGCCAGGTGCCGGCCCGGCTGCCCAGGACCACCAGCGCGAGCCCGAGTAGACCGCCCGCGGCCGCGGCGGCCGTACGCGTCCTGCCGTGGCCGAGCACGGTCACGGCGATGGCCGCGACGACCGCGAGGCAGAGCAGCACGGCGGCCAGGTCGGCGCGGCCGCCGATCGTCGCGCCAGGCAGCAGCAGGCCCAGGGGCACGGCAGACAACGCCAGCGTGACGGCGATTCCCGCCGACCTGTGCGCATGCCGCGTCGCGAACAGCGCGACGCTCAGCAGGTAGAACGCCATCTCGTACGAGAGCGTCCACGTCACGCTGACGACGGCGGGCAGGTTGACCAGCTCCTGCAGCATCGTCAGGTTGCCGAGCACGACCAGGGGCAGGGGGCGGTCGCCGAGCGTCGGCTCCAGGGGGAACACGCCCGCGAGAGCGAGGACGAGCGCCGAGCCGCAGGCGGCGAGCAGCAGCGGGAGGAGGCGGAAGGCCCGGCCGGTCCAGAAGGCCCGCAGGTCGCCGCGCCGTTCCAGGGAGGCGGGGATGATGTACCCGCTGACCAGGAAGAACACGAACACGCCCCACGTGCCGAAGTCGATGTGACGGTCCACTTCCGCCCAGAAGGCCGGAACGAAGGTCCAGCCGGCGTGGTGCATGGTGACGGCCAGCGCTGCCGGCCCTCGCAGGGCGTCCAACCAGGCCAGCCGGGCGAGGGCGGGGGACATTCGTCGGATTCTAGGTCATAAGACCGATTCGCACTCACTCTCGCGAGTGAGTCCCGGAATCGCCCTCACCGGCGATGCCCGCCACCCCAGGTGAGCCCGAGGATCTTCCCCATGAACTCTCGTATCGCATTCATCGCCGCCCCCGTCCTCGTGTTCGCCTACGGCGTGATCCGCATCCTCGACGGCCTCGACGGCAGCCGCGGTCCTGGCCTCGCGTGGACCACGGGCCATCTCGCCTTCATGGCGGCCCTCGTCCTGTTCGTCGGCATCTTCTGGCAGATGCGGCGGATGGCAGGCGGGAACGCCTTGTCCACCGTGAGCGCGGTGGCCGGGACCGCCGGCGTCGTGGCGCTGCTCGCGCAGTTCGGCATCGACATCGCGGTCGGGTTCATGGCCGCCGACCACGCCGGCATGAGCGTCCTGTTCGAGCAGGTCAAGGCGGTTCCCGGGGTGCCGATCGCGGTCTACGAGGGCGGGCCGATCCTCTTCTACCTCGGCCAGCTGGCCCTCGTCGGGCAGCTCGCGGCCATGGGACGGGTCAAGGCGTGGACGCCGGTGCTGGTGCTGGCCGACCTCGTCCTGCCGTTCATCGACAAGGACCTCATCCCGCTCGGCGCCGTCTGCCTGCTGGTCTCCTTCGTCCCGCTCGCCCGCACGGCCGCCGCCGCGCCCAGGCCCGCCGCCGCTCTCGCGTGAGGGGGAGGGCAGGATTGGGCCTTGTGTCCGAGCTGAGGTTCCTGGCCCCCGTCCGGCGGTGGTCGAGCGCGTTGCCGCCGATCTGGCTGGACGCCGCGCTCGCGAGCCTGCTGCTGGTCGTGCAGCTGTGGCCGCTCCTGACCCGCGACAACCCCGGCGGCGGGCCCTGGCACTGGTGGGGCTACGTCGTCGTGGTCGCCGCCACGGTGCCGCTGGTCTGGCGGCGGCGCGCGCCCGTGGCCGTCCTGCTGGCCAGCCTCTGCGCGACCGCCTGCTACGACGTCGTGGACGAGGTGGCGGCCCAGCCCATCTGGTACGGCGGGCTGATAGCGGTCTACACCGTCGCCGCCCACTCCGCCAGATGGCCGAGACGGATCATGATCGTCCTCACGATCGGCGGCGGCCTGCTCCTGGTCGGCTCGTCCGAGACCGCGATGCGCGGCGTCGTGCTCTTCGTCGCCGCGTACGCCATCGGCCGGGCCGCCGCCGTCTCCCGCGACCACGCCGCCGCCCTGGAGGAGCGGGCGGCGCAGCTGGCCAGGGAGCGCCAGGTCGAGGCCGAGCGGGCCGCGGAACGCGAGCGGGCCCGGATCGCCCGCGACATGCACGACATCCTGGCCCACGCGGTCAGCCTCATGGTGGTCCAGGCAGAGGCGGGACCGGTGGTGGTCAGGAACGACCCGGCCAGGGCGGAGGCCGCGTTCGACGCGATCGCCGCGGCCGGCCGCGACGCCATGGTCCAGCTCCGGCGCCTGCTCAACGTGCTCAAGAAGGAAGAGGGCCCACGTGCGCCGCAGCCGACGATCGCCGCGGTCGCCGACCTGGCGGACCAGGTCAGGGCCGCCGGGCTTGACGTGACATACTCCACCTCCGGCGAGCCGGGGCGGCTGCCTCCCGACGCGGAGGTCGCCGCGTACCGGATAGCTCAGGAAGCCCTCACCAACATCGTCAAACACGCGGGCGCGACCCGCGCCGACATCAGACTCGCCTGGCAGGACGACACCCTCATGATCGATATCACCGACGACGGCGCCGGTTCCGCGTCCTCGCTGCCCTCGGGCGGCAACGGCCTGATCGGCATCCGCGAGCGGGTCGCGGCCTGCGGCGGCACCGCCGTCATCGGCCGGCGCGCCGAAGGGCCGGGCTTCCAGGTCCTCGTACGGCTGCCCGTGACCGGCCCGGCGGTGGCGGCGTGAGCGTGCGCATCGTGGTCGCCGACGACCAGGAGCTCGTACGTGCCGGGTTCGGCATGATCCTCGACGCCCAGCCGGACTTCGAGGTCGTCGCCGAGGCGGGCGACGGCGCGCAGGCGGTCGCGGCCGTCCGCGACCATGATCCCGACCTGCTCCTGCTCGACATCCGCATGCCCGTCATGGACGGCATCGAGGCGGCCAGGATCGTGTGCGCGCAGAGCCGCTGCCGCGTCCTCATGCTGACCACGTTCGACGTGGACGACTACGTCTACGACGCGCTGCGCGCGGGGGCGAGCGGGTTCCTGCTCAAGGACGTCCGCCGCGACGACCTCGTCCACGCCGTGCGGGTGGTGGCGGCCGGCGAGTCGCTGCTCGCGCCGTCGGTGACCACGAAGCTGATCGCCGAGTTCACCTCCAGGGCGGCCCCCCGGCAGCCCGCCGCGCCGCCGTCAGAACGGCTGGCCGTGCTCACGGCACGCGAGCAGGAGACGCTGCGGATGATCGCCCGCGGGCTGTCCAACGCCGAGATCGCGCAGGCCATGGTGGTCAGCGAGCACACGGTGAAGACGCACGTCAGCAACGTGCTGACCAAGCTGGGGCTGCGCGACCGCGTCCAGGCGGTGATCGCCGCCTACGAGGGCGGCCTGATCGTCCCGGGAGACGCGCGCTGACGCCCCGCCCCGGCGAAGGTGCATTCGCTCGCGCGTGGCCGACCCCGTTCCCTGTGCTGCGCGTTTGCCCGTCCATGAAAGCGACGGCCGGCCCACGTCGTTCATGGGGTCAGAGCTGAAGCAGGTGGGCGCAGGCGGCCGCGGCGGCGTCGGCGTCGCCGACCACGACGGCCCGGGCGAGAGCGGTCAGGCGGTCGGCCGAGACCTCGGTGTCGTCCAGCGGCGCGGCCTCGGAGAGCAGATCGTCGAGGTCGGCCAGCAGGCTCTCGCCCGCGAGCCGGCGTACGCACGGCCAGGTGTCGGAGAAGCGGACCGGGCGGCCGTCCGCGTCGAGCAGGGCGAGCCGGAGGCTGCGGTCGGGATGCGCCGCCGCGCTGCGCGCCAGCCCCGACATGACGGCCTCCCTGGCCCGCGCGAGCTCTCCCAGGTCCCGCTCGGCCAGGAATAACGGCAGGTCCGGTCCGGCCTCCTGGGAGGCGGTCGGCGCGAGCACCACGGCACCGTTGCCGTGCTGGACCTCGACCTTGCCCTGGACCTCGAGTGCCACCAGGGCGCGGCTCAGGGTGGCCCGGCTGACGCCGAGCTCCGCGGCCAGGCGGCGCTCGGGGGGCAGGCGGTCGCCGGGGGAGAGCCCTTGGGCCTCGATGAAGCGCGCGATGTGGTCGGCCAGCTGCACGTACAGGCGGGGACGCTCCATCCGCTCGGGCACCGCGGAGCTCTGGGGGCGCTTCTTGGTCACGGGGACAGTCTATTGACATCCGGCGCAGTGGAGCAGAGGCTAGGCCAATCCGGAAATCCCCCCGTAACCGGAGAGTTACTGACCCGAGGAGTCGCCGATGTCGGCGGAAGTCATTGCGTTGATCGTGCTGGTGCTGGTCTTCCTGATAGCCACGGTCCGCTCCATCAACATGGGCGCGCTCGCGCTCGTGGCCGCCTTCGTCGTGGGCACCGCGGTGTTCGGCGTGAAGGTGACCGACGTGCTCGGCGGGTTCCCGGCGAACCTGTTCGTCATCCTGGTCGGCGTCACGTACCTGTTCGCGCTGGCCAAGAACAACGGCACCGTGGACTGGATCGTGCACCGGGCCGTGATCGCGGTACGCGGCCGTGTCGCGCTGATGCCGTGGGTGATGTTCGTGGTGTGCGCCGCGATCACGGCGATCGGCGCGGCCAGCCCGGCCGCGGTGGCCATCGTGGCCCCTGTGGCGATGGGCTTCGCGGCCAGGTACCGGATCAACCCGGTGATGATGGGCCTGATGGTGGTTCAGGGCGCCACCGGCGGGAGCTTCTCGCCGATCGGCATCTTCGGCGCGATCACCAACGGCGTGGTGGACAAGAGCCAGCTGCCGGGCAGCCCGGCAGTGCTGTTCTTCAGCGCGATGGGCGCGTGCGCCCTGATCAGCCTGATCGGCTTCCTCACCCTGGGCGGCGCGAAGCTGCTGCAGCGCGACCGCGAGTCCCCGAAGGTGCCCGCGACGACTCCCGCCCCGGTGGGCGGGTCCGCCGGGGACGGTGCGCCGGAGCCCGCCGGTGACGACCTGCCCCGTCTCGACGCGCAGCGCTCGCTCACGCTGATCGGCCTGGCCGTGCTCGCCGTGGGCGCGCTCGTCTTCGACCTCGACATCGGCTTCCTGGCGCTGGCGGTGGCGGTCACGCTCACGTTGATCTTCCCCTCCGCTGCCCGCGGCACGGTCGACAAGATCAGTTGGGGTACGGTGCTCCTGGTCGGCGGCATCGTCACCTATGTCTCGCTGCTCGAGGACCAGGGCACGGTGAAGTGGCTCGGTGACGGGGTGGCCCACGTCGGCACCCCGCTGCTCGCCGCGTTCCTGATCTGCCTGATCGGCGCCGTGGTCTCCGCCTTCGCCTCGACGACCGGCATCCTCGGCGCGCTCATCCCGCTCGCCGTGCCGTTCCTGCAGACCGGGCAGGTCGGCGCCGTCGGCCTGGTCACGGCGCTGGCCATCTCCGCATCGGTGGTCGACTGCAGCCCGTTCTCGACCAACGGCGCCCTGGTCGTCGCGAACGCCGACGCCGACGACCGCGACAACGTCTTCAAGCGCCTGATGACCTGGGGCATGACCATCATGGTCGTCGCGCCGGTGCTGTGCTGGGCGATTCTCGTCGTGCCGGGGAGCCTGTCATGAGCGGGCCGCTCGCGGGTTACGTCGTCGTCGACCTGACCAGGGCGCTCGCCGGGCCGCACGCCGCGATGATGCTCGGCGACCTGGGCGCGCGCGTGATCAAGGTGGAGCAGCCGGGGAGCGGCGACGACACCCGTGGCTGGGGGCCGCCGTTCGCCGGATCCGAGTCCACCTACTTCCTGTCGTGCAACCGCAACAAGCAGTCGATCGCCCTGGACCTCAAGAGCGACGACGGCCAGGCGACCCTCGAAGCGCTGATCCGCAAGGCGGACGTGCTGCTGGAGAACTTCCGCGCCGGCGTGCTCGACCGGCTCGGCTTCACCACCGCGCGCCTGCTCGAGCTCAACCCGCGGCTGGTGGTCCTGTCCATCACCGGTTTCGGCCACGACGGTCCCGAGGCGGGGCGGGCCGGCTACGACCAGATCGCGCAGGGCGAGGCCGGGCTGATGTCGCTCACCGGGTCGGGACCGGACGACCCGCAGCGGGTCGGCGTGCCGATCGGCGACCTGCTGGCCGGCATGTACGGCGCGTACGGCGTGGTGTCGGCGCTGCTCGAACGCGAGCGGACCGGGCGCGGCCAGGTGGTGCGGACCTCGCTGCTGGCCTCGATCGTCGGCGTGCACGCCTTCCAGGGCACGCGCTGGACCGTGGCCGGCGAGGTCGGGCGGGCGCAGGGCAACCATCACCCGTCCATCGCGCCGTACGGGCTGTTCCGCTGCGACGGCGGCCAGGTGCAGATCGCGGTCGGCAGCGAGGGGCTGTGGCAGCGCTTCTGCGCGGAGTTCGGCCTGGATCCGCAGGAGCCGGGCCTGGCCACGAACGCCGAGCGGGTGGCGGCCGGCAGCCGGCTGGTCGAGCGGGTCGAAGCCGTCTTCGCCGCCTTCGGCCCGGACGAGCTGCTGGAGCGGCTCGCCGCCGCCGGCGTGCCCGCCGGCCGGGTGCGCACCCTCGACGAGGTGTACGGCTGGCCGCAGACCAGGTCGCAGGGGCTGCTCATCGACGTCGAGCACGCGAGCATCGGCGAGATCACGCTGCCCGGGCCGCCGCTGCGGTTCTTCGACCCGACGGGGCCGGACGGCGAGGTCGAGACCACCCGGGCCGATCACGCCGCGCCTCCCGTACTGAACGCCGACGAGGAGGAGATCCGCTCATGGCTGGCCGGCTGACGGCCCTCGAACTGGTCGACCTCGTGCTCGACGACGGCTCCTTCCGCGGCTGGGACGAGCCGCTCGGCCCCACGCGCGACCCCGACGTGGCGGCGGCCAGGCAGCGCACGGGCCTGGACGAGGCGGTGATCACGGGGGAGGGGCTGCTGCGCGGCCGCCGGGTGGCCGTGGTCGCCTGCGAGTTCGGCTTCCTCGCCGGATCCATCGGGGTCGCCGCCGCCGAACGCATGGTGGCAGCCGTGGAACGGGCGACCAGGGAACGGCTCCCGCTGCTCGCCGCGCCCGCCTCGGGCGGCACGAGGATGCAGGAGGGCACCGTGGCGTTCCTGCAGATGGTGAAGATCACGGCCGCGGTCACCCAGCACAAGGCCGCGGGCCTGCCGTACCTGGTCTACCTGCGTAACCCGACCTTCGGCGGCGTGCTCGCCTCGTGGGGGTCGCTCGGCCACGTCACGGCCGCGGAGCCCGGCGCGATGATCGGCTTTCTCGGCCCGCGCGTCTATCAGGCCCTGTACGGGGAGGTGTTCCCCGAGGGCGTCCAGGTCGCCGAGAACCTCTACCGGCACGGTCTGGTCGACGCCGTGCTGCCGCCGGAGGCGCTGGCCGGCACCGCCGACCGTGCGCTGCGCATCCTGCTGGCCCCGTCCGCGGGAGCGCCGCCGGCCGCCGCGCCGTCGCGCGAGCAACTGCCTGACGTGCCCGCCTGGGAATCGATCACTCGCTCAAGGCGGGCCGACCGGCCCGGCGTCAGGCAGCTGCTGCGCTACGCCGCCTCGGACGTCCTGCCGCTGAGCGGGACCGGGGCAGGGGAGAAGGACCCGGGGCTGTACCTGGCGCTGGCCCGCTTCGGCGGCGTCTCATGCGTACTGCTCGGCCAGGACCGCCGCAGCCAGGCGGAGGTCGGGCCGATGGGACCAGCGGCCCTGCGCGCGGCCCGGCGCGGACTCCGGCTGGCTCGCGAGCTGGACCTGCCGCTCGTCACCGTCATCGACACCCCCGGCGCGGCGCTCAGCGCGGAGGCGGAGGAGGGCGGGCTGGCCGGCGAGATCGCCCGATGCCTGTCCGAACTCGTCACCATCGAAGCGCCGACGCTCTCGGTGATCCTCGGGCAGGGCTGCGGCGGCGGCGCGCTCGCGCTCATCCCCTGCGACCGGGTGCTCGTCGCCCAGCACGGCTGGCTGTCCCCGCTGCCGCCCGAGGGCGCCAGCGCCATCGTGCACCGCGACGTCGAGCACGCCCCGCAGCTCGCGTCCGCGCAGGGCGTGCGCTCCGCCGATCTGGTCGCCGGCGGCATCGCCGACCGGATCGTCGCCGAACGCCCCGACGCGGCCGAGGAGCCGCAGGCGTTCTGCCGGCGCGTAGGGGGCGAGCTCGAGCGCGAACTCCTCACGATGGTGCACGCCCACCGTCCCGAGCTGCTCGCCCGGCGGCTGCGGCGCTACCGGGCTCTCGGCACCACCCTCGCCGCCGGCAGCGAGGTCGCCTGACGGCTTCCATACCTGCCAGGCGGCGAACTCAAGGTTTCCTGCCGGCCTGCTTCAGTGCCTCGGACAGCAGGCCGATCTGCTCGAACCCGCTCGAGCAGGGGAGCAGCACCAGATCGTCGGCGCCCGCCTCGGCGACGCGGTCGATCTCCGTGCGCAGATGGTCGACGTCGGTCACGACGTCCTGGCGGACCTGGGCATACAGATCGCCGTAATAGCGCGCGATGTACGCGTCGGCGGTCTCCGGAGCGCCGGGCCCCAGGCAGAAGTAGCGCTCCACGATGATCCGAGGTTGCCCCTGGCGCCCGGCCCTGGCCCACTCCCGGCGTACGGCGTCGACGCCCCTCTTCAGGATCTGCAGCCCGAAGGACGGCGCGACCCAGCCGTCGGACAGGGTGGCGGCGCGGGCGAAGGCGGCGGGCACGAAACCGGCGAGCAGCAGTCGCGGGCGCCCCGGGGGCAGCGCGGGGATCGGGCCGGCGGGTCCGGTCAGCTCGCCTCGCCACACGCTGCGCATCGTGGCGAGGGTGGCCTCGAGCGCCGCGCCCCGCCCGGTCATCGGCACATTGCTGACCGCGTAGTCCTCCGCCCAGCCGCCCATGCCGAGCCCCACGGCGAGCCGCCCCGCGGAGACCCGTTCGAGCGAGCTGATCTGCTTGGCCAGGACGACGGGGTTGCCGCGGTAACCGGCGTTGAGCACGGTGGTCACCAGCTCGATGCGTTCGGTACGGGCCGCCGCGGCGGCCAGCGCCACCAGCGGGTCCAGGTTGTCGTACACCAGCCGGTCGAACGCGCCCAGCGATCGAAAGCCGCGATGCTCGCTCTCCACCGCCCATGGCCCAGTGGACCTGGCGTCGGCCCCCGGCACGGCGGACGGCAGCCCGATTCCGATCCGCAACCTTCCCCCCGAGATCGTCCGACTCTTGGCCGCGGCGCCGTACGGACCGACGGCGTCACTGACTGCGCGGGTTCGCGTTCATGCAGGTCAACCTAACCAAACAGGCACTCGCCGGGTGGCTGGGGGCGGGTGCCGGCGGGCCGAACCTTTGAAATCCCATGTGCGAGTGCTTATCCGGCGCTGGGGAAGACCCGAGAAGCGCGTGGGGCTCGTGACTCGAGCCCTCGATCACATATGGGAAGAGAAAATCAGATGATTATTCAGGAACTCAGGGAGAAGGCCGTCCCTGAATATCGTGAAGTCACGGGAGCGGCCGTGGCCGACTACACGAAGCAACTGCTCCAGCCGCCCTTCACCATGGAAGCGGCGCCCATGCCGAGTCCCGTCCCGGCCCCGATCCCGGTTCCGGTCCCGCCGATCGTCGGACCGAGGATTCTCGTCTACAAGCAGGATCCCACCATCGCCGAACTCGGCGTCAGGGCGATCTTCATCCCCAGCCCGGTGCTGAACGGGCCCACCGACGCCCGCATCACGACCCAGCTGACCGGCACCACACCGGTGGCGCGCAACATCAACGGCGACTTCATCTTCGTCCCCAACTCACCGGAGTTCGACTGCGCGCACACGTACGCGGTCGTCCGGGAGACGATGACGATGTACCAGCGCCACAACGGCGGCGCCCCCATCCCGTTCGCGTGGAACACCGGCGGGAACCTCGACCGGCTCACGGTCTTCCCGCGCTCCGGGGCGGGCGCCAACGCGTTCTACAGCAGGACGGCCAAGGCGCTGAAGTTCCTCTTCTTCACCCCGACCGGCTCCTCGCAGCAGGTCTTCACCTGCCGCTCGCTGGACATCGTCGCCCATGAGGCCGGCCACGCGATCCTCGACGGCCTCAAGCCGGGCTGGCTCAGCGCCGGGAACCCGCCGCAGACCGGTGGCCTGCACGAGTCGTTCGGAGACCTGACCGCCATCTTCCTGGCGCTGTCGATGCCGGACCTGGCCGAGGCGCTCGTCGCGCTCACCAAGGCCAACCTGCACGCCAAGTCCTTCCTGCCGAACCTGGCCGAACAGTTCGGGCAGGGGCTCGGCATGCCGTTCGGCCTGCGCAACGCCGACAACGACCTCAAGCTGAGCCAGGTCAGCAACGAGGTGCATGCGATCTCGCAGGTGTTCACCGGCGGCGTCTACGACGTGCTCGCCGACATCTACGCGCACGAGCGCATCAGGCAGGGTGCGACCAAGAGTCCCACCGTGATCCTCATGGAGGTCGCGGACAGGCTGTGCAAGCTGCTGTTCGACGCCATCGTGAAGGCGCCCGCGACCGGGGCCACCTACACCGACGTCGTCAACCAGATGCTGCAGATCTCGGCCGCCCAGGGCGATCCCATCATCTACCGGACCTTCATCCGCAACCGGTTCGCCTTCCGCGAGGTGGTCACCTCGCCCACGCCGTTCACCGAGATGCTCTCCGGCGAGATGGACCTCATGAACGCCGACTACACCGGCGACGGCAAGACCGCGAAGGACGTCACCAACGTCAAGCCCGCCGACACGTCCTCCGCCAGCCTGCGCGCCGTGCAGGACCGGTCGATGTGCTGTGGCACCATGCAGCTGCCCGAGTTCCAGATCATCGACAAGAACAAGCTGACGACCAAGGGCGACCTGGGTGACGACGACATCCTGGCCGCCGAGCTGACCGCACTCAAGAAAGCCTTCAAGTAACCCCCATGCGTGTGAAGATCGAGAGAACCGGCGGCTTCGCCGGCATCGAGGAGACCGTCGCCGCGTACGACACCGACGACCTCCCCGAGCAGGAGGCCGCCAAGGTGTACGACGCGCTGACCGCGATCGAGGCCGCCACGGCACAGGAGCCCGGTGAGGTGGGCGCCGACCTGATGACCTACCGGATCACCGTCGGCGACGGCCCCGGGAAGGTCTACACACTGCCCGAGGAGCCTCAGCCCAGCCTGGCGGGGCCCTTGACCGCGCTGCTCCGCCAGTGACCGTCCGCACGGCGCCTGACCGGGCAACCGCAGGTCAGGCGCCTCCTCCCGGTGAGCCGACCCGCTCACGCGCGAGATGCTGCTGCAGCTCGACGTGCCGGAACTGGTAGTACGGTCCCTCGGTGCGCAGCAGGCCCAGGCGATGGGCGTCGTCCAGGAAGTCCATGGCCCGCAGGGGCAGCATCCCCTTGGTGGCCAGACGGGGGACCGTCAGCTTGTAGGCCAGCCAGGCGTGGTGGCGGCCCAGGACGAGCCCGAACAGCAGTCCCAGCACCAGGCCGACCACGATCGTCATGGCCAGGGGGAGCGCTGAATACAGCAGGACGCTCGTGGTCGCGAGCCCGACCACGAGCCCACCGAGGATCCGGATGGCGGTCAAATTCCTGTCGGCCTGCCAGGTCGAACGCGGGGATCTCGCCGTCAGGTCAGCGGTGGGGCTCTCGACCCAGCGGATCAAGCTGAGCAGGGCGACATAACCGACGAAGGACAGCAAACCAATTTGCGCCGAGGATGTCGGGGCGAATTCCGGCGTCCTGCTCGCGTAGGGCATGAGCCATCCGACGATGGCCCCCAGGGCTCCGACGATCAGCCCGTCCCGGAGAGCGGGAAGGAGCTCGGCGAGCCGGCCGCGCAGGTGGAAGTCGGCGTGGCCCGGCGACTCGGTGAACCAGGAACCGATCAAGGTCTCGGCCACGAGCGCGGAGAACAGCCCGATCATCGCGCCGAGGCGAGGCTCCCCTGTCAGCAGTCCGAAGGCCAGCCAGACCGCGGCCCCGATCGCGATGGCGGCCCCGATCCGGACCGTGCGGCTGGAGGTGTAGCGGGCCAGATGCCACCACGCCACGTCGTGCATGCCGTTGCGCGCGAGCTGGCGGGACAGGTACGTGAGCCAGCGGTCGACCTGCTCCGGCGTCCACCTGTGTTGCGGCCGGAACGGCTGCGGCGGGCCGTCGGCGGGCGTACGCGTGCTCACCAGGGCGGGAATGAGCTGGTCGCACAGATGGTCGTGCAGTTCGGCCGCGCCGGCGCGCCCCAGCTCAAGCAGCGGACTCGGATCCACCCGCGGCGCGATATAGGTGGCGCGGACCAGCCAGAGCCCCAGAGACGTCGAAGTGACCTCGGACAGGGCGGGAACGGTGCCCTTGCGCAGCTCCTCCAGGACGTGGGGCCAGACGGAATGGGGCCGAGGGGGCAGACAGGCCTCCAGGTAGTCGGCCGCCGCGGCGGGGGACATGGGCTGTGGCTCGATGACCGCCGCCGCCGTGAGGACGTCGCCGATCTCCTCGACGGACTCGGCGAACTGCTCCGTACGGCAGGTGAGGATGAGCTGGTCGGTCTCGTACATCGACCGGTTCAGCGCGTTCAGCATGTCCGCGCGGGCGGTGTCGGGCAGCTCGTCCAGCCCGTCGATGACGGGCAGCACCTCGCCCCGGGCCACGAGCGTCTCCGGCATGTCCACGCCGAGGTCCTCCGCGCGCAGCGCCGGATAGTCCATCGCCAGGCTCGCGGCCAGCCAGTCCTGCAGCCGCTGATAGACGCGGTCGTCCCAGCGCGCGGCCGACAGCAGCACCGGGACGGGCTCATCCGGCTCCCGCGTGCGCAGCAGTTCGAGCACGAGCTGCACGGCCAGGGTCGTCTTCCCGGTGCCCGGACCGCCCAGGATGACCAGCCGGCGACTGCGCAGGGCGCGGAAGTTACGTGCCATGTCCGCGATGTGCACATCCAGGCCGGGAAAGGCCACGGTGCCCTTGGCGATGATCTCGGGACGGTCGGCGAGCTCGCGGCGCCCGGCCGAGTGCCAGGGCAGCGGCATGGGCTCGGGATCGCACAGCGAGCGCAGGACCGTCTCGTCGCGCCACTGCTGGGTCACCAGCCCTCCGAGGATGTCCTTCGCGGTGGCGACGTCGGCGGACGTGGGCGCGGCCGTGGCGGCGCCGCGCTTGCGCCACCAGGACAGGAACTGCACCAGGCCGTTACCCAGCCCTATCGCACCCGTCGCCATCGCTAGGAGCTGCGCGAATCCGGCCGATATCCCCCATTCCTCCGGCAATCGGGTGACCACGGTCAGGGTCAAGGTGGTCAGGGCCAGGAGCAGAACTCCTAGCGCTACCGACATCTTCGCCTTTCGGTTCTGCTGCCAGGATCGTGCAGACATGAAACCTCCCGCATAAGGTCGATGAGCCGGAAAACCTTATTGAGGGAACCGTCAATCGGGCGGTGTCGCTTCGAACATCTTCCCGGCCGCGGCTGCCTGCCCTCTGCGGCCGGGCAGGACCAGGTTGCCGTCGGTGACGAGCATGAACCGCTCCAGGCCCGGCACGACCACGTGCACGGCGGTGACCCCGCCAGGGAGCGTGCGCACCCTGCGGTGGTAGGCCGCGTGGCCCCGCGCGGCCAGCATCGCGGCCACCTTCCGCAACTGGCCGGACGGCGGCGCGGCCGGCTCGGCGGCCCGGGGGAGGGCGACCACGTGTGCCTGGTGCAGGAGGCCGGTGAGATCGAACCGCCCGCACGCGTGCAGCGCGGGGTACGCCGCCAGCCCGGCCAGCTCCCGCCCCGCCGGGGCCCCGGGGAGGCGCTCGCCGAGGGTGGTCTGGACGAGCTCGGTGAGGGCGCGCCAGGCGGCGTAGGCCGGGTCCAGGGAGGTCCCGGCGCCGCGCCGGTGCGGATGGCGGGGGGTGGGGGCCGTGTACGCCAGCATGGTCGGCACCCCGATGTCGCTGGTGATGTCCAGCAGGTGCGCCGGCGATCCGGTCAGCTCTTCCGCCGTCGCGCGCGCTCGCGCCAGGCCGTACGGGAGCGTCTCCGGGTCGATCAGCCTGGGCCGGAAGCCGCCCCCGCCGAGGAAGGCCCGCGCCAGGAGCAGGGACAGGCAGTCCCGCTCGATCGCCTCGTTGAGCGCGTGCAGCAGCGCCTCGGTGGCGGTGACGCCGGTGGCCGAGCCACTGTTGCAGCTGTAGCGCATGAGGTCGGTGTAGTCGCAGTCGTCTCCGGCCAGCTCGCGCAGCCGTACGGCGTCCGTCTCGACGTACCACGGGGCGGACAGGAACAGCGGCACCAGCGCCTCCCGCCTCCCACCGAGGGCGCGATAGCGCAGGCAGGCCATCCGCCGCCCCGGCATCCGGGCCAGCAGCAGGGCGCAGGCGTCCCCGCCCAGCGGCCCCGCGGCGATCCGGGCGGGTGTGGCCGGCTCCACGGCGGCGGGGGCGAACGTGGCCGGGCCGGTGAGGTAGTGCTCGACGGCCTCGAACAGCGCGCCCACGCGAGCCTCCTCCGGGCGGCCCTTCCCCATGCCGCACGCGACCGGCGAGCCGTCCCCGGCGTCGCCGTGGAGCTCGCACCACCAGGCGGTCGGATCGCGGCCCCGGCCCGCGTCCACGAGCTGCGCCCGCAGGCCCAGCTCGGCCAGTGCCGCCGTCGCACGCCTGGCGGCCTCGCGCAGCGGCACGGCCCGCTCGACTTCAGCGCAGGGATCCCGACGGTGCCTAATGTTCGTCATCATCGGTCATCGCGGTCAGCAGTTCTTCCAGCCGGTCCAGCTCGGCCCGGGTCAGTTGTTGGGCCCGTCTGTCCAGCGACCCGGGAGTCCTGAAGTCCACGCGATTTCCCATGACACTATCCCCCTCGTTTCGCGCCTTAATTCTAACTACGCCTGGACAAAGTGCCAGAAAAGTGGACTAATCGGTATTTGGATGCGGATTTACATAATTGGGGGATTGGTGCTCCGAGTGGGGAGACGGCGGGTGCTGTTGTAAGCGGGCGTGACTGCTGTGGAGCTCGCTGCGGCCGGTTCGCGGAAGTGGTGGACTTTTCGCGGCCGTGAGCCGATTATGTATTTCTGATTCCCAGGATCGCGGGATGCCGTCGGGGCGGGGCTCGGTTGTTGACCATTTGGTGAGGCGACGCGTGACCGAAGTTGACTACGACGAGATCGAACGATTGCAGGAGCGCGTCAATTCTTACGAGCTGATGTCCGCGCTCACCCCGGCCGAGTTCGACGAATATTTCGCCGCCGAATCCGACCTGGAGAACAGGATCGCCGCATTCGCCGATCTCTGCGCCGGATACCTCAACTTCAGCACGGCGAGCGACGCCTTCGACGAGATCATCGAGCTGAACCGGCGGCTGCGCGAGATCTGCGGGTGCGAACTCGACCGCACCGAGCCGCCGCCCGCCGAGGAATACCGGGACCGGCTGCGCGGCGCCCAGATCGAGGCGCACGCGCTGACGTTGCTCGCCGAAGGCGTCAAACGGACCTTCCAGGCCGAGGACCGGCGTCTGCGCGGCGATCTCAACTCGACCCTCGCTTATCTGGAGGGGGCCCGCGAATATTTCATCGAACTGGCGAACGGCCCTTCCGGGCAGGCCCACCAAGGGGTCCTGAGAAACGCGATCACCGACGCCAACATCGCCTTCCACCGGGCCACCTCCAATCTGCGGCAGGGCCACCTCACGAGCGCGCTCGAAGGCTTCCAGCTGGCCCAGACGTTGTGCGAGAACCTCGACCCGCCCGCAGTCGGCGCGTACGCGGCGATGAACCGGAACTCCATCAGGTCGAAGGCAGGGGACTGCTCCCTTCAGGGAGCGGGGAATGCCGGGCGGGAAGGCGCGCTAGCGCCTGAGCGTGCCTTGTGCCGCAGGTCTGTGCGGGTTCCGGCGAACACCGGTGTTATAAGAGCATCATTGTTATACTGATCGTGTGTCTCGTCAGGTGCGTACTTCCCCCGGTGCGGCCTACGACTTGGGCTACCACGTGGTGTGGTGCTCCAAGTATCGGCGGCCGGTCCTGGGCGGCCAGGTCAGGGCCCGGCTGGGGGAGTTGCTGCGTGCCAAGGCCGCTGAGCACGATTGGGAGATCATCGCCTTGGAGGTGATGCCCGACTACGTGCATCTGTTGGTCAAGCCGCATCCGAAGGACTCCCCCTCGTACGTGGCCAACCAGTTCAAGGGCTACACCTCCCACCACCTGCGGGCCGAGTTCGATCACCTGCGCTCCCGGCTGCCGACCTTGTGGTCGCGCTCATACTTTGTGGCCAGTGTGGGCGCGGTCAGCGCGGCCACACTCCAGCGGTACATCGACACCCAGTACGAGCGCGTCCCCAAGGCCGAGAGCGGGGGCGAGGATGCGTAGGTCGTTCAAGTTCCTGCTGCGGCCGACCCGGCACCAGCAGATCGCTCTGACGGCGATGCTGGACGATCACCGGGCGTTGTACAACGCCGCGCTGGAGGAACGCCGCCAAGCGTGGCAGCGCTCAAGAGTTTCGATCCGGTACGGCGATCAGTCCGCCCAGTTGAAGGAGATCCGGGAGGCTGACCCCGAGGGGCAGGGCCGCTGGTCGTTCACCAGCCAGCAGCAGACCCTGCGGCGGCTGAACAAGGCGTTCGAGGCGTTCTTCCGCCGCATCAGGGCCGGTCAGACACCTGGCTATCCCCGGTTCAAGGGCAGGGGCTGGTTCGACACCGTCACCCTGGTCGAGGGCGACGGCGCCAGATGGGACTCCCAGCCGCACCACCCGGCCGCGACCTACCTGCGCGTGCAGGGCGTCGGGCACCTGCGGGTGCACCAGCACCGGCCGATCGCCGGACGGGTCAAGCAGATCGAGATCAAACGGGAGGGCTCGCGCTGGTATGTGATCTGCTCGTGCGACGACGTGCCCGCTGTGCCGTTGCCTGTGACCGGCCGTGAGGTCGGGGTGGACATGGGTGTGGCGCACTTCGCGACCGTGAGCGAGCCGATCGAAGGCGTCACCGACGAGGGCGGGCATATCGCCAATCCGCGCTACCTCAAGACCGTGCAGGAGGAGCTGGCCGCCGCGCAGCGGGCCTACGCCCGCACCAGACGCGGCAGCACCCGCAGGAAGAGGGCCGCCAGGAAGATTGGGCGGATCCACCGCAAGGTGGCCCGGCAGCGGACCGACCACGCGCACAAGACCGCGCTTGGCCTGGTCCGCGCGGCCGACGTGATCGCGGTCGAGGACCTGCGCATCGCGAACATGACCAAGAGCCCTGCGGTGAAGCCTGACCCGGAGCAGGCGGGCCGATTCCTGCCCAACGGGTCAGCGGCGAAGGCTGGGCTGAACACGAGCATCCTGGACGCGGGTTGGGGGGTGTTCCTCGCGATCCTCACGAACAAGGCTGAAAGCGCCGGTCGGGACGTGATCACGGTGGATCCCCGCAACACCTCCCGCACCTGCCCCGAATGCGGGCACGTGTCAGGGGAGAACCGCACCACCCAGGCCGGCTTCGTCTGCGTCATGTGCGGGTACGCCGCCAACGCGGACGTGGTCGGGGCGAGCAACATCAAGAGGGCCGGGCTGGTCCTCCGCGACGCCCGCGCGGCGTAGCGAGAAGCCACCCCGTTTACGGGGTGGAGGAGTCACAGAGATGGCGAAGTACTCGGCGCGCGGGGTCCGCGGTGGTGCCGGGCCGTTCGCGGCGTGCGGCATCCGCGGTGGTACCGGACCCTTCGCGGCGCGCGGAGTCCGCGGTCGTGCCAGGTCGTTCGCGGCGCGCCCGATCAGTGCCTGATGGGTCGCGGCGGGCCGGGTCCGTGCCGGATCGGTCGCGGAACGCCTGGTCCGAAGCGGTGCCGGGGTGGGACCGATACGGCGGGTACGAGCCTGACGGGCGTGCGTGTGCTCCGGACGCGTACTCCCTCTCGTCGGCGTCGGCCGATTCCGCGGAAGCCTGCCTGCGCATCCGCCGGGCCGCGGCGGCGGCGATCAGGGCACCGGTGAAACCCAGGACGGTGGCCGCGGCTCCGGCCAGCAGACCCGGCAGAGCGGACGCCCCCTCCTGCGGGCCGACGTGGACCAGGGCGACGGGCTCGCCGGGCTGCGACAGGGAGCCGGGGTCGACCGGCGGCGAGAGCATCCGGAGCACCCGGTCGGCCTGGGGGTCCGAGTAGAACCAGACCTTCTTCGCGAACGGCGCCACAGCCCGGCACACCGGGGCGTCCTTTTTCTCCAAGCACGAACTCCACAGCTGGAGGTTGTCGACGAGCATGATCGTGCCGTCCACTACCGCGGGGTCGATGGTCTCGATCGCGGCGGGGGCGGCCATGGACCGCGGGTTCTCGCCGCGGGCGTCGACAAGGAGGAGTCTCTGCTGCTGGGGTCGCGTACCGCCGAGGACGAAGGCCAGGATAAGCACTCCGATCGCGGCGAGCGCTATTCCGATCCCCAGTTGCCGCAATGGAGGCAACGCGCTGGATCTGCCGCGGTTTGTCATGGCGGAATCATAGACGGGAAATCCTTGCATTTACCTTGCAGGGCAATTGACCCCGTCGAATGCCGTACTTATGAGAAATTTCTGAACGACCCAAATACTCCACCGATAAGGTGGACATAAATTGACGCATTCGCGTCGGAAATCTCGTTCAGGTAACGGTGTTGACCGGTGGGGCTGTTGTGCCGGTCGGAACAATCATGAAATATCCCGATAAATCAGGTCGTCAGGGGATGCGGGCCACGGCGCCGTAGTTGCCCGAGGAGCAGGGTTCGTCGCGGCAGGCGGGATCGCGCTCGATGGGGCAGGCGAGGTCGCGCTCGGCGGGTCGCCACTCCGGGACCCACACCAGTCCGGGTTCGATCAGGTCGAGGCCGTCGAGCAGGGCCTGGACCTCGTCCCGCGTGCGGACGGCGAGGCGGGGCAGCGTCATGGCGAGCATGCTCCGGATGGCGGGCAGCAACTCCGGCGGGATGCCGTCGAACGTGGTGTGCAGCAGGCCGAGGAAGCTGCCTTTCGGCGCCGCGTGCTGGAGCCGCTTGACGACGAAGTGGGCGCTCTCGTCGTCGTCGAGGCAGTGGGTCGACACCAGCAGCACCGCGAGGGGCCGGTCCCAGTCGAGGAACGTCTGGACCACGTGATCGCGGAGCAACTCGTCGATCTCGCGCATGTCACCGTCCACCACGCGCACCAGGTCGTTGAAGGGCTCGATGGTGGCCTGCGCCATGGTCATCACCATCGGGTTGCTCTCCACGTACACGACACGCGGGCCGGGGTCCGGACCGGGGCAGGCGCGGCGCGCTATGTCGTGCAACCGGTGTCCGGCCGGAAGGCCGCTGGGGACGCCGCTTCCCACGATCAGGAACTGGTCCACGCCCTCGGCGGCGGCGAGGTGGCGTACCGCCCGGGACAGGAATTGCAGCACGGCGCGCGCCGCGGTGGTGAGGGCGGGGGTTACTTGATCGAAATGGCGCACCATGTCCTTGTCCACCAGGAAGTTGTTCTTCCCGCCCGCCGCCGCGTCGAAGATCCGCGTGATTCTGGCTTGCGTCGTGTCGAGCTTGGCCAGGTTTCGGACAGCACGTTGGTGCATGAGCGTTGCCCCTTTCCCCTTCCGCCACCTGCTTGCGGTAAGCGATCTTTGGACTTCACTCGATGACTATGACCATATGTTCCAACAATTCCAGTCAATGGCAATACGATAGACCGGTTATTTCGGGAAATGTTTGTGACCAGAATCTTCGTGTCGGGGCGCCGGGCGGTGATCGCCGAGTCCGCCGAGGACCACATTTCCGCAGGTGGGCGGATGCCGGAGCAGGTCGCCGGTTGCGCAAAATATGTAGACTGGTCTACTTTTATGCCATGGTGACAGACAAGGGTGCGCGGACGAGCGGGCGGCTGGTGGCGTCGATGCTCGACCTGATCCAGGCACGCGGCTACAGCGGCACGGGGCTCAACACGGTGACGGAGCATGCAGGGGCCCCGAAGGGGTCGCTCTACTTCCACTTCCCCGATGGCAAGGAGGCACTGGGGGAGAAGGCCGTCGAGCTGGCGGGCGACCAGTTCCGCAGGCTCGTGACCGAAATGACCGCCGAGGCGGCGAGCCCGGGAGACGTTCTCCGGCGCGTCGCCGACGTCCTGATCGGCATCCTCACCGGCAGCGACTACCAGCTCGGCTGCCCGGTGTCCGTGGTGACCCTGGAGATGGGCGCGCACAGCGAACGGCTCCGCACGGCCTGCGCGGTCGCCTTCGAGTCCTGGATCGGACCGATGACCGAGCACCTCGTCGGCCGTGGCCACGCGCGTCCGGCGGCGCGCGCCGTGGCCACGACCGTCGTCAGCGCGCTGGAGGGCGCGGTGATCGTGTCCCGCGCCCGGCGCGACGTGGAGGCGCTGCGCCACGCCGCCCAGGTGCTCGGCGATCTTCTCGACCAGCCGCCCGCGAAGGAGACCTCATGAGCAGGCACGCGCTCGTGTTCGGGGCCACCGGGTTCGTCGGCCGGCATCTGATCCTCGCGCTGGACCGGGCCGGTGTCCGGGTCATCGTGGCGACGCGCGACAGCGGGTCCGGCGCCAGGCTGGGCGCCTGGCTCGCCGAGCACGGCTGCGGGACCGTCCCTGCCGACGTCCGAGTCGACTTCGACGCGCCCGCGTTGACCGAGGGCGGCGCCGTGGGCCTGGAGGACGTCACCGAGATCTACAACTGCGCGGGCGCGTACCGGTTCGGGATGATGGCCGAGGAGGCACGTCACGCCAACGTCGACAGCGTGCGGGCGATCGTGTCGTTCGCCGCGCGGCTGCCCCGATTGCGGCGGCTCGTGCACGTTTCCGGCTACCGCGTGGGCGGCCAGGACCCCGCCACGGTGCCGTGGAGCGATGACCTCGTACGACGTGCCTACCAGCGCCTCGGCCCCTACGAGGCGTCCAAGGTGGAGTCCGACGCGGTCCTCCAGGCCACCGCCGACCGCCTGGGCGTGCCCTGGTCGATCGTCAACCCTTCCAGCGTGATCGGCGACAGCACGAGCGGCGAGTCCGACCAGCAGCTCGGGCTCGCCTCCAGCCTCAAGGAGATCTGGCGCGGCTCGCTCGCCGCCCTGCCGGGGAACGCGCGGACGTTCGTCCCCGTGGTTCCCGTGGACCACCTGGCACGTTTCATGACGCTGCTTCCTGAGGACCCGGCAGCCGCGCGAGCCGCGTTCTGGATCCTGGACGACGACACACCGCCGCTGCCGGAGCTCCTCTCGCTCGTGGGGCGGCACTACCAGGTCGAGGTCCCGCGGCTGAGGGTCCCCGTGTCGCTGATACGGCGCCTGCCGGCCGCGCTGACCAGGTCGGACCCGGAGACCTTGACCTTCCTGTCGGCCGACCGCTATCCGACGGGGCCGGCCCGCGCGCTCGCCGAGCGTCACGGACTCGCTCTCCCGGGCACCACCGAGTCGATCCTGCGGTGGGCGGACCACCTGGCCGCCCACCGGTTCGGGGCCGTGCCCGACCGGCGGCCGGTACGGCGGTTCACCCGGCACGCGGGCGTGCGGACCTTCGGGATCGGCGAACCGGGCGCGCCGACCCTGGTGCTGCCCGGCCTGCCCGTCAACGCCGACACCTGGGCCCCGGTCGCCGTCGCGCTCGGGCATGCCCGCGTGGTGGACCTGCCGGGCCTCGGACTGAGCGCGGGGCGTCCGCGGGACCTGCGCGCCTGGCTGAGCGCTCTGGTGGCGGAGAACGGCCGCGTGCACCTTGTCGGCCACTCCATCGGCGCCGCCGCCGCTGTCGAGGCGGCCCTGGCGCACCCGGACCGGGTCGGGCAGCTCACCCTGGTGTCGCCCTTCTTCCTCCAGGCCCGCGCCGGGCTCGCCACGCGGGTGGCCCCGCTGACCCGCCTGTACCTCCGCCGGGCGCGGCCCGCTGCCCTGTCGCGGCTGCTCACCGGGGACGCGGCCCATGCGGGACGGCTCGACTCCAGCGCCGAGGACCTGCGCCGGGGCCGGGTCGCCGCCCACGCGGCGCGGCTGCTGTCCGCCGCAGGCCGTCCGCGATGGCGCGGCGAACTCGGGGCGAAGCTCGCCCGCTACCAGGGCCGCGTGCACGTGATCGTGGGCACCGAGGACCCGCTGACCGGCCAGGGCCGGGCGCTGCTGGACACGCTCGGGGCGCGGGCGAGGGTGACCACGATCAAGGGGGCGGGCCACCATCCCCAGCTCACGCACGCGGAGGAACTGGCCGAAGCGATCCAGGAGGTCGCCTTGACGCGCGGATGACCCCGTCAGGGTGTCTTCCGGTAACGGGTCATCGGGCCGAGCAGGCCGGGCACCACCTCGAAGGGGGTCATGCCGAGCCGCTCGATGACCGCGACCGACGCGGCGTTGCCCTCGTCGACCTCGGCGAGGACTTCGGGCAGCCCAAGAGGGCCGAGAGCGTATGCCACCACCGCGCCGGCGGCCTCGGTGGCATAACCCTTGCCCCACGCGCTGGGCTCCAGGCTGTAGAAGACCTCGAGCCCGAGCTCCTCCAGCGGCCGCAGCCCGGCCGTGCCGATCAGGCCGGGCTCGCCGTTCCTGTCCCGGATCAGCCAGAGACCGTGGCCGCCCGAGGCGAAGTCCCGCCCGCTGTCCTCGATGACCTCAGCGATCTCCGCCGGAGACAGGACCGCTCCGTCGAAGAGGAAGCGCCGCACGTCGGCGCCGGTCCAGTGAGCCGACAGCTCGGCATGGTCGGCCACGGTCACCGGGCGCAGGGTCAGGCGCTCCGTCATCAGCACATGCTGCATGGCGGCCACCCTATGGCCGGACGGCCACGCCGCCGGCAGGCGGACCAGGCGGAGGTGAACTGGAGCGCGGCGGAACGCGTCGACTCGTCGAGCCGGGCGTCGGGAGTTATATTCAATATAGTCAGCGTAAATCATTAGGGTGCAAGGCATGGATGCAGAGGTGGGCCGGCGTCGTTACGACTCGTTGCGCCGCACGGCACAGGCGCTGGAGACACGTGCCGAGATCGCCCGCGCCGCGCGCCGGCTCTTCGTCGACTGCGGCTGGGCCGCCACCACCGTGCGCGACGTGGCGCGCGAGGCCGGGGTCTCCGTGCCGACCGTCTACTCGGTGTACGGCAACAAGGCCGGGCTGACCCGGGCGCTGGCGGACGCGGCAGACCTGTCGGCTGACCCGTCCCAGCAGCTGGCGGAGCTGGAGGCCGCGGCGCAGGACCCCGCGCGGCAGCTGGCCGCGATGGCCGGCTTCGACCGGCGCCTGTACGAGCGCGCCGGCGACGTGATCACACTGCTGCGCGAGGCCGGCCGTAGCGAGCCGGAGCTGGCGGCGGTCTACCGCGACGGCCGCAGGCGGGCCGACGAGACCCGCATGGCGGTGTTCTCCTCGTGGCCCGCCGGAGTGCTGCGGGAGGGCCTGGATGTGGCCGCCGCCGCCGACATCTACGCGGGCCTGTGCAGCATCGACGTCTATGCCACGCTCACCGCCGAACGCGGCTGGCCGCCCGATCGGGTCGAGCGGTGGTGGCGCGAGGCGCTGGTCCGCGAGCTGCTGAGCTGAGCCCGGCGGTCAGGACGCCGGCGGGGCGTCGGAAGCCTGAGCGGTGGACAGGTCGTGCTGCGTGAACACGTCGATGAGCAGGCGGACCGGCAGTCCGGCCTCGGTGGGGTAGCGGAAGTGCTGCTCCAGGTTGAGGCTGTAGTGGTTGCGCCGCCCGATGCGGGTGCGGGTCAGGTAGCCGGCCTCGTAGAGGTCGCGCACGATGTTCTGGGCGGTGCGTTCGGTGATGCCGATGCTGGCGGCGATGTCGCGTAGTCGTACCTGGGGGTCTCGGGCGATCTCCACCAGCACGCGGGCGTGATGGGTCAGGAACGTCCAGGTGGAGGGATGGTCATCGAATGTGCTCACGGCTCACTTCGCCTCCTCCGCCCCCTGGGTGCCGATCCCGTGGAGCGGGTCAAAACTGGTTACCTGAAGATCTTATGGCGAAACGGCTTTCCGGTAACTGGCTTCGGGGATTAGTCTTGTGGCGCGGACCATGCCGTCGCAAGCCCAGCTGACCCCTACTACGAGGACGCCATGCTCGTCACCGTTGTGCAGGCGCTACCGGCGCTCTGAGCCCCGCCATGACCCCTCTGAGACTGGAATGCCGGCAGCTGATCACGGGTGTGCTGATCTCCGTCGCCGGCGAGATCGACTGCAGCAACGCCGGCCAGCTCGAGTCGTACACCACGCAGAGGCACCTGCACGGACAGCCCGTGGTGCTCGACCTGAGCGGACTGACCTTCATGGACAGCAGCGGCCTTCATACGCTTCTACGACTCGACGCCGCCGCGCGCCCGCCGGGGCTGTACCTCGCCGCGGTGCACGCCATGCCGGCTCGCGTGCTGCAGATCACCAGGGTGTGGGACGTCCTGAACGTCCATCCCACCGTGGAGGAGGCCGTCGAAGCGGCGCTCGGCGATGACATAGCCGGTTTGCCCGAGTCCCCATGACCCCCATGCTCACATGTGACCTGTTTCTCGCGTTCACCGGGTAGGTGTTGATCCCGGGCGCCCTCGCAGGAGCAGCACCAGCGCGCCCCGGACCTGATCGCGACGAGGGGCCGGCCTCAACGCGGCCGGGCGTACCGCCCCGTGCGCACCAGCACGTCGGCGGACTCCCCGGCCAGGTCGATCGCCCAGCCGGCCGCCGTCCGCGGCGACGGCTCGAGGGCGTGGTGGGCCCGCTCGGCCGACCGCCACCAGGTCTTCTCCCGGCGCGGCTCGGCGGCCAGCCCGGCCGCCGCCAGCCCCGCCGGGTGACCGGCCCGCTTCCACAGCTCCTCCCACTGCCCGCGGCGCAGCCGCAGGTAGAGCAGCCCCTTCAACTCGCCGAGCACGCCGATGTCGCGGATCGCCGCCCGGGACAGATCCAGCCCGTACAGCCGCGGGCACGACCGCAGCGGCGCCAGGTCCACGGGCCGCGCGGTGCTCAGCGCCATCATCCGCAGCGTGGCATGGCCGGCCAGCGGCGCCAGGTCGATCGGGTCCATGGCCAGGTCCAGCAGTTCGACCGGGGTGTCCTGGAGCGGCGCCAGGTCGGCTCCCGGGCAGTTCTCCACCCGCACCTCCCACAGCGCCGGCGCTCCTCGTACGGGCCCGAAGTCGGCGCAAGGGGCGTCGCGCACCGACAGGCGCTCGATCCCGTGATGCATGGCGGGCATGGACGCCGCGCCGGCGCCCGTGACCGTCAGCGAGCCCGGCTCCTCATGCGCGTCCCGGCCTGGGTCGCCGAGGTCGACCCAGAGCCCGCCCCGCTCCACCCGGTAGGCGCCCGCACGCAGCGCGTCGACGTGCCGCCGCAGCAGGCCGGTCACCGAATCGGCGACGTAGGCCGGGCCGCCGCCGTGGTGCAGGCCCATCCGGATGACCTGACCGGGCCGCCCGCCCGGCCCCGGCGCCAGGTCCACGGCCAGGAAGTCGCCGTCGGTGCTGGTGGCGAACGGGATCCAGCGCGGATGGTCCGACATCCGGCGCACCGCCAGCGGCGCGCCCGCGCTGGTGATGACCGGGCGCTCCAAGTGATCGCGCCAGGTACGGCCCGCCGCCCACCACCGGTTCTCCCGACGGCTCTGGTTCTCCAGCAGCTCGAGGCCGAACCACGGATGCCGGTCCAGCAGGCCCTCGCCGCCGTCGCCGTCCACGTGCGTGTAGAGGGCGCGCAGGTCGTCGGGGAGCGGTGCCGGCAGCCGGGTCTCCAGCCGGGCGCGGCGGGCCCCGGGAAGCGCGGGCGGCGGCGCGTACATGTCCCTGCCCAGGATCCGGTCGCGTTCGCTCAGGTACGCCCCGAGCAGGGCGACCGCCTCCCGCGGATCTCCCGCGGGGGCGGCGCTCGCCGGGCCCTGCTGGAACGTGCCCGGCTCGGCCGGCAGCGCGTCCCGATCGAGCACGTACAGGAAGCCGTTCCCCTCATCGCGCTCCAGTGACTTACTGATCACCGCCTCGAACCGGCCCTTGGCCTCGACGACTAGTTCGACGGTGAGCCGGCCGCTCGGCGCGCCGGCGAGGTCGTGCAGCGCGGTCAGCTCCGGGTGCACGTCGATGGCGTCGCCCGCGCCCCCGGGCTCGAACCTGAGGCCGCGATGACCCGACCCGCCGCGACCGGTCGCGAACCCGCGCAGCTCCGCCCGCCGCCATCCGGAGGGCGCCCCCGCCGAGATCTTCTCGGCCATCGCACGGAGCACGTCGTCAATCACGCAGCACACCTCGTCCTCGGGAAACGCGGCCCCCTTTCTAACATGGGCTGATCATTTCGAGGACGGTGCTGTCCTAAACCGGTCAAGCGATGACAGGCAGGAGCAGACGGCTCGGCCGGCGGGCCTCAACGGTGGACTGGGAAGGCTAGCGTTGTGAAGGGGACATGGCGATAGCGAGCATCAAGGAGGTCGCCCAGCTGGCCGGCGTGTCGGTGGGGACGGTCAGCAACGTGCTCAACCGGCCCGACACGGTCTCGCCGGCGACCCGTGAGCGGGTGCTCAACGCCATGAACCAGCTCGGTTTCGTCCGCAACGAATCCGCCCGGGCGCTGCGCTCCGGCCGTACGCGGACGATCGGGCTCGTGGTCCTCGACGTCACCAACCCGTTCTTCACCGACGTCGTCAAGGGGGTGGAGGCCGCCGCGGACGCCAACGGCATGATCATCAGCCTCTGCAACAGCGACCAGGACGGGCCACGCGAGCGGCGCTACCTCGATCACCTGGAGGAGCAGCGCGTCCAGGGCATCCTCATCACCCCCGTCGAGGGGGAGACCAAGCAGCTGGAGCAGCTCATCGAGCGGGGGACGCCGGTCGTGCTGCTCGACCACCGGGCCACGAGGCGCAACCGGTGCTCGGCCGCCGTGGACGACGTCCTCGGCGGAGGGCTGGCCGCCGAACACCTGCTCTCGCAGGGGCACCGCCGGCTGGCCTTCGTGGGCGGCCCGCACACCATCAGCCAGGTCGCCGAGCGGTACAAGGGAGCGTCGGAGACCGTGCAGGCGGCCGGGGGAGTGGTCGCCCGCGCGGCGGCGCGGGGCGACGGCGCCGCACCGGACGCCCCCGAGCGGGTGGCGGGCAACGGCACTCTGCCGGGCGCTGCCGAGGCGCCCTCACTTGTCCGCGTGGATGTGCCGTCGCTGAGCTTCGCGTCGGGCCGCCACGCCGCCGAGAGCCTGGCCGCCGTGCCCGCCGAGCAGCGGCCGACCGCGCTGTTCTGCGCCAACGACCTGCTCGCCCTGGGCATCATGCACGGGCTGACCGTCGCGGGCCTGCGCGTTCCGGAGGACGTGGCGCTCATCGGCTACGACGACATCGACTACGCGGAGGTGGCCGCGGTGCCGCTGTCGTCGATCCGCCAGCCGCGCAAGGAGCTCGGCCGGGTGGCCGCCGAGCTGCTGCTGGAGGAGATCGACGAAGGCGAGCGCCACCGCCACCGCCAGGTGCTCTTCCAGCCCGAGCTGATGGTCCGCGCCTCGAGCCTGCGCCGCTGAGGGCCTGATCTCCTCCCGAGTGGACCTCAGTCATGACTCCCCTCGGGAGGGCATCAGTCACGAGGCTTGTTGTCGACCTCGAGGACGAGCCGCGCGAGCTCCAGCCGGTCGACATTGGGCCCGTACGCCTCCGCGTTGCCGAGAACGAGCGCGCCCTTCTCCGTGTTGAGCGTGAGCGGCGTCGCCTGCGGCCAGAAGTTGTCCCAGGCGTAGTTGTGCCGGAACACGCCGCGCGTCGTCGCGCCGCCGGTCTCGGTGATGTCGAGGAAGCGGCTGATGACGTCGGTGTTGTACGCGTGGCCGGTGTTCCGGTCCGCGTTGGCGTAATGCACGGTCAGGACGTACTCGCCGGGACCGAACCCGTCCGGGCGGGGGAGGGTCACGGTGTTGCCCGCGCCGTTTCCGACGTACCCGACATACGCGTTCCCGGAGGCGTTCGAGCCGCTCGTGGCGGGCACGTCGACCACCTGCGCCGTTCCGGCGCGCGGCGCCTGCTCGGCCTCGACCCGGTGGACCGCCGTGTCCGCCTGCTCGGCCCGGACCGTGGTGAGCCCGCGGAGCTCCAGACCGGCCGGACCGCCGACCTCGACCTTGGAGATCCCGGCCGGGAGGTACAGCCGGGCACGGGAGGAGGCCTCGCCCGGGCGGGGCGCCCGCAGGCCCGGGATCTCACGCCCGTCGACGAGGACCCGGAGGCCGCCCGTTCCGTGTGCCCGGTAGGAGAGCTCGAGGTCGTAGTAGCCGTACTCGCTCGCGGCGATGAAGAACGTGGCACGCGCGCCGCCGCCGAGTGCGATGGCGGGGTCCTTCCCCTGGCGCGTGATCCGGGCGCCGCCGGACAACCGTGCCTCGTCGGCGGGGTACGCCGCCCGCTCGGCCGCGCCGGCCTCGGTGAGGTCGAACTTGTCGAGTGTGATGTCGCTGCCCGGCAACAGGTTCGTGCCGTCGGCGCTGGTGCGCAGGGAGAGCTCGTGGGTGCCGGCGGTCAGCCGGAGCTCCACGTCGGTACGGCCACGGTAGGTCCACCCGAGGTTCGCCGAATACTGCACGATCTGGTTGAGCGCGCCGTCCACGAAGAGCGCGTGCCTGCCCGGCGCCTTGTTCGCGCCCTGGTAGATGCCCAGACGGTAGCGGCCGTCGCGGGGCACGGTGACGGGGAACGTCACGGCCGAGCCGACCTTGTTCATCGCGCCGACGTCCCGCTTGCCGGAGGTCGCGTACAGCTGGGGGTCCGCCGTCGTGTCCTGGGCGAAGGCCTGTGCCGAGTCGAGCGTGGCGGACTCCGCCTCGACCGAGAGCGCCCACGGCGCGTCGGGCTCCGGCGCGTCGCCGCCGGCGGGGACGATGGTGACCCGGTAGGCGGCCATCACGTCCCCGCCGGGCAGGTCCACCTGCAGCTTGCCGCCGGACACCGCGGCGCGCCCGGCCGCGATGACCGGCGGTTGGAGCGCGTCGCCTTCGTAGCCGCTCCAGGTCGTCTTGGACACGAGGACGTCGACCTCCTCGCCGAAGACGCCGGGGGCGAGCCCGGAGATGTCGAGCCGGACGGGCTCGGAGCCGCCGCCGACCAGGATCGTGCCGCGCCGCGCGGACTCGTCGATCGCCGCGACGGCCTGGACGGTGTCGGCGACGTTCAACCGCGGCGGGAGCGCCTTGACCGTCTGCCCGGTCAGGTCCGCGTACCACTTGAGCAGCCACCAGCCGCCGTTGGCCTGACGGGTGCGCACCGCGTGGTCGTCGAGGTTGCCGGCGTAGGTCCAGTACGCCATGTCGGCGTCGACCTTGGTGTCCTCGAACAGGGAGATCCACTGGATCATCTGGCCGGGGACGGACATGTCACGCCGGTTGCCGTACTCGTCGATGTTGATGGGCAGCGGGCCGATGCCCAGGTCGCGCTCCATCTGGCGGTAGTGCTCGTAGTGGCCCCGGTAGTCGGCGAGCCGGCTGCGCGACAGCTCGTGCCAGCTCATGATGTCCGGCAGGCAGTTCCCGTCGCCGCACTTCGCGTCCCTGGCCCAGGTGAGGAAGTCCCGCAGCCGCCCGGGGTTGTAGTTCGCCTCGTTCGGGCCGACGATCTTGGCGTCGGGATCGATCGAGCGGATGCGTTCGAACACCGCCTTCCAGTCGCTGAAGAACTTCTCCTTGACGGCCGCCCAGTCCTGGTACCAGATGCCGTCGGGCTCGTTGAACGGCACCCAGACGAACTTGTCCTTGTCCTGCGGCCGCTCCCGGACGACCTTGCGGACCATCGTGTCGACCTTCGCGAGGTAGTCGTCGATGCCGCGGTTCTCGTAGGGCCACTGGCTGTAGACGTCCTGCATGTAGATGACGATCTCCTCGCCGCCCGCGGCGAAGAAGCCGTCCGCGATCACGAGCGCGTCGCCGTTGGGATGCTGGTCGCCGTCCGGCGCCTTCTGCGCGACGGTGCGCGGCCGGGCGCCGGCGAGGAGGGCATCTCCCGGCACACCTGGGTCCGACAGACCGTAGAGCATGCCGGTCGCTCCGCCGTGGACCGGGCCGGTGGGCTGCGCGAAGTCGACGGTGACCACGTCGGGAGCGGTGGCCGCGTCGGCCGGGGCGGCGGTCACGGCGGAGGCGGCGAGCGCCGCGACGGCGCCGGCCACGTGGGCGCGCCGGACTGGCTGGGGTCGGTGCATGGGTGTCCTCTCCTGGCAACAGGACGGAGTCCGCTCGGGGGGTGGGAGTTGGGCGAGGAGTGATGTGACCGGTCACATTCTTGGAACAACAGTGTGACCGGTCACACTTCGCGGGGTGAAGACCTGTTTGCAAGATTGTTACGCGGAGGTTTTGGAGGAAGTGGGCGAGATGCGGCAAATCTGCCATTTTCCACCCAGTTGGTGGCCAGGATCTGGCAATGCGTGCTCTTGCCTCAGCCGCGGCCCTCTTACGGTCGTTGTATGGGGTTTTCTTCGCATGCAGCGCCGTTGCCGCAGGATGGGGCGGAATACCCGATGCCACGGCATGGGTCCGAGATGGATGAGGTGCTGCTCCAGGCTGTACGCGAGTCCGGAGCCCACATCGGCGTCGTCTACCTCCTGCTGGACAGCGAACCGCTCCTGGTCATGGACGTGGAGGTCGGCATGCCGGCCCAGCTCGTCAAGCCCTGGGCAAGGGTCAGGCTGAACGCCGGCACCCCGGTGGCGGCCGCCGCTCGTCAGCGCCGGCTGATCTGGGTGCCCGACCACGAAGAGCTCGCCCGGCGTTTCCCCGCGACCGCGCTCGCCGCGCCGTACGCGTTCGCCATCGCCGCCGCTCCCATCATGACCGGCACGACCCTGCGTGGCGTGCTCGTCCTGCTCTGGCCGGAGTCGCACTCCTGCGAGCTGGCCACCCGCGAGAAGCAGGCCCTCACTTCGGCCTGCGACAGGGTGGCCGCCATCCTTCAGCGGCCGGTCGAGCACCCGCTGAGCCGTACGGGCGAGCCGCGCGTCCTGACTCCGGCGCCGCCTCCAGCGCCGGAACAACATCCCGAGTCGGCTGTCTGCGGCTATCTCGATCGCATCCACGTGGGCTGTCTCGTCCTGGACCTGGAGGGCCGCATCACGTTCGTGAGCGCCGCGGCGGCCGAGCTCTTCGACGGCGACGTCACGGGCCTGCTGGGCAGGCCGTTGTGGGAGGTGGCGCCCTGGCTGAAGGATCCCCTGTTCGAAGACCGCTGCCGCGCCGCCGTGATCGGCCAGCAGATGACCTCGTGCGTCACCCGATGTCCCGACGGCCGCGTGGTGGAGTTCCGCATGTATCCGGATCCGTCCGGTATCAGCTTGCGCGTCGCTCCCCTCGACGTGGACAACCCGGCTCACCTGAACGAACCCGAATCGGGCCGGGAAGCCCTGACCCGGGCGGAGGTCTTCTACAGTTTCCTCCCGCTGGCGGTGGCCCTGACCCGGGTGCTCAGTATTCCGGAGATCGTCGATCTGGTCGCCGACCATGTCATGCCCATGTTCAAGGTCAAGGCCATGGCGATATTGGTGGCCGAGGGCGGCAGGATGCGGGTCATGGGCGCGCGCGGCTACGGCCAGGACGTGCTCGAACGGCTCGACGGCCTGCCCATCACCTCGGACGTGCCCGCCGGGGACGTCGCGCGAACCGGGGAGCCGGCGTTCTTCGCCGACGTGAACGAACTGCGGCAGAGGTACCCGCACGCCGAGGACCAGGACGGGATGTCCGCCTGGGCGTTCCTGCCGCTGGAGGTCCAGGACGAGGGGGTCGGCTCCTGTCTGCTCGCCTTCGACGAGCCCCACCCGTTCACCGTCGAGGAGCGCACCACCTTCACCGCCCTGGCGGGAATGCTCGCCCACGCCCTTGACCGGGCCCTGCGGTACGACAGCAAGGACCGGCTCGCCCACTCCCTGCAGAAGGCCCTGCTCCCGCGCAGCCTGCCCGAGATCGCGGGCCTCGACGTGGCCGCCTGGTACGTGCCCGCCACCCGCGGCGTCGGCATCGGCGGCGACTTCTACGACCTGATCCGCCTGACCGACACCTCGGCAGCCGCGGTCATCGGCGACGTCCAGGGCCACAACGTGACGGCAGCCGCCCTCATGGGACAGGTGCGCACCGCCATCCACGCCAACGCGGTCGCGGGCGCCAGCCCCGGCGACGTGCTCAAGCACACCAACCGCCTGCTCATCGACGTGGACACCGAGCTGTTCACCAGCTGCCTGCTCATCTACATCGATCTGCAGCTGCGCACGCTCCGCGCGGCCAGTGCCGGGCACCCTCCGCCGCTGCTGCGGCCGCCCAACATGCCCGCCGAGATCATCGACGTGCCGGTCGGCCTGGTGCTCGGCGTCGACCCCGACGCCGACTACCCCACCCTGCAGGTGCCCTTTCCGCCAGGCGCCCTGCTCGCCCTCTACACCGACGGCCTCGTCGAGACGCCCGGCATCGACCTGGACCACGCCATCGGCAACCTGGCCGGCCACCTGACGCACGACCCACAGGAGCTCCAGCAGCTCGGCAGAACGCTCCTCGAGCACGCTCCGCACACGAGCCAGCGCGCCGACGACATCGCGCTGCTCCTCCTGGAACACCGCGCCAAGCCGATGGGCTGACCGGTCGGGGCTGACCGTCCGGTGGACGGCAGATGGGCTGACCGGTCAGGGCTGACCGTCCGGCGGAAGGCAGATCATGAGCCCGCCCGGGACGACCTCGGCCTTGAGCCGGCTCGTGCGCCCGCGCTCTCCGCCGTCCAGCTCGTACGTCAGCGGAGCGCCGAACCGGGCGGACACCTTCCTGGCGCGGGAGATCCGGACGAGCGGTGAGCCGTCGGAACGTCCCGCGGACATCCTGCCGAGCACCCGCCCCCACTGGACCGGGCCCTTGGCGGTGGAGACACCCACTTCCAGCCAGCCGTCGTCCGGGCGGGCGTCGTCGAACGCCTCGATGCCGCCGGCGATCGTGCTCACGTTGCCCAGCAGCAGGCAGCTCGCGTCTCCCTCGAACCAGGCCGTTCCGTCAATCTTGATCTTCATCGGCACCAGCGGTCCGCCGACGTGCCGGACGGCCGCCTTGACGTAGCTCAGCTTGCCGAGGCGTTCCTTGGCCTGCCCGTCGACGTCGGCGATCATCTCGGCCTCGAACCCCGCCCCGGCCATCACCGCGAAGTGCTCGCCGTTCAGCATCCCCAGGTCGAGCCGCTCCCGGCGGCCGTGGAAGCCGATCCGCACCGCCTCCTCGAGGTCGGCGGGGATGCCGACGTTCGTGGCGAACAGGTTTCCGGTGCCCGCCGGGAGGATGGCCATCGGCACGCCCGAGCCGGCCAGCACGTCGGCGCAGCGTTGCACCATGCCGTCACCGCCCCAGACGAACACCAGCCCGGCGCCCTCCTCCAGCGCCCGGCGGACCTTCTTGGGCGCTTTCCTGCTCTTTCCCACCTCGTACCAGAGGAGATCGCCCACGTCCTGCTCGGTGATGAGCACACGCAGCCTGTCCAGACCTGCGCCGAGTGTCTTCTTGCGGTGCGCGACGACCGCCACGGTGGGGGACATGTGCCACGGACTACCCTCGGCGCCGTCGTTCAGGCCGAGGAATCAGCTCCTCCTTCCCGGGTAGCACGCGTGGAATGCGCAACGAGGAAAGGCGGCTGGGGCTGCGGCTGGCGATCGCCTCCCTGGCGGCGGTGCTCGTCATGATCCCGTTCAGCCTGCTGCTCGTCGTGGCTAAGCTGCCGGTCAACGAGCTGGACGCACAGGTCGCCGATGAACTGCACCAATACGCGCTCGCTCACCCGGAGGTGACGCGATTGCTCATCGTGTGGACGGACGTGTTCGGGCCCTGGCCATGGCGGATCGCGGTCATCGCGTACGCCGCCTGGCTGCTGTGCAGGGGAGCGCCGCGACCGGCCATCTGGGCGGTCACCACCGTGACCGTGGGCGGGCTGCTCGGCCTCGCGCTCAAGATCATCGTCGCCCGGGCCAGGCCGCATCTGCCCGATCCCGTCGCGCTCGCCCCGGGCGACGCCTTCCCGTCGGGCCACGCGGTCAACGTGACGCTCGGCGCGGGAGTGATCGTCCTGCTCATGCTGCCCAGGCTGCCCCGGTGGGGGAGGCGCGTGGCCTGGGCGGTCGCCTGGTTCCTCGTGCTGTCGGTCGGCTACACCAGGGTCGCGCTGGGCGTGCACTGGGTGAGCGACGTGGCCGCGGGCATCGTCCTGGGGGTGGCGGTGATCGCCGCCACCGCGGCGGGATTCGAGACGTGGCGGCGCGACGAGGGCCGCAGGCCCGCCTCGCCGCTGGCGGAAGGGGTCGAACCCGAGTCGGTGGGGGCCACGCATGGCCAGAACTGAGCTGGTGAAGCATTACGCGTTGACGCTCTTGTTACCTTTGCTGCTGCTGGCCGGGATGACGTACGGCGCAGGGAGGCTGATCCTCGCCCTGCCCATCGGCGAGGCGGCGGTGAACCGCGCCCTGGCCGCCGGCCGCACCTCGTCATGGAACGTGCTCACCGACTTCGGCAGCAGCCTGTCGGACACCCCGTACATCGCGGTGCTCACCGCGGCGGCCGCGATCGGCTTCAGACTCGTGTACAAGCGCTGGCTCGAATCGATCTTCCTGGTCGCGGCCGTCTGGAGCCAGTCGCTCATCTTCCTGACCGTCACCGAGGCCGTCGGGCGGCACCGGCCTCCCGTACGGCACCTCGACCCCGCCCCGCCCACCTCCAGCTTCCCGTCGGGACACGTCAGCGCCGCCGTCGCCTTCTACTGCGGCGTCGCCCTCGTCCTGACCACACACGTCCGCAGCAGGGCGCTCCAGGTGGTGATCTGGGCGCTCGGGATCGCCGCCCCGCTCGCGGTCGCCTTCTCCCGCCTGTACCGCGGCATGCACTTCCTCACCGACGTCGCCTGGGGGCTGCTGCTCGGTGCCGCCTGTGTCGTGACGGTCGCCCGGGCGATAGCGCGGCAGCCGATCCGGACCTCGGCCTCAGAACTCGTTCGATCGGTGTAGCCGTGGCGGCCGCCCGTCCGGGTCGATGACCATCCGGTACAACGGCAGCGCCATCGCCCGGCGGATGCGGCCGAGCTCCGGATGCGGGTGCGGGCGCAGCCGGCCGGGCGGGCGCGGGCCCCGGCGGCCGCCGCGGTGCCAGGACTCCAGCCTCGCGGCCGACTCGGCGAACGCCTCGAACGCGCCCCTGGGGTCGCACAGATCGGCCACGTCGCCGCCGGGGTCGCGGTCCAGATGCTCGGCGGCGAGCGCCAGCCGGAGTTCCCTGGCGAACCTGCGTGCCCCGGCGGGCGGGCGCGGATCGGGCTCCTCGTCCAGCACGGCGCAGCTCAGCTCGGAGTCGAACGTCCATGAGCGGAGGTTGACGTTGTCGGAGCCGACAGCCGCCCACACGTCGTCGACCACGCAGACCTTGGCGTGCACGTACACCGGCGTGCCCCAGTGGTTCTCCAGGTCGTAGATCGCGACCCGCCCGTTCCCGGCCCGCATCAGCCTGGACAGCGCCTCCGCCCTGCCGATGAGGCTGGCCGGGCCCGCCAGCCAGCCGTCCTGGTCGGGATGGCGTGGCACCACGATGATCATGTGTAGTCCCGGCTCGCGCTCCAGCGCACGGGCGAACGGCTCGATCACCTCCGTGGACCAGAGGTACTGGTCCTCCAGGTAGACCAGCGACCGCGCCCGGCCCAGCACCTTGTGGTACGCCCTGGCCACGCTGCGCTCACCCTCCGGCGCGAACGGAAGGGCGCGGGGCAGGTGCGGATACGTGGTCAGCAGCTGCACGGCATGCCGGCCCGCGGGCCGCGGCGGCGGGCCCGGCTCCGGCAGCGGCGGCACGTCGGCCATGCGGGACAGGCGGTCGCGCAGCCGCCTGAACGGCTGGCGGGTCTCGGGCGCCGGATCCTCCCAGCGCTCGCAGAAGACCTTCTCCACCTCGGCCACGGCCGGGCCGCTGATGGCCACCTGGGCGTCGTGCCACGGAGGTCGCTCGCCGTAGGCGGCGGGCATCGGCGCCACCTGCGGGTCGCCCAGATGCTCGGCGTCGTCACGGCGGCTGTGGCACAGGTCGATGCCGCCGACGAACGCCACGTCCCTGCCGGGGTCGCGGTCATGGCGCAGGACGACGAACTTCTGGTGGTGCGAGCCGCCGTGCCGTACCCGGGTGTCGAGCAGCGCCTGGCCGCCCGCCGCCTCGATGTCCTCGCCGAGGTGCCGGTTCTCGGCCGAACTGAAGCGCAGGAAGTCCAGGTGCGAGCGCCAGATGAGGCCCCTGACCAGCGCGCCCCTCTCGGCCGCGCCCGCCATCGCGGCCGCCACCTCGGGACCGTCCGGCGTGAGCCGCTCGTCGGGGTCGCCGCGCCAGTCGGCGAACAGCAGCAGGTCGTCCTTGCCGAGGCCGGCCAGGCATGTGCTGAGCTCGCCGAAGTAGGCCGCGCCGTGGATGAGCGGGCGCACCAGGTTCCCCTCCGTCCAGGGCGCCAGCTTGGTCGAGCCGTTGCCGCGCTCCTCGCCGGTGAGGAACCAGTCGTCGAGTCTCATGTACGCCGCCAGCGCGCCTCTCCGAAGCAGTACCCGGCGAACAGCAGCAGCCCGAGCGCCACGACCACCAGCAGCCACGGCCCCGCCGGGGTGTCCGCGAACGCCCTGAGCGTCGCATCGATGCCGCCGGCCTTGTCGGAGTCGAACGTGACGGCCGCCTGGACCACGAAGACCCCGGCCAGACCGGCGATCATCCCGCGTGCCAGGTAGCCGGCGAGCCCGAGCCGGTCCATCACCATGTGGGCCCGGGGCGACATCGGCCGCAGCTCCTTGCGGAACTCCTTCTTGAGGCCGCACCGCACCCAATAGACGCCGAGTGCGACGATGCCGAGCCCGATCGCGCCCACGATCAGCTGCCCGGCGGGCAGGTCGAGCAGCTTGGCCGTCAGGTCGTGGGACGTTTTGTCATCGGACTTGCTCTTGCCGCCCAGCAGCAGGGTCAGCAGCGCGGTGCACACGAACACGTACACCACGACCCGGCAGCCCGCCTCCACCCGTTCCACGACCTTGCCGTGTCCGAAGATCGCCTCGGACGCCTGCCACAGGGCCAGCGCGGCGAAACCGACGGCCATGACCCACAAGAGCACGGCCCCGAACGGCAGGTCGGCGACCGTGCCGATCGCCCCGCTCTTGTCCGCCTCCCGGCCGCCCTGACCCAGCGCGATCTGGACCGCCAGCACGCCGATCAGCCCGTAAAGCACGCCACGGCAGACCAGACCGACCCGCGCGAGCTTCTCCATGACTGGGCTGTCCGCCGCCCGGCGAGCCATGGCCGCAGCCTCGCTCATGAGTTCTCCCGAAAGTCCGTCGAAGACCTTGGCACTGCCCGGGATTCCGCGCTCTAGACCTCGACGGCACAGCCGCCGTCCCGGCGCTCGCCTCGATCTCCTCAGGCTGATCGAACCGGCTCCGAAATAGCGCGGATTCTGGCATGCGTCTGGATCGGTGCGCATGGGAGGATATGCGCCCTGACGGGGAGGAGAGGGAAATGCGTCGAGTGGTGATGGTGGGTGTGGCGATCGCCGTGGCGGCGTTATCCGCCGGATGCAGCGGTCAGGGAGCCAAGGCTACTCCGAGCGCCGGGCCGACGGGCGCCGTGCCGGCGAGCGGGGGTGGTGTGGTCTCACTGACCTTCGACGACGGTCTGGAGCGTCAGGAACAGATGGCGCAGGAGCTCACCAAGCGCGGCATGGCCGGCACCTTCTACGTCCTCAGCACCCGGATCCAGGCCCCCGGCTACCTCAGCCAGACCCAGATAGCGGAGTTGTCCCAGGCGGGGCACGAGATCGGCGGGCACACCCGTACGCATGCCAGGCTGCCCGCCCTCCACCCCGACGAGCAGCGCAGAGAGATATGCGGCGACCGGTCCGCGCTGGAGGCGATGGGCTTCACCCCGAGATCGTTCGCCTACCCCTTCCACGCGGTCAACGCGGCGGCCGAGGCCGCGGTGAAGGAGTGCGGTTACAGCAGCGGCAGGGGCCGGGCGGGCGCCGCCGCGGAGCAGACCACGCCGGGGGACCCGTACAACCTCAACACGCCGCTGGCGGTCGGCGCGAACGCCACGCTTCCCCAGATCCAGCAGTACGTGATCGCGGCCGAGCAGCGCAAGGGCTGGGCGATCCTCGTCTTCCACGACTACTGCGACAACTGCGGATCGTTGGGGGTGAAGCCCAAGATCTTCACGGAGTTCCTCGACTGGCTGAAGGGGCGGAAGGTCCCCGTCCGCACCGTCGGCGACGTCATCGGCGGCGACGTGCGGCCCGTGCCGCCGCTCAAGCCCCCGTCGATCGTGATGAACGCCTCGCTGGAGAACTATTTCGGCAAGGAGGGGCTCCCGGACTGCTGGCAGCTGGACGGAAGATCTCCGGCGGCCACGTTCAGCCGCGTGCCGAACGCGCACACCGGGCGGTGGGCCGGCCGCATCCAGGTGACCGGGGGCGACCCGGGGCAGCTCAGGCTGGCGATCAAGCAGGACGACGGCGAGTGCGCGCCCAAGGCGGGCCGCCTGTCGGTCTGGTACACCTCGACCGCGCCGGTACGGTTCACGCTCAGCAAGCGGACAGGTGACGGGGTGTGGTCGCGCTGGAGCGACGGCCCCGTCTTCCCCGCCACGCCGACCTGGCGGCAGGCCACCTGGGCGCCTCCGCTCGCGGACGCCGCGGGGATCAGCTTCGGCCTGGTGCTGACCGCGCCGGGTCAGGCCACCTTCGACGACTTCGCGCTGCGCTGAAGCACATTGCGGAAGGCGGCCAGCGCGTATTCCGTGTGCGTGCGCTCCTTGACGACCTGGGCGGTGCTCATCAGGGCGGTGCGGAAGCCGGCATCCGACAGCGCCCGGAGTGCCTTGCCCGCGGCGGCCGCCCAGTCTCCCGGCGGGTAGAGCGCCTCCTTCGGGAGGATCTCGGGGAGCGCGCCCACCGCGGGCGCGATCACCGGGCATCCCCGCACCAGCGCCTCGGCGACCGACATGCCGAACGACTCGTCGGTCGTCGTCGAGACGGTCAGCCCGCCGTTCGCCGCGACGGCGGAGTACAGGGCGGGCATCCGGTCGTAGTCGAGGCGCGGCAGCCAGCGGGCCGAGCCGAGGGCGGGTGAGGTGGCGAGCTTGGTGGTCAGCGCGGACACCTCGCCGGCCGGGGCGGTGTACCCGCCGACGATCAGCGGCGTGACGCCGGGGCTCGCCGCCGCGATCCGGTCGAGCAGGTCGGCGGCGGCCCGCCAGCGTTTGTGCCCGTCGAGCTTGCCGATCCAGGCCACCGGCGTGGAGCCCAGCGCGGGCGGCACGGTCTCGGCGTACCAGCGCTCGTCCAGGCAGTTGGGGACCACGCTGATCGGGGACAGTCCCAAGGCCCCCAGCTTCTCCCGCATGTACTCGCTCACGGTCACGATGTGGTCGGGGCGGATCGCGAGCTCGCCCAGGTAGGAGAGGTTGGCGGTGGTCGTGTGCACCTCGAGGATCAAGGACCCGGGGGAGCCCGCGCGCTGCCACGCGGACAGGAAGCTGGGGCTGTCGATCACGACGAGGACGTCCGGGGCCGCATCCCTGATGGCGGCCTCGCGGGCCTCGTCGGTGGCCGTCACCCGGGCCACTCCCGGGGGGAAGTGGGCGACCATGCCGTGGTCCGCCTCGTACAGAATGCCGATCTCGAACTCGGCCGAGAAGTGCGTGTACCGGTTGAGCAGCTGGGTGGACACCCCGCCGATCACGCCGTAGCGGTAGCAGAACAGCACCTTCATCGGCACTCCAGCAGCGTCAGCAGGCCCTCGCGGCCCTTCCGCACGACCTGCTCGGCCAGCTCCGAGTACGCGTCCACCCGGCACTCCCAGGTGTTGCGCGCGAGCCAGGAACGGATCTCGCCGACGTCGAGGGCCGAGCCCGCGACCTGGGGTATGGCGGTGACGAACTCCGCCGCCGACTCGGTGACCCGTACCCCCGGATAGTCCACGCACTGCGGGAAGTAGGTGCTCAGCACCGGCAGGCCGAGATGGAGGTACTCGTAGACCTTGATCGGGTCCACCGCGTCGGCCAGCGCGCCGTTCCTGAACGGGATCAGCGCCAGCGCCCACCCGGCGCTGAGCTCGGCCAGCTCCCGATGGCCGAGCAGCCCGAGCAGGTGCACGTTCTCCGGCAGTCTCAGGTCGGGGTTCTGATGCCCGGCCAGCTCGAAGGTGTAGTGCGGATAGGTCTTGGCGGCGCGGATCAACAGGTCCCAGTCGAACCACTTGTCGGTCAGGTGCCCGAAGTAGCCGATCGTGGCGGCGTCCGGCCGGCGCGGAGCCGTGGGGGCGGGGAAGGCCGGATCCAGGGCGTTGGCGTTGACGCTCACCTTGCGGCCACCCAGGGTCTCCATCTTCCTTGCCAGCGGCGCGGAGACCGCGGTGACCACGTCGGCGTGCGCGACGAGGTAGCGCTCGTAACCGGGGTGGTACCACTTCGCCATGCCGATCTTGGCGAACTCCTCCCAGTCGTCGCGGGCGTCGTAGATCGTCACCCAGCCGTGCGAGGCGGCGTGGGTCAGCGTCCGCACCATCGCCTCGTGCGGGAACGAGGCGAACAGCAGCTTCCGCTTGCCGCCGAAGTCGGCGCTCAGCACCTCGTCGAGCAGCTTGGGCGTGATGTCGATCGGGCTCTGGAACAGCAGCGGATCGGGGTGCGAGGGCAGCGGGTCCGTGTCGCGCCAGCGGTAGTAGTTGAAGAAGACCGGGCAGTCGCGGCCGAGGTAGACGCGCGTGAGGCGGATGGGCCTGTTGCCCCGGGCCTCCTGCACGAAGGTCGTGCCCGAGAACATCAGCACCACCTCGTCGCCTTCGGCCGCCCTGGCGCGTTCGATCCACTCGTGCAGCCCGATCCTGACCTCCTCCACCGGCACCGGTGCGACCGCGGCCGGCCGTGGCCGTGGCTGTGGCGCCGGGGCGGGGGCGGACGGTGGGGACGGCCGTGTGACGTCCGCACGGGCCGGGGCGGCGGGGGAGGGCGCGGGGCCGGCCTTCGGGCCGGGCTGCGCCGGGTCGGACCGCCCGGGGCGGCGTAACCGCCGGTAGACGGACAACACGCGCCAGGCCCGCGAGGAGCGGATCCTGTTGACCTGCTCACGGTAGTCCGCCAGCCGGCCGGTCACCGTCTCCAGCTTGGTCCGCAGCCGCTCGTTCTCCTGCCGGAGCTTGGACTCGACCGTGACGAGCTTGTTCAGGCGCTGCTGGGTGAGTTCGTGCCGGTGCCGCTCGCCGTTGTAGACCGTGCGGAGCCTGGTCAGGCCCGCCCGCTCCGTCTGGAGCTCCTCCTCGAGCGTGGCGACGTGCTCGCGCAGGCCCCGCACGTCCTCCGCGTGTGCGGCCTCGGCTGCCCGCAGGTCCTCCGCGTGCGCAGCCCCGGCCGCTCTCAGATTCTCCGCGTGCGCGGCCTCGGCGGCCCTCAGTGCCTCGCCGTGGGCGGCCTCGGCAGACCTCAGGGCGTCGCCGTGGGCGGCCTCGGCCGTTCGCAGGTCCTCGGCCTGGGCCCGGACGAGAGCGCGCAGCTCGTCCCGCTGGGCGGTCACCGCCTCGGCCGTCTCGCGGACCGTCTCCAGGCCGGCGCTCAGCTGCTGAATCAACTCCAGGAGCTTGTGCCGCTCCGCTTCGGCGGCGGCGGCCGCCTCGCGGAGCAGGCCGGCCTCGCTCTCCGCCGCGCGGATGCCCGCCCGCAGCCGGTCACGCTCCTCGGTCAGCGCGTGGAGCTGCTCCTGCAGCCCGGCCCGTTCCGTGGCGGCCCCGTCCGCGATGCTGAACGACATGCGGCGCACGGTGTCCTGGAGCGCCGACAACTCATCGAGGACGTGCTGTCTTGTCCTGCTCTCGCCGATCTGCGCCTTCAGTTCGGCGTTGGCCGCGGTGACGTCGCGGTAGAGGCGGTTGGCCCGCTCCAGCTTGTCGCGGACGCTCTGTAACCGCTGCTCCAGGTGTTCCTCGCGCTGGAGGAAGTCCGCCTCCTCCGGGCTGAGCAGGTAGGCGGGGACACCCCGCGGCTCATCCCGCCGTACGGCCACCGCGGCGATGTGCCGGCCCAGGACGGTCAGCTCGTGGACCTCGAACAGGGGGTCGATCAGGCGGCGGAAGCCGGCGCGGTAGAACGTACGGCGATGGTCGTGGTGCGGCATCAGCCCATGGGGCACGGAGAGCAGGAGCGTCCCGCCGGGCGCCAGGACCCGGTGGAGCTCGGTCAGGATCACGCCGGGGTCCGCCACGTGCTCGAGCAGCTCTCCGGCGACCGCCGAGTCGAAGCAGCCGTCCGGGAAGCCGAGGCGTTCGCCGTCGCCCCGCAGGAAGGCCAGCCTGGCGGCCACGTCGGCGGGCAGCTCGGCGGCCAGTCTCGCGGCGAAGGCGATGGCCTCTTCCTCCAGGTCGACGCCGGTCACCTGGTCGCCTCGGCGGGCGGCGAGGATGGACAGCGTCCCCTGGGAGCAGCCCAGGTCGAGGACGCGACCCCCGGGGAGGTGATCCAGGAGCCAGTGCAGCCTGTTCCTGGTCAGTGCCTGCGTTTCGGGGTCGACATCTATCCCGTTATAGGCACAATGGACGCGATCATGGTTCATATGGGAAGGGACCCCTGGGCGATGATCAGTGAAGGCCCGACATTACCATTTCTCGAAATAACCGTTAAGGGCGGTAATCAAGGTGCCTGTCATGCGTAAGTTCATCGTCCTGGTGATCGCCTTGTGCGCCCTCATCGGTTGCACCTCGTCAGCGCCTTCCGGCGCGGGGAGGCCGCCCACGGCGGTCGAGGCGACACAGGTGCCCGTCGGGCTCCTCGACGAGACCGTGCCGGGGCTGCGGGTCGACGACGAGCTCTACGTGCCGCTCGACGCGCTGGCGAAACGACTGGAAGTGACCGTTTCCACGGGCGCCGACGGTGTCGTCCGTGCCGAGTATTTCGAGGACGAGACCCCTCTCATCAAGCAGCACGACCCGCGCGGGCCCTGGCTGCACTTCGCCGGCGTGGACGTCACCACCTGGCGGCGCATCTCCATCGGGCCGGACGGGATCCCGGCGAGCACCTACGATTTCGGCACCTTCCAGTATCCGGTCGAGGTCGTCCAATACGGCATGGAGAATTACAGCAAGTGGGTCGCCACGGGTGACGAGAAATACCGGCCCAAGGCGGAGACCGTGGCCCGCTGGCTGCTGGAGCACCAGGACGCCAAGGGCGGCTGGCCCGTGCCCTTCGACTACTCCTATCGCGAAGGGCTGGCCGGCGAGCTGCGCGCCGGCTGGTATTCGGGGATGGCCCAGGGCATCGGGGCGGCGTTCCTCGCCAAGATGTACGACAAGACGCGTGAGTCGCGCTACGGCGACGCCGCGTTGCGGGCGCTCGGCCCCCTGCGGACCAAGGTGGAGGACGGCGGCGTGCTCCGCCGGTTCGAGGGCCGCTTCGACTGGTTCGAGGAGTACCCGACGCCGACCCCGACGCATGTGCTCAACGGCTACCTGTTCGCCCTGATCGGCGTGCACGACGTCGGCGAGCTCATGGGCGACAAGGCCGCGAAGGAGATGTTCCAGCAGGGGCTCAAGACCCTCGACAGGATCCTGCCGCTGTACGACCTGTCGTACCGGACCACCTACGACCTCCTCCACTACACCCGGACGCCCGCGACGGCGCCCAACCCCGCCCGCTGGAGTTACCACTCGTTGCACGTCACCCAGCTGTCGGCGCTGGACGCGATCACCGGGGGGCGCTACCGCGAGATCGAGCAGCGCTGGCTCGGCTACCTCAACGGGAAGGCGTTGCCCGGCAATTAGCATAAAGTCCACTAATCGATCTCGGGAGGTATCGAGGGATGCGCCGCTTACGTCGCCTGTTGTGGATATCCCTGGCCTCCCTGGTGCTGCTGGGGACGCTCGGCGCCGGCGGGCTCTTCATCTACCAGTCCAGCCTCGACAGCGACATCGTGCGGTTACCCGCGGCCCTGCCCACCTCCCAGGAGGAGGAGAAGCAGCGCCCGCAGCCCAAGCCCGGCCACGGAGAGACGTGGCTCCTGGTGGGCAGCGACCGCAGGTCCGAGGCCGCCACCACGGGAGACGGCGCCAAAGGGGTGCTCTGGGTGCCCGGCTCGCAGCGCACCGACACGATCATGCTGGCCCACCTCTCCGAGGACCGGAAACACGTCGCCGTCGTGTCGATCCCCCGGGACTCCTGGGTGCCCATCCCCGGCCGAGGCCGCGCCAAGATCAACGCCGCCTTCTCCTGGGGTGGACCCGCCCTGCTGATCAAGACCATTGAGTCGCTCACCGGCATCCGCATCGACCACTACGCCGCGATCGACTTCAAGGGGTTCGCCGCAGCCGTCGACGCGGTCGACGGGGTGGACGTCGAGGTGGCCAAGACCGTGCGCGACACGAACACCGGCACCACCTGGACGGCGGGCCGCCACCACCTCAACGGCGAGCAGGCCCTGCTGTTCGTCCGGCAGCGCTACAACCTCCCCGGCGGGGACTTCGACCGGATCAAGCGCCAGCAGGCGCTGCTGAAGGCCCTGTCCGACCGGACGCTGAGCGCCGGCACCCTGACCAACCCCGCGAAGGTCGACGGGCTGCTCCGCTCGATCACCAAGGCGACCACCGTCGACGACGGCGTGACTCTGCAGATGCTCCGCAGCCGCCTCATCGACCTGGCGGAGCTGGACGCGTCCGACTATTTCACGATGCCGACCCGCGGAACCGGCATGGAGGGCGCGCAGAGCGTCGTCTACCTGGACAACCGCAAGACCCGCGCGCTGAGCGAGGCCATCAAGGCCGACCGGGCACGCGAATACGTCAAGAAGAACGGGACGGGGAACTCGCTGGACACGGTCCGGTAGTCACCCGCCGAGAATGTTCCAGGCGCGTACGGTCCAGTCCGCGCCGGCGGAGACCGCGACCGTCGTGCCGCCTGCCTGGCCGGCGGCCAGCGCGTACACGGGACCGGCATGCCCCCTGATCGGCTTGCCGACCGCCTTGCCGGTGCGCAGGTCCCACACGCGCAGCGACCGGTCGTCACCTGCCGAGACCACCCGCCCGCCGACCGCCGACAGCGCGCGAACCCAGTCGGTGTGCCCGGTAAGCGGGGTGCCGATGGCCGTTCCCGTGATCAGGTCCCAGCGGCGCACCGTACGGTCCTCGCCCGCCGACACCGCGACGGGACGGCCGTCGACCACGGCGGTGGCCACCGCGAGCACGACGCCCTGGTGGCCGGTGAGCGGGGCGCCGATCTGCTTGCCGGCGGCGATGTCCCACAACCGCAGCTCACGGTCCTCGCTCGCGGAGATCGCCACGGGCCTGCCGTTCACGATCGCGGAGGCCAGCGCCCTGATCGGCTTGCGGTGCCCGGACAGGGGCGGCCCGAGTGGAGCCCCCGTGCCGGCGTTCCACCGGTGCAGGCGGCCGTCGGCGCCGCCGGAGACGATGACGTCGCCGATGAGCGTGACGGCGTTGACGCTGCCCCGGTGGCCGGTGAGCGGCTTGCCCAGCGCCGCCCCCGTGTCCAGCCGCCACGTCCGCAGGACTCCGCCCGCGTCGCCGCTGACGGCCACCGGGTTGCCGCCCACGGTGCCGGCGGCCATCGCCATGATCTGGTCGGCGTGCCCGAGCAGTGGGGTGCCGATGGCCTTCCCGGTCAACGGGTCCCACATCCTGACGGTCTTGTCCGCCCCGCCGGAGACGGTCACCGGCCTGCCGCCCACGGTGGCCAGCGCGACCGCCTTGACCGCGGCGGAATGACCGGGAGTGCCCGCGGCCATGGCGGAGGCGCTCCACTTGCTCAGGTCCCACGCCCGCATGGATTTGTCCGCGCCGCCGGAGAACGCGAGCGGGGCGCCGTCGACCACGGCCGCCGTCACGGCCATGACGTATCCGGTGTGCCCGGTGAGCGGGGTGCCCACCGGCTTGCCGGCGGTGTCCCAGCCACGGATCACACCGTCACGGCCCGCGCCCAGCAGCGTCCAGGACGTTCCCGTCTTGATCGCCGCGAGCGAGATCACGACATCGGGCACGTCACGGATCGTGACGACCCGGTCGGAGGCAAGGTCCCAGACCTTGACCGTCCTGTCGTCGGAGGCGGAGACGACCGCGTCCGGCGTGACGGCCAGTGCCCGCACCCAGTCGGTGTGCCCGGCCCTGGCCGCGCCCGCGGGCTTGCCGGTCTGCAGATCCCAGAACCGCAGCACCCGGTCCTTGCCCGCGCTCACCGCGACCGGCTTGCCCTTCACGGCGGCCGTCGCTACGGCGAGCACGGCGCCGGTGTGGCCGGTGAGCGGGGCGCCGATGGGGCGGCCGGTGGTGAGGTCCCACATGCGTACGGTCTTGTCGTCGCTGCCGGTGACCGCGACGGGCTTGCCGTTCACGGTGGTCGTGGCGACGGCGAGTACGGCGCCGGTGTGGCCGGTGAGCGGGGCGCCGATGGGGCGGCCGGTGGTGAGGTCCCACATGCGTACGGTCTTGTCGTCGCTGCCGGTGACCGCGACGGGCTTGCCGTTCACGGTGGTGGTCGCCACCGCGCGCACCCAGTCGCCGTGACCCGGCATCGGTGCGCCGATCGGCTGCGCGGTACGCGCGTCCCACTGCCGGACCGTCCCGTCCTCGCTGGCGGTCACCGTGACCACGCGCCCGGCGACCTCGGCCGTGGCGACGGCGGTGACCGCCGCGAAGTGACCCGTGGGGTGCCAGCCGATCGGGGCGCCGAACCCGGTGGCGACCTGCGTGGAACCGGGCGGCGCCGGCGGACCCGAGACCAACCGGGGCACCAGCACCACGCCCGCCCCGGTCAGCGCCACCAGCACCGCGCCTGCGATGGCCAGCCGCCCCACCCGCTTGCGGGAACGCAAGGTCGGCGGCGCGGCGCCGGTGGGTTGCGAGATCGGGTCCGGGAAGGCCGCAGGGGCGGGCCGGACGGCACCGGGGATCGAATCGGGGAACGCCGCAGGGGCGGGCCGGACGGCGCCGGGGACCGAATCGGGCGGCGCGAAGGGCGAGATCACGGGGGCGGACGTCTCGCGTTCGGCGGGCCACGGTTGCGGCTGATCGCCCGGACCGGGCTGTGCCGGGGGCGTGATCGGGGGAGTGGACGCCTCGCGTACGGCAGGCCACGACTGCGGCTGATCGCCCGCGATCAGGACGTTGAGCACCTCACGCGCGGTCGGCCGTGACTCGGCCTGACGCACCAGGCAGGAGGCGATGATCGAGCGCAGCGGCTCGGCGATCTCGCTGAGGTCGATCTCGTCCTGGCGCAGGGTGATGGCCATGGCCGCGATGGTGTTGCCGCTGAACAGCGGCCGCCCCAGCGCCGCGAAGGTCATCGTCAGGCCCCAGCTGAACATGTCGGAGGCCGGGGTCACCCGCTCGCCCGCGAGCTGCTCGGGAGACATGTAGGCGGGCGTGCCCAGGACCCCCGTGACCGTCACGGTCTTGTCGCCGAACGCCCGTGCCACGCCGAAGTCGATCACATAGGGGCCGTCCGAGCCGAGCAGGACGTTGCTGGGTTTGAAGTCCCGGTGGACGATCCCGGCGTTGTGGATGGACACCAGCGCCGTGGAGGTGTTGACGGCGAGCCGGGTGAGCGCCGAGGCCTCCAGCGACCCCCGGGCGAGGACGTGCTGCTGGAGCGACTCGCCCGCGATGTACTCGCTGACCATGTAGAGCCGGTCGTCGTAGACCCCGTGTCCCAGCACGCGCACCGTGCAGAATGAGGCCACCTTGGACGCGACCTCGATCTCCCGCTGGAAACGCAGCCGGGACTCGGTGTCGGAGGCGTCGACCGACGTCATTACCTTGATCGCCACTTGCTGGTCGTCGTCGTTGTCGACCCCCAGGTAGACCGTCCCCTGTCCGCCCTCGCCGATGCGGCCCGTGATCCGGTACCGGTCCACGGACCTGGGATCTCCGGGCCTGAGGGGCTGGATGTCCGGCACAAGACTCCTGGGCGGGGGCGGATGTGGGTGTCTCTGATCATAGGGCCACAAACTCCACCGGGGCAGAGACGACGCCCGTACGGTAGATCGCATGGTCGCGGCCCGGGGTATGCCCGTGACATGCGATCTACCTGCTCCAGCACGACTGCGCGCACCGGGGCCGGCCGGACGGCCGAAGGTGAACGATGTGTGCACGTTGTGTTGGCAATCGCGTCATGTGACACCTCTAGCCTGCCCGGCATGAAACGCATCCCAATGGCGGTGGGTGCCGCCGTGCTGGCCATGGGCCTCGCCGCCGCGGCCGGTCCCGCCTCCTACGCCGCCGCCGAGCCGGAGGGCGCGGGCCAGGCCACGCTGACCGGGTTCGCCTCGCTCCCGGCGCAGACTTTCGTACCCGGCAGCGAGCCGTCCGGCTCGCAGCTCGGTACGGCCCCCGTCAACGGGGTCACCCCGCCCTTCTCCGGCCAGCCGGTCCAGGGGTTCAGCGGCATCGTCCGGCGCGGTGACGGCACCTTCGACGTGCTGTCCGACAACGGGTTCGGCGCCAAGAACAACAGCGCCGACTTCCTGCTGCGCGTGCACCGCATCAAGCCGGACTTCCGGGCGGGCACCGTGCGGGTGCTGGGCGGCTTCAACCTGTCCGACCCGGACAAGCGGGTGTCCTGGCCGCTGACCAGGGCGGATCGGGTGCTCACCGGCGCCGACTTCGACGTGGAGTCGATCGTGCGGGCGGACGACGGCACGTACTGGCTCGGCGACGAGTTCGGCCCGTTCCTGCTGCACTTCTCGGCGCGCGGCACGCTGCTGGAGGCGCCGATCGAGCTGCCCGGCGTCAAGGCGCCGGAGAACCCGACGCTGAACGGCGCGACCCCCAACCTGGCCGGCAGCAAGGGCTTCGAGGGCATGGCCCGCTCCGCGGACGGGCGGCGGCTGTATCCGCTGCTGGAGGGGACGGTCAGCGGGGACCCCGCGGGCACGCTGCGGATGAACGAGTTCGACGTCCGCAAGCGCGCCTACACCGGCAAGCGCTGGACGTACCGGCTGGACAGCCCGGCCAACGCGATCGGCGACGCCATCGCGGTGGACGACCACCGCTTCCTGATCATCGAGCGGGACGGCAACCAGGGCGACGCCGCCGCGCTCAAGCGCGTCTACCTCGCCGACAGCCGCGACCGCGACCACGACGGCGCGCTGGACAAGACCCTGGCCGCCGACCTGCTGAACCTGGCCAACCCCAAGGGGCTCGGCGGGTTCGGCAAGACGTTCCGCTTCCCGTTCCAGACCATCGAGGACGTCGTCATCCTGAACGACCGCACGATCGGGATCCTCAACGACAACAACTTCCCGTTCTCGTCGGGACGCACGCCGGGCCAGCCGGACAACAACGAGTTCATCACCGTCCGCCTGCCCTGGCGCCTGAGGTGAGGGATACTGACCGCCTCGGTCGCGGTCGCCGCCACTGGTCATTCCTCGGCTGGAGCGGCGACGTCACCATGGACGCCGGCGCCCCCTCAGCGGTGATCTGGCGGCGCTGACGCGACCCGTGGTCGAGGACGCGGTCGGCAGGGGGACCCTAGCGAGGGGTCACGGTCCTCTTGCCGACCGAGCCGCGGACCACGATGTGCGTGCCCAGGACGACGTGCTGCGGCTGGCTGAGGTCCAGTGCCAGCCGTACGGCGGTGCGGCCCAGCTCCTCGGTGGGGATGTGCACCGTGGTGAGCCCGGGCACCAGGTCGGCGGCGAGCGGGATGTCGTCGTAGCCCGCGACCGACACGTCCTCCGGCACCCGCACGCCCGCCTCGCGCAGCGCGGCCAGCACGCCGGCGGCGACCATGTCGGTGCCCGCGAAGATCGCGGTGAACTCCGCCCCGACCGCCAGCAGGCGCTTGGTGGCCTCGTAGCCGGCGCTGCGGGAGAAGTGGCTGGGCAGGACGAGGTCCGGGTCGCAGGGCACGCCGTAGTCCTCGTGCGCGCGGCGGAAGCCGTGCACGCGGTCGATCTTGGTGGTGTTCTGGTCCTCGGCGTCGGCGGCGCCGAGGTAGACGATCCGGCGGTGGCCGCGGGAGAGCAGGTGGCTGGTCATGGCGTACGCGCCCGCCTCGTTGTCGTACTCGACCACGGTGGTCGGCACGTCGTCGCCGAGCGGGGGACGGCCGCACAGCACCAGCCGGGAGCCGGCCTTGTCCAGGGCGTGCGCGAAGTGCGTCATGCGGCGGCGGTAGGCGTCGTCGGCCGAGCCGCCGCCGACCAGGATCACCGCGTCGGCCCGCTGCTCGCGCATGGCCTCCACCACCGCCAGCTCACGCGCCGGATCGCCGTGCGTGGTGCAGACCAGGCACAGCCGGCCCTCGGCGGTGGCCTGCTGTTCGACGCCCTTGGCGACGTAGGCGAAGGAGGGTCCGGTGACGTCGTCGAGCACGAAGGCGACCATTTTGGTGCCGGCCCCGGACAGGGCGCGGGCGTGCACGTTGAGGACGTAGTCCAGCTCGCGCATGGCGCGCAGCACGCGGGTGCGGGTGGCCTGCGCGACCGGGTAGTCGCCCTTGATCACGCGGGACACGGTGGAGGCGGAGACCCCGGCCCGGGCCGCGACGTCGCGGATGGTGACGCCCTCGGCGTGAACAGGCGTCGCCTCCTGAGCGGCGTGCTGTGGCTTTCCCGGCTTGCGTGGCAAGGCGCACCTTTCGTCAGGCGGAGCAGTGGTGCTGAGCACGGCCGGCACAGCACCACGCGTAGTGTGCCCGGACCGGTCTCGGCAGTGGCCGGGAAGAGCGGCAGGGCAGCTTGATTGTCGCGGACGGCGGGCTCCGGCGCCACACGGAGCCACACGGGAGTCCGCCGTACGCGCTCCCGCGCCACACGGAGCCACACGGGGTGCCGCCGTCCTCGCTCACTTCAGGCCACCCGGTCGAGGTCGTCGTGGTTCACCGGGTGCGCCAGCGGCAGCCCGGCGGCCAGCCGTTCCAGCTCGTCCACGACGACGGCGCCCATCCGGGCCAGCTCGTTGCCGTGCGAGCCGGCGATGTGCGGGGTGAGGAAGGCGTTGGGCAGGTCGAACAGGGGCGAGTCGGACGGCAGCGGCTCGGGCTCGGTGACGTCGAGGATCGCCGACAGCCGCCCGGACTTCAGCTCGGCGACCAGCGCGCCGGTGTCGACCAGCGAACCGCGGGCGGTGTTGATCAGCACCGCGCCGTCCGGCATCAGCGCCAGCCGGGTGCGGTCGAGCATGTGCCGGGTCTCGGCGGTCTCGGGCGCGTGCAGGCTGACGATGTCACTGCGGCGCAGCAGCTCCTCAAGCGAGGCCTGCGGCACGCCGGGAACCCGGGTGTAGGGGTCGTACAGGCACAGGTCCAGGTCGTACGGCGCCAGCAGCTCGATCACCTTGCGGCCGATGCGGGAGGCGCCCACGATGCCGACCCGGCGGCCGTTGTTGCCGATCCCCTGCTCGATCTTGGCCAGGGTGAAGGCTCGTGCGCGCCGGTAGCGCTCGTTGAGGGCGAACACCCCCTTGCCGGCCAGCAGGATCGCGCCGACGGTGTACTCGGCCACCGGGACGGCGTTGGCCGCGGCGGCCGAGGAGACCAGCAGGCCGCGTTCCCAGCAGGCGGGGGTGACCAGGCTCTTCACCGATCCCGCCGCGTGCAGCACGGCGCGCAGGCGAGGCGCGGCGGCCAGCACCGCCTCGTCGAGCGGCGGGCAGCCCCAGCCGGTGAGCAGGATCTCGGTGTCGGCCAGAGGCAGGCGCGGGTCGTCGAAACGCTCGGCCACCAGGGTGACGTCGATGTCGGCCAGCGTGTCCAGCCGCCGCAGCAAGGGCGCGGGGAAGAGCAGGGCGAGATGTTCCTCGCTCATGGCGAACAGCGCCTTCGGGCGTGTGGACACAGGGAAAGCCCTCCATTCGGATAGAGACCGGTTTCTAAACTAGAAGCACAGCCTCGTGCGGTCAACGGTCCGTGCCGATTGGGCTCGATCGAAGGTGCTACCAGGGTTCCCTGATTGTCCTGCGTCGTTGATGTGTAACGTCTCCGTAACGCAACCTTGAACGTGTCGACCGCTCGGACGTAGCGTTCGCAGCGAACGGTTTCTATCAACCTAGAGAGCCACCTGCTGCCGCCTCAGACGGGACTTCGGTGATGAGCACGCTACAGACGAGGCAAGAGCCTCAGACGAGACCGCCTTCCGGGCCGCCGGGCAGGCGCCGCGTCCGACGCGGGGCGGTCCGCACGAGCTGGACGGTCGGGCTGCTCGCGCTGCCGGCGGTCGCCTTCTTCCTTGTCTTCAACTACCTGCCGATGGCCGGCCTGGTGGTGGCGTTCAAGCAGTTCGACGTCAACCTGGGGATCTTCGACAGCCCGTGGAACGGGCTGGAGAACTTCGCCTACTTCCTGGAGTCCGGGGACGCGGCGCGGATCCTGTTCAACACGCTCTTCCTCAACATCCTGTTCCTGATCGCGACGCTGGCCGCCGGGATGATTCTGGCGATCATGCTGAACGAGATCCGCAGCACCTTCTTCAAGCGGGTCTCCCAGTCCGTCGTCTTCTTCCCCTACTTCGTCTCGCCGGTCGTGATCAGCATCATCCTGCAGGTGCTGCTGGCCGGGGCCTCCGGCGGGGGCGGGGCGGTCAACGACGCCCTCGGGGGACTCGGGTTCCCCACGGTGGACTGGTACACGGAGCCGGGGCCGTGGCCGTGGATCCTCACCGTGGTGAAGGTCTGGCAGCTCGGCGGCTACCTGAGCGTCATCTTCCTCGCCGCGATCACCGGCATCCCCGAGGAGGTCTACGAGGCCGGGATGATCGACGGAGCCTCTCGCGCCCAGATGGCCTGGCGCATCACCCTCCCGCTGCTGAAGCCCACCGCGGCGGTCCTGCTGGTGCTGGGGGTCGGCCGCATCTTCTACGGCGACTTCGGCACCATCTACGCGATCGTCGGGGACAACGGCACCCTGTTCGACAGCACGGACGTCATCGACACCTACGTCTTCCGCGCACTGCGCCAGCTCGGCGACTTCGGCACCACCGCCGCGGTCGGCCTGTTCCAGTCGGTCGTGGGCTTCATCCTCGTGTTGATCGCGGTGCTGATCCAGCGCAAGTACTCGAAGGAGACCAGCATCCTATGAGCGGCAAGAAGCTGGAACCGTTCACCGTCGTCAGCATCATCGGCGTCTCCTTCGCCGTGCTGGCCTGCGCGATCCCGTTCTGGATGATCATCTCGGGGTCGTTCACCAGCGAGAGCGAGCTGGCCACCACCGGGTACAGCCTGTTCCCCGCGGCCTTCGACCTCACCGCCTACAAGATGATCTTCACGGGTCCGGCGGTGCTCGACGCCTACTTCGCCAGCGTCTTCATCACGGTCGTGGGCACAGCGCTGTCCCTGGCGGTGACCTCGGGGCTGAGCTGGGTGATCGCCCGCCGGCTGCCCGGCATCAGCCGGCCGCTGACCGTCTTCGCCTACCTGCCGATGCTGTTCTCCGGCGGCCTGGTGCCCCTCTACCTGCTGGTCACGCAGTACCTGCAGCTGCAGAACAGCTACTTCTCGGTGATCCTGCCGCTGCTGGTCATGCCGTTCCTGGTCTTCGTCCAGGTCAGCGCGTTCCGCCAGCTGCCGGAGTCGATCTTCGAATCGGCCAAGATCGACGGTGCGGGCGAGCTGCGCATCTTCTTCACGATCGCGATTCCGCTGTCCAAGCCGATCCTCGCCGTCGTCGGCCTCTTCTACGCCGTGCACTACTGGAACGACTGGTTCATGGCGCTGCTGTTCATCGACGACGTGCACAAGTTCCCGCTCCCGCTCGTGCTGCAGAACCTCATCTCCAACATCTCGTTCACGCAGATGCTGCCGCAGCTGGCCGAGGCGGCCACCCCCGTCTACCAGCTCCGGCTGGCTCTCACGGCCGTCACCATCGGCCCGATCCTGCTCGCCTACCCCTTCGCCCAGCGCTACTTCGTCAAGGGCATCACCCTCGGCGCCACCAAGGGCTGATCCAGCTCCCCCCACCTCAGGAGTTACCGTGTCCCACCACATCATGTCGCGGCGCCGCCTGCTGGCCACCGGCGGCGGCCTGTCCCTCGCCGCACTCCTCGCCGCCTGCTCGGACGACTCCCAGAAGCCGCAGACCACCGGCGGCGCCGCGAGCGGTGGCGCGCTCGCTCTGAGCCTGCTGCTCCCCGGCGACCTGCCGGCCGGCTGGGACCCCGTCCTCGCCGAGGTCAACAAGAAGCTCCAGGCCGACCTGGGCTTCACCATCAAGCCGCAGTTCATCCCGTGGACCAGCTACGGCCAGCAGGCGCTGCTCAAGTTCACCGCCGGGGAGAAGTTCGACACCGCGCTGCAGGCGCGCTGGCTCAACATGACCCAGCTGGCGGCCAGCGGCTCGATCGTCGAGCTGAGCAGCCTGCTGTCCAGCGGCAAGTACCCCAACCTGGCCGCCACGATCGACCCGAAGATCATCGAACTGAACCGGTGGAGCGGCAAGCTCTACGGCCTGCCCCAGATCAACTCGGTCGCCCGCTTCCACCACTTCAGCATCCGCCAGGACCTGGCGGAGAAGCTCGGCATGAGCGACATCACGGACTTCGCGGGGCTGGAGAAGTTCTGGTACGACGTCAAGCAGAAGAACAAGGACATCATCCCGATCGGGGTCAGCTCCCGGATGCCCAAGCTGCTGGTGGCGTGGAACCCGGTCGGCTGGCTCAACCCCTACATGTGGGACAACCCCACCATGAGCATCGCCTCCTTCACCGGCGACTCCCTCAACTTCGTCCTGGCCGCCGACGGCAAGCAGACCGGCTCGTCCAACCCCATCCCGTGGTGGGAGGCCCCCGGCATGGTGGACGCGCTGCGCAAGATCCGGAAGTACTACCAGGACGGGCTGATCAACAAGAACGCCCTCACCCTGGACTCCAAGGCGCTGGACTCCCAGTTCAAGGCCGGCCGCGTCGCCACCGGCTGGGCCATGACCGACGGCCTGTCCTCCACGGCGCTGCCTGAGCTGACCAAGAACGTGCCGGGCGCGATGATCGCGAACGTGATGCCGCTCAAGGGCGGCGAGAACGCCAAGCCGTACCAGACCTTCCAGAGCGACAACTTCGTCGTGCTCAACGCCAAGGGCCAGAGCAACGAGAAGGCCATGCAGCTGCAGGACTGGGTGTCGATCAAGGAGAACCACGACCTGCTCAATTACGGCATCGCCGGCAAGGACTGGAACCCCATCGGCGAGGACAAGTACGAGAAGCTGTCCACGTACACCTTCCCCGGCTTCGCCCTCGCCTGGCGGGCCAAGCTGGAGCGCCGGGTCAAGGACATGACCGAGTCCGAGACCAAGTGGTTCGACTGGGCGCAGGACATCAACAACTTCACCATCGACCCGTACGCCAGCTTCGTCCCCGACCCGGAGCCGATCAAGCGGGAGAACACCCAGGTCACCGCCGCCATGACGCAGTTCGCCAACCCGCTGTTCATCGGCGCGGTGGACGTCGACCAGGGGCTGGACAAGCTGAAGAAGGCGCTGGACAGGGCGGGCCTGGCCAAAGTCCAGGCGGAGATGGCCAAGCAGGCCGACGCCTACCTCAAGGGCCAGTGAGAATGACACGCGGCATCAGCCGGAGGACCGTGCTGGCGTCCTCCGGCGCGCTGGCCGCCGCCTCGTGGTTCTCGAAGACCGTACGCGCACCCTGCATGTGAGCGGCTCCAGCCACGCCCGTAATCTCGTCACCGGCCGCCGTGTCCCGCTCGGCCGCCCGATCGAGGTGGGACCGCTCAGCACCGTGGTGCTCTACCTGGAGGACTGATGCACTCCTTGCTCGACCTGTCGCCCGCGCTCACCTGGGAGGACGCGTTCCTCTCCGGCAATGGCGAGGTCGGGATCATGGTGTACGGCGGGCCGCGGGAGGAGCGGGTGGTGGTCAACCACCACCGGTTCGTGCTGCCCAACGGCACCCGCGACCGCCGCCCGCCCGCCATCGCGCACCTGCTGCCGGAGATCCGGTCCCTGATCCTGGCCGGGCGGCCGGTCGAGGCCCAGGCGCTGGCGGCCGACGGCCGGAGCCTGGAGTGGACCCAGCCGTTCCACCCCGGCTGGGAGCTGGTGATCTCGCGGCCGGTGCCGAGCGGGGAGTACCGCCGCACGACCGACTTCACCACCGGTGAAGTCGCCACGCAGTCGCACCGGGCCTTCGTCTCCCGGGCCGACGCGGTCGTCGTCCAGCGCCTCACCGGTGACGTCACCCTCCGCCTGACCGGCGACCTGCCCGGCAGGCCGGACACGGTCCGCTACGAGACGGCGGCCGGCGAGCGCGACGGCCAGGTCTTCCTGCGGATCCGCGGCACCTACCCGCCCGAGGGCGGGGGAGCCTTCGGCTTCGAGGGCCTCACCCTGGTCCGGCCGCGCGGCGGGAGCGTCGCCGTGGCGGGCGACACGGTGACGGTGACGGGCGCGGCCGAGGTGCTGCTGCTGACGAAGGCGGCCCGGTACGAAGAAAGCCCGGCGGAGCCGCTCCCGGACGCCGACCTGGGAGAGCTGGCCGCGCTGGGGTACGACACCCTGCTGGAAAGGCACGTCGCCCGGCACCGCCCGCTCTACGAGCGCGTCACCCTCGACCTGGGCGCCACCCCGGACGAGCGGGCCAGGCCGGTCGGCGAGCTGGCCGGCGCCGCGCTGCTGGAGCGGCTGTTCCACGCGGGCCGCTACCTCCTGCTGAGCTCCGGCGGCATCCTCCCGCCCCGGCTGACCGGCCTGTGGCTGGGGGCGTGGGGAGCGGCCTGGTCGGGCGACTTCACCACCGACGCCAACCTCAACCTCCAGATGTCGGGCGTCAACATCGGCGCGCTGCCGGAGCTGATCGACGGGTACGCCGACCTCATCCGGGGCCAGATCGACCACTGGCGCACCAACGCCAGAGAGATCTACGGCGCCAGGGGCATCCTCGCGCCGAGCCGCACCGACGGGGAGAACGGCCACCTGTTCCACCTGAACGCGAAGTGGCCGTGGACGATGTGGCTGGCCGGGGCGGACTGGCTGCTGTATCCGCTGGTGGAACACGCCGAGACCACCGGCGAGCCGGTCCCCGAGCTGGCGGACTGGCTGGCGGAGTGCCGCCTGTTCTGGGAGGACTTCCTCGCCGGGACGGACGGGAGCGTCGTGCCGTCGTTCTCGCCCGAGGTGGGGCCGGGCGGTGGTCCGTTCGCCTGCGTCAACGCCACCATGGACGTCGCGGCGGCCAGGCACGCGCTCGGCGACTCCCCGGCAGGCAAGCGGCTTCCGCCGTACAAGATCGACGAAAGGGGCGCGCTCGCCGAGTGGATCGCGGACGTGGCGCCGTACGAAGATCACCGGCATGTCAGCCACCTGTACCCCGTCTGGCCGCTGCACGAGATCAACCCCGACGACACGCCGGAGCTGGCGACGGCCGCCCGCGTAGCCCTCCTGCTCAGGGGCGATGAGAACGTGTCGGCGCACGGGAGCCTGCATCGGGCGCTGGCGGCGGCGCGGCTGAAGGACGGGGAGCTGGCCTGGGCGAATGTCCGGAAAATTCTGGACAACGGGATGTTCTTCGACTCCTTGATGAGCTCCCACAACCCCGGCCGGGAGATCTACAACGCCGACGCGGCCATCAGCCTGCCGGGCGTCCTCCTCGAGCTGCTGGTCTACTCGCGGCCGGGGATCGTCGAGCTGCTGCCCGCGCTCCCACAAGCACTGGAGCGGGGCCGCGTGAGAGGCGTCCGCTGCCGGGGCCGGGTGACGGTCGAGGAGCTGACCTGGGGCGACGGCATTCGCGCCCGGCTCACCTCGCCGATAGATCAGACTGTCACGGTGCTCCATCGTGCCTCGGGCCTGCGCCGAGAAGTTGAGCTGCCTGCTGGAAAGAGTGTGGAGATCGCATGATCCGCAACCCCGTACTGCCCGGTTTCCACCCCGACCCGTCGATCGTGCGGGTGGGGGATGACTATTACCTGGCCACCTCGACCTTCGAGTGGTACCCGGGCGTGCGCGTCCACCACTCCCGCGACCTGGTGCACTGGCGTCCGCTCGGCGGCATCCTGACCGAGCGCAGGCTGCTCGACCTGTCCGGCGTGCCCGACTCCGGCGGCGTCTGGGCGCCCGACCTGACCTACCACGACGGGCTGTTCCACCTGGTCTACGGCGTCATGGACAACTACGCCCTCGGGTACAAGGACATCGCCAACTACCTGATCACCGCGCCCTCGATCGAAGGGCCCTGGTCCGATCCGGTACGGCTGCCCGGCCGCGGCTTCGACGCCGCCCTCTACCACGAGGACGGCCGGAGCTGGCTGCTCAACATGGTCTTCGACTCCCGGCCAGGACGCGGGTTCGCCGGGATCGAGATGCAACCCCTCGACGGCGGCAAACCCGAGCTGATCCTGCCCAACCGCAACATCACCGAAGGCCCGCACATCTACCGGATCGACGGCTGGTACTACCTGATGGTGGCCGAGGGGGGCACCGGTTATGAGCACGGGACCACGGTGCTGCGCTCCCGCTCGCTGGCCGGGCCGTACGAGGAGGATCCGGCGGGGCCGATGCTCACCTCGCGGCACGACCCGAGCCTGGCACTGCAGAAGGCGGGGCACGGCTGCCTGGTGCAGACGCAGACGGGGGAGTGGTACGTCGCTCACCTCGTGGCCCGGCCGTACCACAATCGCCGGTGTGTGCTCGGGCGCGAGACCGCGCTGCAGCGCGTGGTCTGGGAGGACGGCTGGCCGCGCGTGGCGGGCGGCGTGGCCGCCGCCGAGGTGGTCCCGCCCGCGCTGCCCGCCCATCCGTGGCCGGCGGCTGAGGACTCCCCGAGCGGGCTCGGGACGGACTGGAGCACGCTGCGGCGGCCCGCCTCGCCGGACTGGCTGGTCGCCGACCCCGGCGGCTTCACCGTCCAGGGCGGCCAGTCTCCGTACGGCCTGCGCAGCCCGAGCCTGGTCGCGCGGCGGGTCACGGCGCAGAAATGCTCCCTGGAGGCCGTCATGCGGTTCGAGCCGGACAGCGTCCATCAATCGGCGGGCATCACCGCGTACTACAACTCGCGCAACTGGCACTACCTCGCGCTGACCACCGACGGCCTGGTGCTGACCAGCAGCGACCGGGGCACCCGCACCGAGCACCTGCTCGGCCCGGCGGGACCCGAGGTCAGGCTGCGGGTGGAGTTCGACGGGCCGGTCGTGCGGTTCAACGACGGTCCCGAGCTGGACGCGACGATCGTGTCGGACGAGCACGCCGACGAGTTCATCGACGGTCACGTGCGCGCGTTCGGCTTCACCGGCGCGTTCGCCGGATTCTGGGTGCAGGACCTGGCGGGCGAGGGCTGCGCCGCACGGTTCGAGCAGATCAGATACGACACATGAACGTGCACGTGGCGACCCGGGGCCACGAAGGGCCCGCGCTGCTCCTGGTGCACGGCTGGGGCGGCGACCACCGGGTGTGGGACGCGCTGGACTTCGGCGGGCGCCGGGTGATCGCCCCCGACCTGCGCGGCCACGGCAGGTCACCGGCCCCGGCGACCGGATATCGGCCTGCCGACCTGGCCCGTGACCTGCTGCCGCTGCTGGACGAGCCGGTGGTGGCCATCGGGCACTCCATGGGCGCCCAGGTGGTCACCGCGCTGGCGGTCGAGCATCCGGACCTGGTCAGCGCGCTGGTGGTCATCGCCCCCGCCTACGGCGCCGACGAGGCGGAGGAGCGGCTCATCCCCGGGCGGCTGGCGGCGCTGCGTGCCGACGGTGCGGACGCGGCGTCGCGGCAGCTCGGGCCGCTGCCCGCGCCGGTCACCGAGCAGCTGCTGGCCACGCCTGGTCACGTGCTGGCCGAGTGCTACGCCGGGATGTACACCGTGCCGGGGGCGTTCGGGGTGCGCCGCGAATCCGCGCGTTATCTGGCCAGGCGGACGTGCCCGGTGCTCGCCGTGCACAATGTGCCGCAGGCCGCGCAGTGGGAGGCGGGCCTGCCCGGGCACCCGCGCTCCACGACCGTGGTGTGGCCGGACGCCGGGCACTTCCTGCACCTCGACCATCCCGCGCGGTTCGTGGACCTGGTGCTGGCCGAGTGGGGCTGCTGAGTCCCGGCGGGGCCGTGACGCGTGCCGCGCCACGGCCCGGCCGTCAACTCCGCAGAGCCCTGGCCGGGACGATGCCCGTGATGGTGCTCCCCTCGCCGGGCACTCGGTTCACCGTGAGCTCCCCGCCGATCTCGGCGAAGCACGCCTTCATCACGGCCACCTCCCGGTCGGCCTGACCGTCGGCAAGGCCGTCCCCGTCGTCGCTGACCGTCAGCCGCAGGCCGCTCGCGGCCAGCGTGGCGGCGATCGAGACCGTACGGGCACGGCCGTGGCGCTCGATGCCGGCCAGCGCCTCCTGCACCGCGGCGAACACGTTGCGAGTGGCGAGGCCGGGAACATCGCCCTTGGGCAGGGCCCAGATCTCGACCGCGATCCCCGAGCGTGCCGACCAGTCCTCCAGCAGCTTTTCCAACATCCGCGCGAGGCCCTCGGCCTCATGCGACTGCTCTTCCAAACGTTCCAAGATCGGGCCCCATCGTCGTGGTGTCGCAAGAGCGGCGGAGGGCAAGGAGGTCTCGCGCCGTTTCCGCACGGCAGTCAGATCACCGCCACCGCGGATCTTCATCCCCTGTGTCCGAGATGCTACACGCATAAGGCGGTATCAGAGGGTATGCGGAGAATTACTCTCGGGTGTGACCGGGGGCGCGCCGCCGGGCGTTCGTCCGCGCCTTCTCCGGCGGCAGCCCGGCGCGGCGGCTCAATTCCATCAACGGAGCCAGCCAGCCCTCGACCATTCTGTCCAGCAGGTGCGTGGTGCCGGGCCGCCCCTGCAACGCCTGGCCGCACATCTCGAACCAGAGCCGCTCCTGCGACAACCGCGCCGGCCCGGTCAGCCGTCGCCAGAACCGGCGGGCCACCTCGGCCACCGGTGCTCCGTCGTCGAGCCCGCGCTGGAGGCCGGCCAAGGCAGCCTGCTCCTTCTCCTCCACCGCGCGGATCATTCCCGGGCCCGATTCAGCCGGATTTGCGCTTGCGATAGGCGCGCTGCTGGCAGGCGCGGGAGCAGTAGACGCGTGGGCGGCCCGACACCCCGGGCTCCAGGGGCCTTCCGCACTCCTCGCAGTGCTGAGTTTCGTCACGACTTTCGTCACGGCTGTTGACGAGGGCCTCGACGCCGTCCAGCAGGCGGCGCAGGCCGAACTCGAAGGAGTCCTCGGGGGCGTCCCAGCCGCCGGCCGTCCACAGGTGCGAGATCGCGGGATAGCGGTCGAGGCGTTCGTAGAGCGTGTCGCGCGCGCCCCACCACTCCTGCTCGGACACGCCACTGCGCCGCTCCTCGCGCTGGGTCTCGAGCAGGAGCAGGGCCTCGGCGTCGACGAACCTGCCGACCACGCCGACGACGGCGATCACCTCGGACGGGGTGAGCGCGGTGTCGATGAGGGTGCTCAGCATGTAGTCGTAGTGGGCGACGCCGTTGGGTCCTGGGAGGTGGCGGGTGCCGCGTACCTCGCCCAGCCAGGGGTGCCTCCTCCTGATCCGCCACGCCTGGCGCGCGCCGGCCTCCAGCCGCGCCCGCCAGCCCTCGGCGCTCGGCACGTCGTCCGGATGCTCGCCCATGACCTCGTCCACGATCAGGTCGACGAGCTGGTCCCGGCCGGGCACGTGGCGGTAGAGGGACATGGTCGTGAAGCCCAGCCGGTCGGCCACCTTGCGCATCGACAGGCCGGCCAGGCCCTCGGCGTCGGCCAGCTCGATGGCGGCCTGCACGATCCTGCCCAGGCTGAGGCCGGGCCGCGGCTCGCGCTCCCGCGCTCGCCACAGCAACTCCACCCCGTGGTCCGGGTCCCCGGCTCTGCCTCGCGTCATTGGCGCCCTCCTCGCTTATGGTGTACTACTACGTGTACGCCATAAACCACAAATGGAGGTCCTGATGTTCCACTTCCACGTCGCGCCTTCCGGTGACGACACCTGGCCGGGCACGGCGGAGCGTCCCTTCGCCACGCTCGAACGCGCTCGGACCGCGGCCAGAGAGGCGGCCGGTGACGCCGTCGTGCACCTCAGGGCGGGCGTCCACGTGCCGGCCGGGCCCCTGGAGCTCACCGAGGCCGACTCGGGGACCGTCTACCAGGCGTACGGCTACGGCACGCCCGAGCAGGAGGAGGCCGTGGTGAGCGGCGGCCGCCACATCACGGGCTGGCAGGTGCGAGCGGACGGCGTATGGTCGGCCGACGTCGGGGACCTGGACTTCCGCCAGCTCTACGTGGACGGCCGCCGCGCCCTCCGCGCCGGCATCCCCGGCCTGCCCGGCACCGCCGCCGCAAACGTCACGGGTTACGTCACAGACAGCGCGGACCCGCTCGGATGGCGGAGCCCGGGCGACGTCGAGTTCGTCTACCGGGGCGTCTACCCGTGGACCGAGGCCCGCTGCGGAGTGGCCGGCGTCTCGGCCGACGGCGGCTCGACAGTGATCACCATGGCGCAGCCGGCGTTCGGATGGGCGGCCGAGCTCTACAACTCCACCTGGGAGGGCCAGACGTCGCAAGGCCCCGGGCTGCCCACCCGCATCGAGAACGACGCCGCCTTCCTCAGCGAGCCGGGCACGTTCGTGCTCGACCGCTCACGTCCCGGGCGGCACGTCCTGCTCTACCTGCCTGGCCCCGGCGAGGATCCCGAGCGCACGCGGGTGGTCGCGCCGGTGCTGGAAACGCTCATGAACGCCGTGGGGACGCGGAACCTGTCGTTGCGGGGCATCGTGTTCGCCGACGCGACCTGGCTGCGGCCAAGCCGTCCCGAGGGCTTCCTGCACTATCACGGCAGCGGCTACTACGAGGGCGGCGGCGTCGAGACGGCCGTCCTGGGCGAGGGGATGTCGGTGACGTTCCCCGCCGCGTCGGCGTCGATCCCGGCGTGCGTGACGTTCGCGGACGTGGCCGGGGTGGAGATCGAAGGCTGCCGGTTCACCCGGCTCGGGGCGTTCGGGCTGAGCATCACGGGCGGCACCGAGGTCGGGGTGCGCGGATGTGACCTCGACACGCTGTCGGGCGGCGGCGTCTCGGTGTCGGGCGGGCGGGATGTCACGATCGAGGACACCTGGGTGCATCACGTCGGGCTCGAGTACAGCGGGTCGCCGGGGATCGCCGTGACGGGCACGAAGGGGTGTGTGGTCGCGCGGAACGAGGTCGCGGACGTGCCGCACTGCGGCATCGTCGTGGGCCCGGGGGAGGGGACGCGCGTCCTGCGCAACCTCACCGCGGACACCATGCAGGTGCTGGCCGACGGAGGCGGGATCTACCTGGCCGGGGCGCAGGGCACCTCGCGTGCGGACGGGGCGCTGGTGCAGGGCAACGTCATCGAGGACACGCGCACGCCGTACAACTTCGGGCTCTACACCGACTACGGGGCCTCGTGGGTGACGGTGGAGGGGAACGTCGTCGCGCGGGCGGACAGCACGGCGGTGCTGACGGTGGCGCCGCCGCTGGAGAACGTCGTCTACCGGGGCAACTTCTGGGACGCCGATCCGGTCGGGCACGACGGCCCGCCCAGCGGGGTGACCTACGAGGGGAACGTGACGCTCAAAGACGAACGGGAGCTGAACGCCGCCACCGCCGGCATCCGGTCACAGGCGGGACTCGTCCGTCTGCGGGCGGGGTCGCGGTCGGCGGGATCGCCGCGCCGGTGAAGCCCGGCCCCGGCGCCGTCCCGCACTGGTCGCCTGCCCGCGCCTGAGCTCACGGCTCGGCCCTGCCGGTGGCCCAGGCCCATGCGGCGATGCCGACCCGGTTCCTGGCGTCGATCTTGCGCTGGACGGCCGCGATGTGGTTCTTGACCGTGCCCGGCGCGAGGAACAGCTCCGTGGCGATCTCGGCGTTGGTCTTGCCCTGCGCCACCATCGCGACGATCTCGTCCTCGCGCTCGGTGAGGACGACGTCCGGCCGCTCGCGCGGCAGGCCACGCTCGCGCAGCAGCCGGACGGTGAGCTGGGGGCTGATGAGCATGTCACCGTTCATCGCGGCCCGGATGGCCTCGACGAGCAGCGCGGGGCCGGAGCGCTTGAGCACGAACCCCGACGCGCCGTGCCGCAGCGCCGCGTGAACGTACTCGTCGAGCCCGAACGTCGTGACGATCACCACGTGGATGCCCGTGCCGGCCAGGGCGCGGGCCACCTCGATGCCGTCGGCCCCGGGCATGCGGATGTCGGCGAGCACGACGTCGGGCTCGATCGCCTTGGCCGTGTCGATCGCGGCCCGGCCGTCGGCGGCCTCCGCCACGACGGTCATGTCGGGCTGGGCGTCGAGGATCAGCCGGAAGGCGCTGCGGATGCCTTCCTGGTCGTCGGCGATGAGGATGCGGGTGGCCACTCGGGCGATTGTGCCAGCGGCAGGCGGGCGGTCAACGACCACCCGTCCCGTACGGCCTCCGTCGCCAGGTCACCGCCCTGCTCCCGGACGAGCGCCGCCAGCCCGGCCAGCCCGGACCCGCCGCGCCGCCCGCCGCGCGCTCCGGTCACGCCGTCGTTGGCCATCGTGATCTCGAGTGCGCCGGACCCGGCGCCGACGGTGAGGTCCACCCGGGTGGCCTGGGGAGCGTGCCGCCGTACGTTGGTCAGTCCCTCGACCACGATCCGGTAGGCCAGCGCCCCGAGCTCCGCGGGAACCGTCACGTGCGCATCCATGCGCAGGCGGACCTGAGCGGCGCCCGCGGCGGAGAAGCGTTCGGCGGCCGCGCGGATGCCGCTCAGGTCGCCCGCGGGGGAGAGGGGGCGGTCGTGGTGGAGCATGTCCAGGGTGCGGTCCAGCATCGACATGGCGCGCTGCCCCGCCGCTTCGACGCGTTCGAGCGCCCGCAGCGGATCGCCCGTGACCGTGCCTGCCTGGGCGTGCGCCACCATCTCGCTGATGTCGTGGGCGACGAAGTCGTGCAGGTCCCTGGCGAGCCGCAGCCGCAGCGCGGCACGGGCGTCGGCCACCGCGCGGGTCTCGCGTACCTCGACATGGCGCAGGTAACCGCCGACGGTGGCGGCCAGGAGCGCGCCCAGGCCCCAGAACGCGCAGGCACCCACCCCTTCCAGCGGCGAGGCGGGGGTGAACAAACGCAGCAGCCACACGGACGCGGCCAGACCCGCCGCCGGCGCGGCCGCGGCGGCCTGCCGCGGCGGCGCGTACCGGACGACCAGTCCGGTCAGCGCCATGAGCGCCAGGCTCTCGGCCATCCACAGCGCGCCGGCGCCCGGCGCGGGCTCGGCCACCCCGAGGACGCAGGCCAGCGTGAGGGCAACGGAGACGGCGGCGGCCGGCCAGGCCAGGGCGGGCAGCCGCGACCTGAGGCTCCGGCGGAACAGGACGGCCGCCGCCGCTCCGACGGCAACCAGCACCGGCACGGAGGCCGCGACCCACATCAAGCTCACCGCACCGAGGATATGCCCGCGCCAGAAGCACCCACAGGGTGCCGAACGGCACGTTCGCCGGCGGCAAAGGGTGCCGAACGGCATCTCGCCCGGCAACGGGCCCGGCCACGACGCTGATCCCATGGAAACCGTTACTTCTCGCCGGCGGGGTTACGCGGCTGCGGTGTGGGCGCTGGCCTACGGGGTGCTCGGGGCGGCATGGGCGCTGGGGATGCCCGGCTTTCCCTGGGGCGCCTCCGACCCCGACCCGGACGGGGCACTGTCCATCCTGGCCAGTACGACGCCGCGCTTCGGCTGGTGGATCGCCGCCTTCGCGCTGCTCACCATGGTGACGGCGCTGGCGCTGACCCGCGGGGGCGGCGGCCGGGCTCCCCTGTTCGTCGCCTGGCCGATCGCCGCGCTCCTGGTCCTGGTGATCCCCGACTCCCGCCTCATGATGGGCGTCGCCTATACGCCCCTGCTGCTGGTCGCGCCGGTCTTCGGCTGGGGCCTGGGCGGGGCCACGTTCGCCGACGCCTGGCCGTGGCCCGTGCTCAACCAGCTCGTCTGCGTGCTCGGCGGGCTGCTGCTGACGGCCGCCGCGCTGGCCTACGGCCGGGGCCGGTCCCACTGGTTCACCCCGTCGCGGGGGCGGAGGGCCGCGTACGTGGCCGCCGTGGTGCCGCTGGTGTACTGCCTGACCCGGTGGGCCTGGGCGCTGGGCATCCCGCTCGGGGTGAGCGGGGAGTTCCTCGCCGAAGGCGAGAGTGGCCTGTGGCTGGCCGGGGCCTACCTGGCGACGTTCGGCGCGTTCGGCGGCGTGCTCACCCTCGGACTGGCCCAGCGGTGGGGTGAGATCTTCCCCAGCTGGATCCCCGGGCTGCGCGGCAGGCGGGTGCCGCCGCTGCTGGCGGTCATCCCGGCCGGGTTCGTCTCGATCATCGTCACCGTGGCCGGGCTGACCTACGTCCGGTGGACGATCGCCGGTCGCTTCGCCCTGGACGAATGGGGGGCCTGGCTCCCGGAGTGCTTCTGGCCGATCTGGGGCGCCGCCCTGGCCACCGCCACCGTCTCCTACCACCTGCGCCGCAGGCAGCAGCCGCGAGGTCGGCTCTGATAACGGTGAATCCTTTTGCGGTCCTGGGCCCTCTTATGAGGTGATGGCCACACTGAGAAGGAGATGGGTATGCGTGACGTCATGAGGCCGGCTGACCGCTCCTGGGTGAGCGCGCAGCTCATTGAGGCCGCGCAGGCCGGCGATCGCGAGTCGATCAGCGCGGTGATCTACGGCGCCCATTCTCACGTGCGGCGCTTCGCGGAGCATCTCTGCGCGTCCCCGCAGGACGCCGAGGACGCCGCGCAGGAAGCGCTGATCATCCTCTATCGGAAGATCGGCTCGCTGCGCGCCACCGGGGCACTGGCATCGTGGATGTTCAGAATCGTCCGGAACGAGTGCCTGCGCCGCGCGCGACTGCTGTTCGACCGCCACGAGGAGGCCGGCGCCGGTCTGGCGACGTCAGCCGAGGACGAGGTCATCCGGCGGCTGGAAGCCGAACTTGTCGCGCAGGCGATCAGGGAGCTGCCGGATGTTCAGCGCAGAGTGCTGATCATGCGGGATGTGCTGGGCTACCCGGGCCGGACGGTCGCGGGGATGCTCGGCTTGAGCAACGCCGCGATGAAGTCCCAGCTGCACCGGGCCCGCAGCAGGCTCCGGCTCGGCCTGGGCGGCATGACCGGCCCCACCGGCGGCCCGGCCGACCCAGAAACCACCAGCGCCTGACCTGAGCCGACCGCATTTCCACAACCCGAGTCCGAAGAGGAAGTTCCGCCATGCTCGAAACCGGATCGCCCGCGCCCGACGTAGTGCTCGAGGACACCGACGGCCAGACCGTCCGTCTGTCCGACTACCGGGGCAAACATGCCGTGCTGATCTATTTCATGCGGTCGACGTCGTGCCCGGTCTGCAACAGGCACGTGCGCGATCTCATCCGGCGCCGCGACGAGCTCGCGGCCGACAACGTCCACGTGTTCGTCGCCGTCCCTGAGGACCGTCAGGAAGCGGCCGCTTGGAAGGCCAAGCGCCAGATCCCCTTCCCCGTCCTCATAGGGCGCCGCGGCACACCGCACGAGATGATCGGCCTGAGCAGGAAGGTCTTCGGCTCGCTGCAGCAGTCAGGCGACCTCCTCATCGATGCCCAGGGCGTCATCCGCCATGCTCACGGCGCCACCATGCCCACCAGCGGCTACGACAAGAACGGGATCACTGCCGCTGTCCAGGGCCTCCGCGCTCAGGCCGCGTCGCCGCCGCGCACGCCCTTGTAGATCCCGTACATGGCCTCCAGCCCGCCGACGACCATGAGGACCACCCCCACCTTCGACGGCGTGAAGATGAAGATCTCCTCGTCGAGCCCGAACAGCCACAGCGCCAGCCCCACCACGAAGGTGGCCGAACCGGTGATCAGCGTCTTGCGGGCGGAGGCCATGAGGGAACTCTTTCGATCGCGAGGGGTGGAATCACCGGAAACCCTAGTGAAGGGCAGGGTCGCGAGGCTTCCTGCGGACTGAGGAGATCGCGTACATCCTTCGGCTGATTCCGGTGGACAGGTGGTTGCGCCGTCCTGCCGCTACTGGATCGGCACCTGCAGGTCGCGGAAGTTCCCGATCTTCACCTTCAGCGTGGTGGCCGCCTCGGGCAGCGCGAACAGGCTCCAGAACTCGCGCTGCTGCCCGGGGCCGAACTTCTCGGTGTTCAGGCGTACGCCGGACACGTCGGTGCAGGCGCAGTAGGAGTCGAAGCCGCCCTTGTCGTCGGCGACCTGGAGGCGGGCGGGCAGGTACTGGCGGCGGGCTGCCACGTCGGTCAGCCTGACGTTGTAGGCGGCCTGGTACTTGAACGACATCCAGTCCTGCGCGTGGTGGAGCTCGTTGAACCAGGCTTCGCCGTCACCCTGGTTCTCGATCCGGTACGTCAGCAGCCCGAGGCCGCCCGGCAGCCGCCGCAGGCCCGTGATCTCCATGGAGATCGGCTGGCCGTCCGCCTGGCCGGTGCCCGTCAGGCCGGTCGCGCCGGGAGTGACGGTCGTGGAGGGCGCGGCGGGCGCCGGCGACTGGGGCTTGGCGAAGGTCACGGTGACGCGGCGGTTGCGCCGCTTGCCCTCGTCGGTGTCGTTGCTGTACAGGGGGCGGCGCGAGCCGTACCCCTTGGCCTGGAAGCCCACGCCCTGCCTGGTGACCAGCGCGGACAGCGCCTGGCGCACGGCCTGGGCGCGGCGGGTGGACAGGGGGTCGTTGATGGCGTTGTTGCCGGAGGAGTCCGCGTGCCCCTCCACCTTCACCGTGGAGCCGGGCGAGGCGTCGATGAGCTTCGCGGTACGCGCCAGGACCGCTTTCGCCTTGGGGGTGAGCGTGGCCTTGTTCACCGCGAACAGCACGTCGGAGGAGAGGTTGACCTGCAGATCCCGGCCGTCGTCCGCGGTTTCCTCCGACTTGTCGAGCGACTCGGAAGGGGTCACGAGGCGGCGGGTGGCGGTGGTGACGGGCTCGGCGTCCGGGTCGGGGATCGTCATGCCGGACGGCGTGACCGGCGGGTCGTCGCTGATCGGGACGTCTGTCATCGGCGGGCCCACGGGGGTGACGACCGTGGTGGTGGACGGGTTGCCCGAGGGGGCGGGCATGACCGCGTACAGGCTGATCGACTTGCCCGGGTCGATGAAGTAGCCGAGGCCGTCACGCTTCTGGTCGCTGCACAGGCAGGGGGAGCCGGCAGGCTGGTACGGCAGGATCCAGGAATGCGCCTGCGCGTCCAGCACCCCGATGCCGGACGCCCAGCGGATCTCCCCGAGCGGGCGGGTGTTGTCGCCCATCTCGCCGGTCCACGGCAGCTGTTCGCTGCCCGTGTTGGTCAACCTGAGCTGGGCGACCAGGTGTTTGCCCTTGACCCGGTTCAGCCCGACGACCTCGACCTTGAGGTTCTCGGACTTGGTGCTGCGGGTCTGCGCCAAGGCAGGGCGGGTGTCCTGATCTGCTGTGCTCGGCTTGCTGGTCGCGCTGGGGGAGGGCGTTGTCGCCGGCGGTGCGGACGTGCGCGGTGCGGCCTGCGAGGACAGGCCACAGGCCGAGATCGCGAACAAGGTGATCAAGGGGGCGGCGATCCGGTAGTTCATCTGGGAGATACTGCCGTATTTGTATCTCGGTGGCCTAATTTCCGGTGCCAGCTCTTCAGGTCAGCGCGGCGGCGGCCCGCTGCCGGAGCGCGGCCTCGTGGGCAGGGTCGGTGCGCAGAGTCACGGTCAGCCCGCTCTCGGCGGCGTCGGCGAGGACGGCCAGCAACGTGGCGAACTGCTCGGGAGGCTCGGCGTCGAGCAGCTCCTCGGCGTGCTCCACGAACAGGGCGACGGCGCCGGTGTCGCGCAGGCAGTCGGTGAGCGCGTCCCAGTTGCGGCCGAAGTAGCCGGGGAAGCGCAGAGCCCGCGCCACCTCCTCGAAGAAGGCGGCGCGGGTCCGGCAGGCCCGCCCATCCACCACCGCGGGCGCCGGGCCGGTGGACACGGTCAGCCAGTGCGGCAGCGGGTGTGCGGCGGAGGTCATGGCAGTCCTAGAGCCGGTAGAAGTCGGTGTAGTGGTTGGGCGAGAACCACACCACGCCGGTGCTGCGGTTGACGACGATCCGGTACGCGTCCCGCGCGGCACCCCGCGCCCGGGAGTAGACGTCGTACTCATAGTAGGTGGCGCCGCTGGGGAGCTGGCCCTCGCGGTTGTAGAAGCGCCCGCCGGTGTAGTTGTACCTGCCGTCCGGCCACGAGTACCAGCCGCTGGAGGTGGGGTAGCCCTTGGAGGCCCAGATCGAGCTGGCCGAGCGCGCGTCGGCGCACCGCGAGATGGTGCAGGAGTTGTAGACCGCGGCGCCGGCTGGGCTGATGCCGACCAGGGCGATGACGGAGACGATGGCGGCGAGGACGACGGTGAGCCTCACCGGCCAGGACGGTCCGGGGCGTTGGGGAGTGTGCACGAAGCCTCCTTGTGGGGTGCGACGGACACCGTAATGATCACCGCTCGAGTCAGATCAAAAAAGACAAAGACGTCAAAAGTATGGTGAATATTTCGCGGCCGTCCTATACGTGGAGCCAGTGGTAAGCGCCTTCCGGTTGGGCCTTGTCAAGAAGTTCTGTCAGGGCTACGATCTCACCAAAAATTTAGGAAAGTTTCCTAAATAAGGAGTGAGCTGTGGTCCGTCTCCGTAGTCGCGGCAACCTGTTATCACTCGCACTCGCGCTGGTGGTCGCCCTGATCGCCCCCGTCTCGTCCCCGCCCGCCGCCACGGCCCGGACCGCGCCGGCTGCTTTCACGCATCCCGGCGTGCTCGTCAGCAGGGCTCAGCTCGACTTCGTCCGCGCCAAGGTCAATGCCGGCGCCCAGCCGTGGAAGGGCGCCTACGACCAGATGATCGCGAGCCCGCTCGCGTCGTTGTCGCGGACCCCGAAGCCGCGGGCCGTCGTGGAGTGCGGCTCGTACTCCAATCCCAACTACGGCTGCACGGACGAGCGCCAGGACGCGCTGGCCGCCTACACCGCCGCGCTGGCCTGGTACATCTCGCGGGACAGCCGGTACGCGGAGAAGGCGATCCAGATCATGGACGCCTGGTCCGCCGTCATCACCGACCACACCAACAGCAACGCGCCGCTCCAGACGGGGTGGGCGGGGTCGTCCTGGCCCAGGGCTGCCGAGATCATCCGGTACACGTACACCGGGTGGTCCGCCACGGGCGTCAACCGCTTCGCGACCATGCTCAGGAACGTCTACCTGCCCGAGATCATCAACGGCAGCACCCGCACGAACGGCAACTGGGAGCTGTCGATGATGGACGCGGCGATCGGGATCGCGGTGTTCCTGGAGGACAGGGCCGCCTACGACAAGGCCGTGAGCACGTTCCGTGCCCGCGTGCCCGCGTACATCTACCTCACCGGCGACGGCGCCTTCCCCAAGGGGCCGGCCGGCTCCGGCATCGACACGCGGGCGGAGGTCGTCGACTACTGGCAGGGGCAGGACACCTTCGTCGACGGGCTGTCCCAGGAGACGTGCCGCGACTTCACCCACACCGGGTACGGCCTGGCGGCGACGGCGCACATCGCCGAGACCGCCCGGATCCAGGGGCAGGACCTCTACCCGGAGATCGCCGACCGGCTGCGGCACGCGCTCGGCCTGCACGCCAAGTACCAGCTCGGGGCGGCCGTGCCGTCCTGGCTGTGCGGCGGGAGCCTCGCGCTGGGCCTGGGGCCGGTCACCGAGGTCGGCTTCAACGCCCTGCACAACCGCATGGGCATCGCGATGACCAACACGCAGGCCCTCACCGAGCGGCAGCGCCCGGCGGGCTCCAACAACCTGTTCGTCGCCTGGGAGACCCTCACCCACGCCGGTAATCCCAACTAGACGCCGCCGCCCACTGCCGGAAAACTGAGATTGACGAATCCATTCAGGCCATGAAATAGTGGCCTTGGCACCGAGGTTGACACTAATAATAAGTGTGGACATTCGTTTCTGATTTGAGTTATGCTGCCCTCTCGTGCTGCCCTTTTTGACGTCCCGCTTCCGCGTCAGTGGTTGTTGGGGCGTCTGGCATGCGCGCAGTTCGATTCCATCCGTGCCCTCCGGAAGGACATCTGTTGGCAGCCTCGCGCAACGCCTCCGCCGTACCTGCTGGTCCCCGTCGCGTGTCTTTTGCGCGCATCCAGGAGCCCCTCGAAGTTCCTGACCTTCTGGCCCTGCAGACCGAGTCTTTCGACTGGCTGCT